>NZ_JARWLB010000004.1:0-398767 GCF_047445835.1 Rhizobium sp. BR 317 | reverse complement strand
GTGCTCAACTTAGCGATCTGGCTGGTCTTCAGAGCCGCAACCTGATCAGTAGAGAGCGCTGCGACCTTATCAGAGGTCAGGCCGGACAAAGCCGCGGTGCTGATCGCTGCGATTTCGTCGGTCGAGAAGGTTGCGATGTCGGCCGTGGAGAGAGCGCCAACTTCTGTTGCCGTCAGGGCGCCAATCTGCGTCGAGGACAGTGCAGCGGCCTGGTCGGTGGAGAGAGCTGCGATCTGGGCCGACTTCATGGCTGCGACCTGCGCGGTCTTCAGAACACCGATCTGGTCGGTGGAGAGGGCGGCAACATCGTCAGTGGAGAGGACTGCAACCTGCTTCGAGGTCAGAGCGGCCACCTGGCTGGTGGAGAGAGCCTTGGCCTGATCGGTGGAGAGGCCGGCAACGTCGGCTGTGGTGAGCGCGGCGACCTGTTCGGTCGAGAGGCCCCCGAGCTGGGTCGTGGAGAGAACAGCCAGTTGGTCCAGGTTCAAACCAAGAATGGCGCTCGTCGATACGGCGCCAATCTGCGTGGAGGTGAAGGTGGAGATGTCCTGCGTTTCAAAAGCGGAGAGTTGCGTTGAGCTCAGCGCCTTGATCTGCGTGGTGCTCAGTGCTGCCACGTCGTCGGTGGTGAGCTGCTTAATCGTTGTGGTGGAAAGAGCTTTGATCTGAGTGATGCTCAGAGAAGAAATAACTGAAGTCATGGACGCGCCCCTAGTGTTAGCTGAATGCGAATATCACCCCTCTGCCGTCGGCCGCGCGAGAAGACCAGCAAAGTCCCTTTACGGCGTCGTTGGACGCGCGTTTGCTGGCAGCGTTACCCGCTTAATCGGACACCAATACCGGCGTCGACAATTCGGGCGTCCTGTCGGAAGAGAATGAAGTTACACGGAACATGGCTCGGACGAGCCGGCGCGTTGGAAGGGCATCATGCTTCCAGAGCCATGCACGGCCCTGATCCCTACGCCATTGGACGCTGACGTCTTGCCTGCTACCCCCGTTCGCCCAGATGCGTCTTTTACTCATGGGCGAATCGCGTTTTTCAGCAGACTTCTCGCGACCCAAGACCGCTTTTATTCGTTTGCTTTTAATTTTGAATTAACGACCGTCAAACTCCAGTTTTTCTTAGCAAAAGATCCGGCCTAATACTCCGCGCCATGAAAATGTGTTTGCCCGGCGTCATGCGCTTATCAGGGCATGCGCCTCGCGGCAGGCGGCGACGAAAGCCATGCGGGTTTCGTTCGCGGTGGTATATCCTTCAAAGCAATCGATGCAGGCGCGCAACGCGGCCTCATAGGCGTTTCCGTGGCGTATCGGCCAATCCACGGTCAGGCAGTCCGTAGCCTCGGCCGCTGTCCGGATGATGCGGATATTTTTCGGCAGGCGTACGACGACAGGCTTTCTCCAGGCGGTTTGAAACATCGCGCTCCTCGTTTTGGCATTTCAAAACGGGATAGCGGCGGTTTCGTTCCAAGCATTGTTGCGGACAGAGGCACAAAGCCACGGCGCGAGAGGAGAATCAGGTGATGCGGCGGTTTATTCGGCCATTGTGGTTTCGATCGGTACGCCTGCTTCCTTGGCGGCGGCGACGAAACTGTTGCGCGCTTCCAGCGGTTGCCTGATCCCGCTTTCAACATCCGTGCATATCTGCAAGGCCATCATGAACGCCTTGCCTTCGGCAACGGGCCATGCATTCAAGAGCATGTCCAATGCCTCTTTCGTGGTGCCAACGGTATAGATTTTCCCTGTTCGCGTGCAGATGACCATCACCGGGAAATTCCAATGTCTATTACTCATCATTCCAGCTCCGACCCACGCGCTCACGTTAACGCCAGGGTGGGCGAAGGTACAAGTAAAATTGCAGCGGATGTCCAGCGCGCGTTACCTTGCGCGGAGGCACGAGATCGTAAAAGACTTGAGTCTTCGTCAGAGAGGAGGGGCAGGTGGGCAGCTTCGCGGAAATTCTGGAACGGGCGGAAAAGCGCAAAGGCGGGGCGGAAGCGCTGAAAGCGCTGATGCCGAAAGCGCCCGATCATGATGCCTTGCGCGCCATGCCAGACGACAGGTTGCTGTCGGAAATGACGCGCTATGTCTTCTATGCCGGCTTCGTGCGCAATGTCATCGATTCCAAATGGCCGGGTTTCGAAGCGGCTTTCTCCGGTTTCGATCCGGTGTTCCTTAATTTCGCGCCCGACGATTACTGGCATGATCTGACCTCGGACACGCGCGTCGTGCGCAACGGCGCCAAGATCATGTCCGTGCGGGCCAATGCGCATTTCATTCGCCAACTTGCCGAGGAACATGGCAGCGCCGGGCGCTTCTTCGCCGATTGGCCGGTGGAGGATCATATCGGCCTGCTCGCCGTTCTCGACAAGCGCGCCAACCGCCTCGGCGGCATGAGCGGCCAATATTTCCTGCGCGCCATCGGACGCGACAGTTTCGTCATGAGCCATGACGTGCTCGTTTGCCTGCGCCTTTCTGGCCTGCTGATCTCGGAGACGAAGCCGACCAAGAAAGATTTCAAGCTGATCCAGGATCGGTTCAATGCCTGGGCCGCGGAAACGGGCCTGCCGCAAACCTATCTCTCGCGCATCTGCGCCTTCTCTGTGGGCATGCCGGGAGGGGAAGACGAGCCCTGATTGATTTGGCTGGTCGAATGATATTGGATCGTCTCTGAGAATAGGGAGAGACTTTCATGTCGACTGATAACAGGCCTTTGGCCATCAGCGCGCCCGAGCCGCGCTCGCTTGAACTCATCTTCAGCAAGGATGCGCTGTCGCTCCTCCATTCGAAATACCGGATCGTCGAGGCGGATCCGGAGAATATTGCCGGGCTTGGCGACGATGTGCTCGGCGAGGCGCGCTATATCATCGGCCAGCCGCCGCTTTCAAAGGACACGCTCGACCGCATGCCGCGCCTGCGCTGCATCCTGAATGTCGAAAGCAATCTCATCAACAACATGCCCTATGATGTCCTGTTCCAGCGCGGCATTCATGTCGTGACGACCGGACAGGTCTTTGCCGAGCCGGTGGCTGAAATCGGGCTCGGGTTTGCGCTCAGCCTGGCACGCGGCATCGTCGATGCGGATCTCGATTTTCGCGAGGGCAGGGAGCTTTGGGGCGGTGATGGCAATGCCAAGGCCCGGCTGATCTCCGGCAGCGATATCGGTATCGTCGGCTTCGGTGATCTCGGCAAGGCGCTGAGCAGGGTGCTGTCGGGCTTTCGCGCGACGGTCAGGGTGTTCGACCCTTGGATGCCGCCTTCGATCCTCAGGGAACATGGCGTCCAGCCGGCCGGCCTCGACGAGGTGCTGTCGGGCAGCGATTTCCTGTTCGTGGTGGCCTCCGTCACCAGCGAGAACAAGGGTTTTCTCGGCGCCGAGGCTTTTGCGCGCATGCGCAAGGGGGCGGCCTTCATCCTGCTCAGCCGTGCCGATGTGGTGGATTTCGACGCATTGATGGCCGAGGTCGCCTCCGGCCATATCGTTGCGGCGAGCGATGTCTATCCGGAGGAACCGCTTGGCAAGGACCATCCGGTGCGCGGCCTCAAAGGCTTCATCCGCTCGGCGCATCGCGCCGGTGCCCTTGACAGCGCCTTCAAGAAAATGGGCGACATGGTGTTGGAAGATATGGACCTGATGGATCGCGGCCTGCCGCCAATGCGCTGCAAGCGGGCGGAGCGCGAAACGGTGTCGCGGATGCGCTCGAAGCCGGTGACTAGAAACTGAAGCTGTAACTTCGCCATGCAGACCCGCAATGGGTGCATTTCCGCGCCGACTCATCTATGTCTCCGCCATCGAAGAGATGATGAGGAAATCGATGGCGAACCGGGAAATCGACGTGGCGTCTGTGGCAACCAGGAGCCGAATGACAGCATTTTTGGGCATTGTCGCCGTTATCGCCGTTGCAATGATCATCTTCAGCTCATGGTACACGATCGACCAGGGCGAGCGCGGTGTGATCCTTCGCACCGGGGCCATGGTCGGCACCGCGGAACCGGGCCTGCATTTCAAACTGCCGTGGATTGAAACCGTCGTCAAAATTCCCGTCACCCAGCAGGTAACCTATTGGACCTGCCAGAGCGGCACGAGCTGCCAGACCGGCGAGCATCAACAGATGCAGGCCTATTCACAGGACCAGCAGCCCGCCGATATGCGCGTGACTATTTCCTGGCATGTGCCGGCGGATGCGGTCGAGAAAGTCTATTCCGAATTCGGTTCGCTCGGTAACCTGGAATCGCGGTTGATTTCGCGCCGCGCGCCGCAGGATGTGAAGACTGTGTTCGGCAAATTCACCGCCGCCTCCGTCATTCAGAACCGGGCGCAGTTCAATACCGATGTTCAGGCGGCGATCGAGGCTGGCATTCAGGGGCCGGTGCAGATCGACAGCGTCCAGGTCGAAAATATCGATTTCTCCGATGCCTATGAGAACAGCATAGAGCAGCGCATGCTGGCCGAAGTCGAGGTGCAGAAGCTGCGGCAGAACGCCGAGCGGGAAAAGGTGCAGGCGCAAATCACTGTGACACAGGCCCAAGCGGCTGCCGATGCACGCCGCGCCGATGCGCAGGCTCAGGCCGACGCCGTGCGGCTGCAGGCGGAAGCCGATGCACAGGCGATCCAGCTCCGTGGAGATGCGGAGGCAAAAGCGATCAAGGCGCGCGGCGACGCGTTGCGTGACAATCCCAACCTGATCTTCCTCACTCAGGCGGAAAAATGGAACGGGCAATTGCCGACCACCATGCTGCCGAATGCCTCGGTGCCTATGCTCAATCTCGACGCGCGGCAGAATTCCGTCGTGCCGGTGGCTGGACAGCAGTAGGGTCAGCTTTGACGATCGGCTCAGCGATGAGCTGACCAAGGTACGAAGCGGCGTTCAATCAGCCGGACGCCGATTTCGAACAGGAAGGCAATCAGCGCGATGACGATGATGCCGCTGATGACGATGTCGGTCACCAGAAACTGCGCCGCCGACTGGATCATGAAGCCGAGGCCCTGTGTGGCTGCGACCAGTTCGGCCGCGACGAGCGTGGACCAGCCGGCGCCGAGCGCGATGCGGATGCCGGTGAGGATCGACGGGATGGCGCCCGGCAGGACGACATGGCGCAACACCTGCGCTCTGCCGGCGCCGAAGGAGCGGGCCGCATTGATATAGTCGACAGGCGCGGCTTTCACGCCGGCGGCAGTCGATAGAATGATGGGCGGCAGCATGGCGAGCGCGATGACGGTGATCTTCGAGGCTTCGCCGATACCGACCCAGATGATGATCAGCGGCAGATAGGCGAGCGGCGGAAGCGGTCGCAAGAATTCGACGATCGGGTCAAGGATGCCTTTGCCGATGCGGCTGGTGGCAATCGCCAGCCCGGCGGGAATGCCGATCACCAGCGAAACGGCGAGGCCGCCAAAAATCCTGAACAGGCTGGCGAATGCGTGTTCGGCCAGCGTCGAATCGACAAAGCCGGCAGTGTTCAGCGTGTAAATCGCCTTCGCGACGGTCCAGGGCGAGGGGAGAAAGACCGGCGAGACGATGCCATAGGCCGCTGCGACCGCCCAGATCACCAATAGCGCCAGGACAGTTGCAAGCGAAATCCACAGCGTCGAGCTGGACGAGCTGGTTTTGCCAGTAGTCCCTGCGTCGGATTGGGTGTCAATGGCTGCGATTTTTTCGATATCGGCGGTCACGCGGCCTCCTCCTCAGTCTCGTCGTGGATCAGGCCGGTCAACTCATCGTGCAGCCTTTTGAATTCAGCCGAAGCTTTGATCTCGGCAAGCGGCTCGCCGGCAAGGTAACGCTTGCCGAAGGAAAGCGGGATATCGGCGGTGATGCGTCCGGGATTCGGCGCCAGGGTGATGACGCGGGTGGCAAGGATCAGGGCTTCGTCGATGCTGTGTGTGATCAACAGCGCGCCTGTGCCGCTCTCCGACCAGACCTTCAGCAGGAATTGCTGCATGCGCGTGCGGGTCAGGGCATCCAGTGCGCCGAGCGGTTCGTCCATCAGCAGAAAACGCGGATCGGAGGCTAGCGCGCGGGCGATGCCGACACGCTGGCGCATGCCGCCAGATAGTTCCCAAATGTTGCGGTCACCGGCGCCGTCGAGACCGACTTTGGCGAGCAAAGCATCGGCGCGGCGGCGGCGCTCCTCTTTCGGCACGCCGTGCAGGCGTAAAGGAAAGGCGATGTTGTCGCGAGCATTCAGCCAGGGATAAAGCGCATCATCCTGAAAGACGACAGCCCGGTCGGCGGCCGGCCCTTCGATCTCCTTGCCGTCGACGAGGATGCGCCCTTCGGAAGGCGTCAGAAAGCCAGCGGCTAGATTGAGCAAGCTGGTCTTGCCTGAACCGGAACGGCCGATGACTGTGACGAATTCGTCGGAGGCAATATGCAGTGTCAGATTATCGAGCACGCGATGGCTATTCTGCCCCCGACGGCCGCCCGGAAAGTTCAGCGAAATGGATTGCAGGGACAGGATGCTCATGCGCGGGTACTCCAGTGAATGGGCGCAGGCCGGAAAACTCCGGTCTGCGCCGAACGCGTGAATCAGAGGCCGGCCTTCGCCGCATCGGTGACGAATTTGGCGTTGACGTAGGGTGCATAGTCTTTCAGCACGGCGGGGACCTTGCCTTGTTCCAGCAGGAAGGCAGATGTCTGGGCGATCGCGGTCGTCGTGCCGCCGCCGAGAAATTCGGCGCTCGCCTGCTCCTTGAGCGTCGGGAAATAATAGCCTTTCAGCAGTTCCGGCACCTCTTCCGGCTTTGCACCGGTGAGCTTGGCGATCGCGGCGGCTTGCGGCGACGACGCGCTCCAGCTCGCCGGATCGGCGCGGTAGGAAGCATAGGCCTTGCCGGTGACCTGAACGAAACCGGTCACGGCGTCGGGATGAGCGTCTGCGAATTTTTTGCTCACGATCCAGGCGTCGAAGGTCGGGCCACCCCATTTTGCCACATCTCCTGATGTCGCGAGGACCTTGCCGTTCTTCTTGATTTGCGACAGCACCGGATCCCAGACATAGGCGCCATCAAGATCGCCGCGCTCCCAGGCGGCGGCGATTTCAGGCGGGCGCAGGTTGAGGATTTGCATCGATTTCGGATCGATGTTCCAATGCTTCAGCGCGGTCAGCAGGCTGTAATGCGAGGTGGAGACGAAAGGTGTCGCGATCTTCTTGCCTTTCAAATCCTCCGGCTTGTCTATGCCCTTGACTGCGAGCGCTTCCGCGTCGCTGATGTTGCCGACGACGAAGATGGTCTCGATCGGCAGTTCGCGGCTGGCGGCGGCGGCAAGTGGCGAGGAGCCGACATAGCCGATATCGATCGAGCCCGAGGCGATGGCGGCAACGACATCGGCGCCGCTGTCGAATTTATGCCAACTGATCTTGGCGCCGGTTGCCTTGTCATATTCACCGTCGGCCTGCGGTACGCGCGACGGCTCGACGATCGGCTGATAGCCAATATTGAGCGTTACATCTGCGGCACTTGCATAAGAACCGAAAGTCGCGGCAAAAACAGCGACGGCTGTGGTGGTCAAGAAATTGCGTCTGTTGATGGTCATGTTTCCCCCGGCGTGGTGTTGCGAAATGATCTTTAACCGCTGACGATGCAGCCGGTCCGTATTAATCATTGTAAAATTGATAGAAAATATAGAGATATAAAATTCCGGATTTGCGGCATCCCCCGCAACGCACTTCCAAATATTGTGAAACTCCGGGTCTTTTGCGATCAGTCAAGGAACAGGCAGGACGATGACGTCGAGAGTTGAGGACAAGGCCATGAAGCCGATGCGGATCTATGCCTTCGATATGAACTGCGTCGGGCACATCAATCACGGCCTCTGGACGCATCCGCGCGATACTGCGTTGAACTATACCGACCTCGACTACTGGGTGGATTTCGCGCGCACGGCCGAACGCGGCAAGCTCGACGGCGTTTTCCTGGCAGATGTCGTCGGTGTCTACGATCTCTATAAGGGCAGCCCCGAGACCTCGATCCGGACGGCGGCGCAGATACCGGTCAACGACCCGATCATCCCATTGTCGGCCATGGCCTATGTGACCAAACATCTTGGCTTCGGCGTTACCGTCAACACGACATACGAGCCGCCTTTTCTCTTTGCACGGCGCATGTCGACGCTGGATCATCTGACCAAGGGCCGCATCGGCTGGAATATCGTGACCGGCTATCTTGATAGTGCTGCCCGCAGCATGGGCATGGAGCGCCAGCCGGATCACGATGCTCGGTATGATGCCGCCGAAGAGTACCTGGAGGTCGTCTATAAGCTCTGGGAGGGAAGCTGGGACGATGATGCCGTCAAGCGCGACAAGGTGGGTAGGCTCTTCGCCGATCCGTCCAAGGTGTGGGCCGTCCGGCACGAGGGTAGCCATTATCGGATGGATGGCATTCACCTGAGCGAACCGTCGCCGCAGCGCACGCCGTTGCTGTTTCAGGCTGGCGCTTCGGCGCGCGGGCAGGATTTTGCCGCGCGCCATGCCGAATGCGTCTTCATCGCGAGCCCGACGCTGCAGGGCGCAAGGCCACTGACGGAGGCGCTTCGGCAACGGGCCGTTCACTTCGGCCGACAAGCCGATGATCTCAGCATCCTCAATCTCATCACCGTCGTCGTCGGGCGGACGGAGAAGGAAGCCGAGGACAAGTTGGAGGACTATCGCCGGCATGCCAGCGTCGAGGCGTCGCTCGCGCATTATTCCAGCTCGATCGGCATCGATCTTTCCAAGTTCGGCCTGGACGAGCCGATCGAGCAGAAGACCACCAATGCCAATCAATCGGCGCTTGCCGTTGTCAGCGGCAAGCCGGCGATGACGCCACGGCAGATCATCGACCAGATGGTGCTCGGCAGCCGTCAGAAGCCGATGGTCGGCTCGCCTGAGCAGATTGCCGATTGCTTGCAGGTCTGGGTGGAAGAGGGCGGCGTTGACGGCTTCAATCTGGCACGGACGGTCGCGCCGGAAAGCCTGCGCGATTTCGTCGATCTCGTCATTCCCGTGTTGCAGGAACGCGGGCTGTTCAAGACGGATTATGCCGAGGGGACGTTACGCCAGAAATTGTTTGGCCGCGGCGATGGGCGGCTGCCGTCAAGTCATCCGGCAGCCGCATTCCGTCATCACGAATAAGCGCTCGTCCTAACGATGATCGAGCTTGGCGACGAGGCGGTCGCCGAGCCATTGCATGCCGCAGACCAAGACGATCAGCACGATGACGACCGCGATCATCACGCCGGTCTCAAAGCGCTGGTAGCCATAACGGATCGCCAGATCGCCGAGGCCGCCACCGCCGATGGTGCCGGCCATGGCCGAGGCGCCGATCAGGGTCACCAGCGTCACGGTGAAGCCCGCGACGATGCCGGGCAGGGCTTCCGGTACGAGCACTTCGCGGATGATGGTCCAGCGGTTGCCGCCCATGGCGCGCACGGCGTCGATCAGGCCACGATCGACCTCGCGCAACGAGACTTCGGCGATGCGGGCGTAATAGGGAATTGCTGCGATGGTGAGCGGCACGATCGCCGCAGTCGTGCCGAGTGCGGTGCCGACGATCAGCCGTGTCAGCGGGATCAAGGCGATCAACAGGATGATGAAAGGCACGGCGCGGAAGCCGTTGACCAGCGCTGCGAGGATGCTGTTGACGGTGAGTTGTTCGGCAATGCCGTCGCGGCTGGTGACGACCAGGGCGAGGCCGAGCGGCAGGCCGATGACGAGCGAGATCAGGCCGGATGCTCCGGTCATCCAGACAGTTTCCCAGAATGAGCGCCAGAGCAGGCCGAGGATGATGTCAGTTGTCATAACCTAAAACCTCCGCCCGGGCGGACCGGGCCGTCAGAAAATCAGTCACCCGTGCCGGCAGTGCTGCATCGCGTGTCGGCACGGCGATGAAGAAGCGGGCGACGGGCTCGTTCTGAATATGATCAATGCCGCCATGCACGAGCCGGAAGGAATGCGGCAGCGCCGCCGAAAGCTCGGCGAAAAGCGCGCCTTGCGCGGCCGGGCCGGCGAGATCGACGCTCAGTATCGCCTCGACACCCGACGTCTGCGACAGGCGCTCCGCAATATGCTCAGGAAGTTGCGGGCGGATGATGCTGAGCAGGCTTGCGGTGATCTCGGTCTGCGGATTGGCGAAGATTTGCCAGACCGGGCCTTCTTCGACGATCTTACCGGCATCGACAACGGCGACGCGATCGGCGATCGAGCGCACCACTTCCATCTCATGGGTGATCAGCAGGATGGTCAGGCCGAGCTTGCGGTTGATATCCTTCAGCAGCGTCAGGATCGATCGTGTCGTCTCGGGATCGAGCGCGGAGGTGGCTTCGTCTGAGAGGAGAAGAGCGGGGCGGGCGGCCAGCGCTCGGGCGATGCCGACACGCTGCTTCTGTCCGCCCGAGAGAGCCGAAGGATAGGCCTTCGCCTTGTCGGCAAGACCGACGAGTTCGAGCAGCTCGCGGGCCCGCGCCAGCCGCTCCGCCTTGGCAACACCTTCGATCTTCAGCGGCAGGGCGACATTGCCTTCGACCGTTTTTGCCGAAAGCAGATTGAAATGCTGGAAGATCATGCCGATGCGGCGGCGCAGCGGCTGCAACTCGTTTTCCGACAGGCCGGCTATATCACGCCCTTCGATATGGATTTCGCCGCTATCGGCGCGCTCCAGCCCGTTCAAGCAACGGATCAACGTTGACTTGCCGGCGCCGCTGCGACCGATAATGCCGACGATCTCGCCGCGGCGGGCCGCAAGCGAGATGCCGTCGAGCGCGGGGTTCGTACCGAAACGGCGCCGGACATTGACGAGGCGGACGATCTCATCGCTCTCTGATCTACCGGGCGGAGTATGTCCTTTAATGGCTATGGCTGGGATGAAGGGATTCATGGTGGTTCTCTTTGCAAAAAGCGGCCCTTGAATGTGCCGCACTTCTGGCATCCCCCTCTGTCACTTCGTGACATCTTCCCCACAAGGGGGGAGATCGTTTGGAGAATGTCGCATCCTGTCGGAAAACACCGAAGGCGACCCGAGCAGGAATGCCCCGGCCGCCCAGGCGCTCAGCGCTGCCCCCGCCGCTGAATTGGTGTTAGTAGGCGCTGAGACCCGTGCCCTTGTAGACCTTGTCGAACTCGGCCTTGACCGTATCGTTCTGGTAGGAGGCGACCAGGGTCTTCACCCAGGACTCATTCTCGCTGCCCTGCTTGACGGCGATGAAGTTGCGGTAGGGATTGCCGTCGATCGGCTCCTGGGCAATGCGGTCCTTCGGCGAAAGCCCGCTTTTCAGCGCCCAGTCGGTGTTGACGACGGCGGCGTCGAGATCGTCGATCGAGCGGCCGACGATTCCGGCATCGAGTTCCTTGATCTCGACGTTCTTCGGGTTTTCGACGATGTCGGCGGTGGTGGCGAGAATGCCGGTGCCGTCCTTGAGCTTGATGACGCCTTGGTTCTGCAGCACCCGTAGCGCGCGGCCCTCGTTGGACGGGTCGTTCGGCACACCGATGACCGCGCCCTTCGGCAGATCCGCAACGGTCTTGTATTTCTTGGTGTAGAGGCCGATCGGCCAGACGCCGGTATAGCCGACGCGGACGATATGATAGCCGTGCTGCTTGATCTGGTTGTCGAGATAAGGTTGATGCTGGAAGGCGTTGGCGTCGACTTCGCCGCGCTCCAACGCTTCATTCGGCTGGGTGTAGTCGTTGAAGGCCACGGTCTCGATCTTCAGGCCCTTCTTGGCGGCTTCCGCGGTGACGACGCGCCAGACGTCTTCATCTTCGCCGCTCATGATGCCGACCTTGATCGTCTTGTCGGCGGCAAAGGAAGGGGCGGCTGCCGTCAAGCCGAAGACGGCGACAGCGGAGGCGATGAGAGCTGCAAGGCCAGTCCGGCGCGAGAAGCGCTGCGCAGTTAGACCTTCAGAAGACTTTTTCGTCATGGGAAATCCTGTTCCATGTGATTGAGACGCCATTGTCTCGTTGACCACATGGATCATCTCAGACGGTTGTGGGTCACGCGAAGCAGGATCATTTGTTGTGCGCAGCACTTCTGAAAAACTCTTTTTAGCGTACGGCGGATCGTGAACTAATTTTCTATAGAGATAGTAGATTTTTGTGCAATGCGGATTTCGAATGCATCGAAATTGCGCAAATCAGCGATGGATCGGGTCTTTCCAGAGCACTTCTTCCGGCTTTTCCACCGGTTCGATATCGAGATTGACGACGACAGGCTCCTGCCCGGAGCGGACGAGGACGCATTCCAGCGTCTCGTCGCGGCTGGCGTTGATCTCCTGATGCGGCACGAAGGGTGGCACAAAGATGAAATCGCCGGGGCCGGCTTCGGCGACGAATTCTAGGTTCTCGCCCCAGCGCATCCGCGCCTTGCCCTTGACGACATAGATGATGCTTTCAAGATCGCCGTGATGATGTGCGCCGGTCTTGGCGTTGGCGTGGATCGTCACCGTTCCGGCCCAGATCTTCTCGGCGCCCGCGCGGGCATGATTGATGGCGGTGGCCCGGTTCATGCCCGGCGTCTGCGCTGTGTTCGGATCGAGCGCATTGCCGGGGATGATTTTGACGCCATGCTCGCGCCAATCGATCGGCTCGTGGTGCTCGCCATGATCGTGTTCATGATCGTTGCTCATGGCTGTCCTTTCGTTGCCGAGGAAGGGATTCGCGTCTCTTCCAGGGATTGGTGTCTAGTCAGACTACGGCGAAACCATTCAAAAATATAGGGAATCGCAGAAAGTTTCGAAAGAGGCTTTTCAAGCCGGGATTAATCTATAGACTCGATCAAGTTAAGTGACCGGTGGGAACATTTCGTGTTATCCCGCGTTGCGCCGGTCAGAAATGGTTTGCCGCGCCGCTTGTCCGATCAAATGCGTTCGGGGTGCGCCAAATTCAGAAGCAGCGCGTAGGCCTCTCTGCGAGAGACCGGATAGTTTTTCAAATTATGCGCCGGACTTCCACTTGAAAGGAGACAGACATGAGCAATGCCTTGCCGCCCCTTCATGAGGGTCATGCCCCCATTACTTTGCAGCAGCTCTTCAGGGAAGCGCTCTATGCTTTCGAGGAATGGGACACAGAAGTCACTGAACCGATCGTGATGTTCGAAGGGAAGATTATTCCCGTTAGCGTCGTTTTCGAAGCCATGCGTGAATGCACCGACATCGTGCCCAACAACATCGTCTCGGCCGTTACGGAACGGTTGACCAAGCCCTGGGAAGGCGAAGGTCCTCTCGACACGATGACCTTTTCGACCGCCGCCCGGGTCATGGGCGTTCTCGTCCGCAAGCGTCTCTTGGTCGTCAACAACGGTGTCGATGTCGCCGCCGTCGTTGCGGAGAGCCAGACCGCGGAACAGTCAGACCGATAAGAAACAGCGCATGATTTATCAGGGAACCCGCCGGACTATACCGGCGGGTTTTTTGTGAGATCAGCGACGGCTGACGTCGAATTCCGGATCGACGGGGATCTGCATCGCCGTCACCAAATGGTTCGTCTGTCCGGCAAGGCCGATGACGGCCAGCAATTCGCCATGCTGTGCATCCGTCATGCCTTTTGCCCTGGCGGCGGCGGTGTGGGAGTGGACGCAGTAGGTGCAGCCGTTGGCGGTGGACACGGCGATATAGATCATCTCGCGCACCAGCGGATCGAGCGTGCCGTCAGCCATCATCACCGCCTTCAGCCCTTCCCAGGTGCGCTTCAAAAGTGCCGGATCATTGGCGAGGCCGCGCCAGAAATTATTGACGAAATCGGATTTTCTGACGGCGCGAATGTCATCGAAAACGGCCTTCACCGCCGGGATCGCCTCGATCTCCGCATCATCGAGCAATTTGACTGTCGTCATCTCAAGTCTCCTTCCAACAATCCGAATTGGTGCGAAAGCTATAGCGCATTTTCGCGCGGTCTTCGCTGAAGGATCGCGTGACCAGGGCGCCTCTTTTCATTTGCAAAAATCATCCATATGTGAAAATACTATTCACATAAGAAAAGTGAGGCGCGGGACGCAGGGGATTCGGCGGGCGAAAATCTGCCGAAGCGGGGATGCGCCGCCTGCCGGATCGATGCTAGGAAGCGGAAATAGTCATGGTGGTGGAGAAGGAATTGCCGTTGGCCGGCCTGGTGGTCGTGGATATGAGCCAGTTCCTGTCCGGACCCTATTGCACCCTCAGACTGATGGATCTCGGCGCCCGGGTCATCAAGATCGAGCGGCCGGAAAGCGGCGATCTCTCGCGAGGGCTTTATCTCAGCGATACCGAGAGCGGCGATTCGACCATTTTCCACGCAATCAATCGTTCGAAGGAAAGCCTAGCGATCGATTTGAAGAGTGAGCGCGACATGCAGGCGCTGCGCAAGCTGATCTCCAAGGCTGATGTCCTGGTGCAGAATTTCCGGCCGGGGGTGATCGAGCGGCTTGGGTTGGATTATCCGGCGGCGCAGGAGATCAATCCGCGCCTCGTCTATTGCTCGATCAGCGGCTACGGTGATGAAGGTCCCTGGGTGTCGCGTCCGGGGCAGGATTTGTTGGCGCAATCGCGCTCCGGCGTCATGTGGCTAAACGGCGACGAGGGGCAGGGGCCTCTGCCGTTCGGCCTGGCGATCGGCGACATGCTGGCGGGTGCGGCGGCGGCTCAAGGCATTCTGGCAGCGCTGGTGCGCCGCGGCGTCACCGGCAAAGGCGGGCTGGTGGAAACGAGCCTGCTGGAGGCGCTGGTCGATCTGCAGGTAGAGGTGCTGACTGTTCACATGAATAGCGGCAACAAGCTGCCCCAACGCTCTGGATTCCGCAGCGCCCATGCCTATCTCTCCGCGCCCTATGGCGTTTATCCCGCTGCCGACGGCTATCTCGCCATTGCCATGACACCGATTTCGAAGCTCGCCGATCTGCTTGGCATGGATGAACTCGCGCCCTACCGCGACGATCCGAAAAGCTGGTTCACGGCGCGCGATGACATCAAGGCGCTGATCTCGGCGCGGATTGCCACTGGTACCGTGGATGACTGGCTGGCAATCCTGGAGCCGGCTGATATCTGGTGTGCCAAGGTGCTGAACTGGCCGGAGCTGTTGCAGAGTGAGGGATTTGGCGTGCTTGATATGCTGCAGACCGTCGGTCGCGAGGACGGCATTTCCGTGCGCACCACGCGCTCGCCGGTTCGTATCGACGGGCAGCGGCCAAAATTCGAACGTGCAGCCCCGCATGTCGGCGAGCATAATGCGGCGATCTGGGAAGAGTTCGACCTCGGGTGAGTGTCCGAGAGATCGCCCGACAGAATTAAAAGGAGTTTTCCCATGACGCGCATTACCAACCTCCGTGTATTCGACCTGCGCTTTCCGACCTCGCAGAGCCTTGACGGCTCGGACGCGATGAACCCAGATCCGGATTATTCCGCTGCCTACGTCATTCTGGATACCGACAAGCCGGGCCTCGAAGGCCATGGCCTGACCTTTACCATCGGTCGCGGCAACGACATCTGCTGCATGGCGATCGAGGCGATGCGGCATCTGGTCGTGGGCACCGAGCTTGCCACCGTGCTGGAAAATCCCGGCAAATATTGGCGGCATCTGACGAGCGACAGCCAGCTTCGCTGGATCGGCCCGGAGAAGGGCGCGATGCATCTCGCCACCGGCGCCGTCGTCAACGCTGTCTGGGACCTGCTCGCCAAGGAAGCCGGCAAACCGGTCTGGCGGCTGGTGGCCGAGATGGATGCGGAGCGCATCGCCGATATCGTCGACTATCGCTACCTGACCGACGTTTTGACCCGCGACGAAGCCGTCGCCATCTTGAAGAAGGCGGAAGTCGGCAAGGCGGAACGTATCGCCACCCTCGAGCGCGAAGGCTATGCCTGCTACACGACGTCTGCGGGCTGGCTCGGCTATGACGATGTCAAGCTGCGCCGTCTATGCCAGGAGGCAATCGATGCCGGTTTCAACCATGTGAAAATGAAGGTCGGCCGCGATCTGGAAGACGATATCCGCCGTCTTACCATCGCCCGCGAGGTGATTGGTCCCGATCGCTATCTGATGATCGATGCCAACCAGGTCTGGGAAGTCGGCCAGGCGATCGATTGGGTCCAAAAGCTTGCCTTTGCGAAACCCTTCTTCATCGAGGAGCCGACTAGCCCAGACGACGTCGCCGGCCATCGCAAGATCCGCCAGGCGATCGGCCCCGTAAAGGTGGCGACCGGGGAGATGTGCCAGAATCGTATCATGTTCAAGCAGTTCATCGCCGAAGGCGCGATCGACATCGTGCAGATCGATTCCTGCCGCATGGGCGGGCTGAACGAAGTCTTGTCCGTGCTGCTCGTGGCCGCGAAATATGGTCTGCCCGTCTGGCCACATGCCGGCGGTGTCGGGCTCTGCGAATATGTGCAGCATCTATCGATGATCGACTATATCGCCGTTTCCGGCACCAAGGACGGCCGCGTGATCGAATATGTCGACCACCTGCACGAACATTTCGTCGACCCCTGCGTAATCCGCGACGCCGCCTATATGCCGCCAAACCTGCCAGGCTTCTCGATCGAGATGAAGCCGGAGTCGATTGCGCAATATACGTTCAAGGGCTGATCCTTCGTCTCTTAAGAAGGAGATACAAAGGTCCGCGCGTATGATGATCGCGAAAGGCCTGTTGTAACAACACCTTCTCCCCGCTGGGGACCGTTGCATAATTCGACGCTTGGACGAATGGTTCGCACTTCGATTCCATATTGTTCTGCAAAAGAATCGGAGACGTTCCAGGAACATTTGCGAACTGAAGAATTTTGCAACGGTCCCCGCTGGGGAGAAGGTGTTTTATCTCAACCACGCCTGAATGACTGGCACGTCGGCATCGTCAAGCTCGTGACCAGCGGGAACAGTCTCAAGCTCGACCTTTGCGCCGTCGTTCCGCAGGCGCGCAGCAAGGGGCTGGGCGTATGGGCCGTACATGTCTTTCTCACCTGCGATAACAAGCACATCGGCGTCCGACATGTCCGCCGGCGGCGGATCGGTGAGCGCGGCCATGGAGCGCAGAAGCACGGCGCGGCGAATGAGATGTGGGTGGAGCGACAGCATGGCGTTCAGCAGATTGGCGCCGTTCGAATAGCCGATATAGACGATGCGGTTCGGATCGAGCCCGTAGGCATGAATCGCGCCGTCAATAAAGGCGGCGAAGGCTTCGGCTTCGCTTGCGATATCGGCCTGATCGAAGATCATGGGGCCATTGCGGCGAAACCAGCGCGGCGCACCTTCCTCGAGCGCACGGCCGCGCACCGTCAGTAATGTGGCATCTGCATCGATCTTGTGGGCGATCGGCAGCATCGTCGTTTCGTTGGCGCCGGAGCCGTGCAGCAAAATGAAAATATTGCCATTCGGCTGCTCGGGCGTGAAGAAGCGATGGATGAAGGGCAGATCGCGATAGATGACGCGGGGGTCGCCGGGCATGGAGAATTGCGGCAGCACGACGTTCAGCTCGGCCAAAAGCGCCGGACTGTCACCAGGGGCGAAGAGGCGCGTGCCGAGCGTTGCCTCGTCCTCGTCGATCAACATGCCAGGCGCATCCGTTGCGAGTTCGAACAGGATGCGGCCGGGCTCGCGGACGTAGAGCGAGCGGAAATATTTGCGATCATGCATCGCCGTCGGCAAGGAGTTGATAGCCTGTAGCGCGGTGCGAACAGACTGCAATTCGGCATCATCAGTGGCGCGAAAGGCGACGTGATCGACCGTGCCCGTGCCCGGGGCGCTGGCCCAGAAGCCGCGTGCATCGCGGATGTCGAGGATATCGCCAGGCTCCGAGACGAGCCGGCTGATCGCTCCGCTGATTGCCAACGGCCGGTAGTCGAAGTGATCGACCAGGATTGCTTGCGTCTCCTCCGGCGTCTCGCTGAAAAGCGTAGCGCCCCGAATGCGGCGGATGGCGTGCTCCTGCGGGATGGAATCGCTCGTCCAGGGAGCCGTCGCCTGCAGGGCAGTGGTTCCGACCAATTTGACGATGACGCCATCCGGATCCTTCAACCGCAGAACCGGTTCGCCGAATTCCTCGGAAGGGCCTTCCGGTTTCAACCCTGCGCTCAGGGCGCGTGTCAGCCAGAAGCCGATGCTTGTGGGATCGATCGCGAGCGAGATTTCGCCGACTTGACCGACGCCCGCACGACCGGGAGAGCCGTCTTCCCAAACAAGAAAGGTTACGAGCGAACCGGGCGTGCCCTTGGCGTCGCCATAGAGGAGGTGCAACTGCGTTGCGTCTTCGAAGCCGCCGGTGCGTTTGACCAGCCGCAGGCCGAGAAAACCGGCGTAGAAATCGACATTCGCCTGCACCTTGCGAGTGATGAGCGTGATGTGGTGAATGCCGGCGACCATGTTGATGCTCCAGGATGGGTTGCGCACTTGGTCGCTATGTAGGGCGGAAGCCTCCGCTAGTTCAATGCGCTGCCCGTGGAGGCAGTGTTCACAGAAAGCGCAACGTCAGCCGCTGAAACAAGCCATCGATGGAACAAACTTTGCCTATTCTTGTGCCTTCGTCGTCTTTCGTTTGGCCTTTGCCTTCGGTTCCGGTGGCGGCTGCAGCGCCTCCTTCTCGAGACGCAGTTCGCGCAGGCGTGCCGTTTTGCGTTCGCGGTTCATCTGTTCGCTGGCGAGAATTTCCTTGACGGTAGAGTCGAGCTGGTTGGACTTGACTAGCGATGCCTCTTTCTTGGATCCGAACAGATTGTCTTTGTTGGGCGCCATCTTGGCCTCCATGGTTTGTGTCGGCGTTGGCGTTTCCTATGGATTTGAGCGGGTAGTCATCCGCTTCCACTGGAGGGAAGTACCATCCTGCATCGGGTGGTATCCATATTGCTAGCGTTAATTCTGGCGCTCACAGGAAATACGGCGGAACTGCATCACCGGAACCGGGATAAAAAGAGAAGCGCCGGTTATTTCTATATGGGATGGCGCAAAAAACTCGGAAACAGCTCCAAAAGGGCTATCCGAATTCGATCCTCACCGAACGATAATTTTATGTCACACGAGCCGATTTATGCGAAATATCTAGCCATTTTCGATATTTCTCATGTTTCTCCTTGTGGCACATCTAGCCATCCACTATAAGCTGTGCATCGATATTGGTGAATGAACTTTGCATCGCCGCACTCTGCGCGACATTGACGAACTTCCCTCCTCAAAATCGGTCTACTGCACCGGGCGGTTGTCTGGATGCGATCTCTATATGAGTGATTGAAAGGTCATTGTTATGAGCACAGGTACTGTAAAGTGGTTCAATGCTACCAAGGGTTTTGGTTTCATTCAGCCTGATGATGGCGCAACGGATGTCTTCGTGCATATTTCCGCGGTTGAACGCGCTGGAATGAGCACGCTGCGTGACGGCCAGAAGATCTCCTACGAGCTCGTCAAGGACAAGCGTTCGGGCAAGATGTCGGCTGACCAGCTTGAATCCCTGTAAGGATTTGCTTCCGGTCTTTGACCACGGATGTACTGGCATCGATCGTTGAGGCGATGGAGGAAGAGGTCGGGTTAGCCCGGCCTTTTTTGCATCTTGCTCGAGGAGCTCAGTGCTCCCCGAGTGCATCCTCTGCCGACTTCTTGCGGTGGCCGCTGATCTCCGTGCCGGCGGTACGCGAAAAGCTGGCGTTCCAGATCACCGCGAGCAGCGCAATGGCCGTGACGACGATGAAGGCGACGGAGAAGTCGATCATCTCGGCCTTCGCATGGTCGCGGAACTGCATCGAGCCGTGCAGGGCAAGAGCGGCGACGCAGATGCCGAGCGAGAGCATCAACTGCTGGAAGGTCGAATAAAAGCTGGTCGCGATGCTCATCCGGTCACGTTCGATCTCGTCATAAGCGATCGTGTTGTAGGCCGTGAACTGGAACGACATGAAGAAGCCGCAGAAGAACAGGATCACGAAGATGACCGGCAACGGCCAATTCGGCTGGAAGATGGCGCACATTCCGTAGCCGAGCGTGCCGATCAGACCGAAGACGATGAGGGCTGTGCGGAAGCCGAGCGTCCGAAGGATGCGCACCTGCAGGGGCTTCATGGCCATGGAGCCGAGCGCGGTCGCAATGGCGATCTGGCCGGCCGTAGCGGCCGACAGGCCGAAGCCGAGCTGCAGCATCAGCGGGATGAGGAAGGGATGGGCGCCCTGGCTGATGCGTGTCAGCGAGCCGGCGATGACCGAGGTGCGGAAAGTCGGCACCTTCATCAGCGAGAAATCCATGATCGGCGAGGGATGCTTGCGGGCATGGCGCAGATAGGCGATGCCGAACAGCAGGCCGGTGGAAATCAGGAAGACGGCCAGATAGCCTTCACCCTCGCGGCTCGACATTTCGAAACCGAAGAGCAGCGAGCCGAGCGAGATGCCTGACAGGATGAAGCCCGAAAGGTCGAAGCGGCCATTGCGCGGCCCTTTCACCTCTTCGATGAACATCGACACCAGGATAAAGCCGATAATGCCGATCGGCACGTTGATGTAGAAGATCCAGCGCCAGTCGAGATAGGTCACGAACATGCCGCCGACCGGCGGGCCGAGAATGGGGCCGACAAGCGCCGGGATCAGCAGCCAGGACATGGCGTTGACCATGTCTTTGCGGGCGACGCTGCGCATCAGCACCAAGCGGCCAACCGGCAGCATCATCGCGCCGCCGAGACCCTGCAGCAGCCGCGCGATCACGAGGAAGAACAGGTTCGGCGACTGCGCGCACAGAAGCGAGCCGACGACGAAAACCGCGATGGCGTATCGGAAGACGGTGCGCGATCCGAAGCGGTCTGCGATGGCGCCGCTGGCGGGAATGAAGATCGCGAGGCTGAGCAGATAGGATGTCAGCGAGATACTCATCGCCGGCGCGCTGACGCCGAAATCTCTCGCCATGGTCGGTAGCGCGGTGGCGAGCACGGTCGCGTCTAGCTGCTCCATGAACATGGCGCTTGCTACGATAAGCGCGATTACACGAAAATTAGGTGCGGCCCGCCGGGTTGGGGCGGCCTGGAAAATCTGGTCCGACATTGTCGGGGATCGCTCTCGATGGTGCGGTGGGGTCCAAAGACAGAACCGCAAGTCTGGTGACGGCGCAAAGGCCGATTGGAACGAGGGCTGGTATACGCCCGCTCAGGCGGGATGACTATATCCGAATTTGCAAATCTTATTGATCGAAATGGAAAAAACGACGCAGGCGGGCAGGAATGTCACAGCCGATGAATGCCAGATGAACGTACGCCAAGTGCAGCGGTGGTAGCGTCGATCACGGTCGATTTTCCCGCGTAAGATGCTGTGTTTCAATTGTTGATTTCACGTCATGAATAAGCTGACATAACGGCACTTAAGTCACGCCGCATGCTGTTGCATAAAGGTTTCCGAAGCCAAACCGGAGACCGCCATAGCGTCTGGCGATTCCATGGCACTCGCCGCGCGAACGCCAGCGATTTTCGACGCCGGCCACTCCGGACTGTCTGGCTTCCGACACCTAACCAAATCCTCATGGAGAAGATCATGTTTGCAATCACTGCCGTCACCGGCAAGGTCGGTGGCACGACCGCACGCGCGCTCATGAACGCCGGGCATAAGGTCCGGGCCGTCGTTCGCGACCGGGCGAAAGGTGCGGAATGGGAAAGGCTCGGCGCGCAAGTTGCCCTCGCCACGTTCGATGATGCCGATGCGCTCGCGCGGGCTTTTGACGGCACCGAAGGCGTCTTCGTCATGGCCTCGCCGAATTTCGCACCCGATCCGGGTTTTCCGAGCGCCCGCAGGGATGCCGCAGCGCAGGCGGCCGCCATAAAGCGCGCGCAGCCGGGTAAGGTGGTGATGCTGTCGTCGATCGGCGGCCAGCGTACCTCCGGCCTCGGGCTCATCACCCAGGTGCACATGCTGGAAGAGGCGCTGGCGCCGTTGGCCATGTCGGTCGCCATGCTGCGGCCGGCGTGGTTCATGGAGAATTCGTCGTGGGATATGGCACCGGCGCGCGAGACCGGCGACATGCCGAGCTATCTGGCGCCGCTCGACAAGCCCTATGCGATGATCGCCACCTCCGATATCGGCGCCATTGCGGCCCGGACGATGGCCGAGCGCTGGACCGGCCGCCGGGTGATCGAGATCGAAGGGCCGAAACGCTATACCCAGATCGAAATCGCGACGCTGATCGGCCAGGCAATCGGTCGTCCAGTCATCGCCAAGCCTATCCCACGCACTGAATGGGAGGAGCGTTTCAAGGCTCAGGGGGCTGCCTGGCCGGAGCCGCGCATCGAGATGATCGAAAGCTTCAACTCCGGCTGGATCGACTTCGAACCGGCTGGCGTCAATGAACACGTCATTGCCGCCACGCCTTATGAGACTGTGCTGGCCGAACTTGCCAAGATCGGTTGACGCTCAATAGCCTTCGGCAAGACCGGAGCCGGCGCGGCTGTCCATCGCGCCGTTGTAGCGGGCACCGCCTCCCTCGGCGATTTGGCCGAGGCTCTTGCCGCCGACGAGAATGCCGGCGGCCTGACCCCAGACCGGCCAACTGCCGCCGATTTGGACATTGTAGCCCATGCCAGTCAGCAGTTTGATCGTATCGGGAGACAGCGTGTAGGGCTCGGTGTAGATCTTATCCGGCAGCCATTGATGATGGACACGCGGCGCATCGATCGCCTGCTGAATATCCATGCCGAAATCGATGACGTTCACGATCGCTTCGAGCGTGATGGTGATGATGCGCGCGCCGCCGGGGCTGCCGATCACCATGAAGGGTTTGCCGTCCTTGGCGACGATCGTCGGGCTCATCGAGGAAAGCGGCGTCTTCTTCGGCTGGATGGCGTTGGCCTCGCCCTGCACCAGACCGTAGAGATTGGGTACCCCCGGCTTGGAGGTGAAGTCGTCCATCTCGTTGTTGAGCAGGATGCCGGTGCCGGGCGCGACCACGCCGGCGCCGAAGGAGCCATTCAGCGTGTAGGTAACGGCAACCGCATTGCCGTCATTGTCGATGATCGAGTAATGCGTGGTCTCCGTGCTCTCGCCGAGGCCCTTCGGCATCAGATCCTTGGAGACGCCGGCGCGATAGGGATCGATGCTGTCGCGGATCTTCTTCGCGTAGTTCTTGTCCAGCAGTTTGCTGACGGGATTGTCGACGAAATCGGGATCGCCGAGCGCGGAATTGCGGTCGACATAGGCGTGGCGCATGGCCTCGACCATGAGATGCACGGTGTCGGCCGAGCCGTAACCGGTATAGGAAAGCGGGTAGCCTTCCAGCACATTGAGAATCTCGCAGATGATCACGCCGCCGGAAGAGGGTGGCGGCGAGGAGATGATCTCATAGCCGCGGTAATTGCATTTCACCGGGTCGAGTTCGCGGACCTTATATTGCTCGAAATCCTCCTTCGCCAGAATGCCGCCCTTGTCGTGGCTGGCCTTGACGATCGCGTCGGCGGTCGGCCCCTTGTAGAAGCCGTCCGGGCCTTGTTCCGAAATGCTGGCGAGGGCCGCGGCAAGGTCGGGCTGGATCAGCCGATCGCCGCTGGAGAAGGGGGCGCCGTTCGGCTTCGTGAAGATCGCCGCTGTCGCCGGATCGCGTGACAGCCATTTCTTGCCTTCGTTCAGCTCGGCGGCGTCCGCCTGGTTCAGCGTGAAGCCTTCCTTGGCGTAGCGGATCGCCGGCGCCATCAGTTCCTGGCGGGTTTTGGTGCCGTATTTCTCGCGGGCAGTCTCGAAGCCCATGACGGAGCCCGGCACACCGACGGCGAGATAGCCATCCGTGCTTGCGCCTTTGACGACATTGCCTTTGTCGTCGAGATACATGGTCTTGGTCGAGGCAAGCGGTGCGCGCTCGCGAAAATCGAGGAAGGCGGTCTTGCCGTCCTTCGTTCGGATGGTCATGAAGCCGCCGCCGCCGATATTGCCGGCGGTCGGATAGACCACAGCCAGGGCGTAACCGACCGCAACCGCGGCATCCACGGCATTGCCGCCGCTCTTTAGCACGTCGACGCCGACATCCGTCGCCAGATGCTGGGCAGTCACCACCATTCCATGCTCGGCTTCAACCGGCTGCGGCGCTGCGGCTTGAACGATGGTGATGGAAAAGAGCCCGAAGGCAAAGATAGTCGCTAACGATATCGCCCGCTGGCGGAATTCGCGCATGATGGTCCCTCCCTAAGTCAAGTTTCAGGTAAGGCAGCCCAGCGTTGTGTCTAGGGCTGAAGAATAATTTCTGCGGCCAAATTTCGTCGGCGACCGCGCCAGCCATATGCCCGGAATCTGGATCGGATAGAAGACGACCCGGCCTCTCCAAGATTGACGAGATACTCATCCCGTCGATTGGGGATTAATTCCAGGGTATTAGCGGAAATCGCGCAATCGATCTTTCGTATTAGCATCCGTTAAAATGTCGGGGATAAATGCCTGCCCGCACTCGCAATATTTCTTTCATCAGAGCAGTCTACTTTAGGTAATGGACTTGTTGAGGCGGGAGTATCGCATGGGGGTATTGATGGCCGTCACGAAGCTTGAGCAGTGGAAGAACGAGCGCAACAGCAAACCCAAGGCGTTCGTCATTGCTCAAAAGACGCATGTCGTCGAAATCGAGTGCATGCATTGCCATCACCACTTCTTTCGGTGGTCGTCGACAGCGCCGGCCTATTGGCGCTGCGAGGATTGTTCCGTCAATCAGTGAGGCGTTCCGGTCCTGACGATCAAACGATCAGGATCGCCCTGAAATCATTGACATTGGTGCCAGTCGGGCCGGGGACGAAGAGGTCGCCGATTGCGTTGAATGCCGACCAGGCGTCGTTGTTTCTCAGCATCTCAGCGGGCATAAGCCCGGCCTTGCGCAGCCGCGCCACGGTGCTTGCGTCGGCAAAGGCACCGGCATTGTCTTCGCTGCCGTCGATGCCGTCGGTGTCGGCGGCCATGGCGTGAATGCCGGCGTGACCGTCGATATCGATCGCCAGCGACAGCAGGAATTCGGAGTTTCGGCCGCCCTTGCCCTTGCCCGTCAGCGTCACCGTCGTCTCCCCACCCGACAGCAACACGATCGGCTTGGCGAAGGGCCGATTGCGATGGAGGATCTCGCGGGCGAGGGCGGCATGCATGTGCGCTGCCTCGCGGGCTTCACCTTCGATCGCATCGGACAGGATCGCCGCCTCGATGCCGGCTTCGCGCGCCATTTCGGCCGCGGCCTCCAGTGAAACGCCGGCCGACGCGATGACATGCACCTCATTGCCGGCAAGGCGTGGATCCCCCGGCCGCGGCGCATCGGCTTCCGGCCTTTCGATATGCGCGAGGACGGCGGCGGGAAGCTCGATACGGTAGAGACGGATGAGGTCGAGCGCTTCGGCGCGGGTGCCAGCGCCGGGCACGGTCGGTCCAGAGGCGACAAGAGCCGGATCGTCGCCCGGAATGTCGGAAACGACCAGCGAGACGACCTTTGCCGGATAGGCCGCTGCGGCGAGGCGACCGCCCTTGATGGTCGACAGATGTTTGCGAATGACGTTCATCGCCGAAATCGGCGCGCCGGAGGCGAGCAGCGCCTTATTGACGGCGATCTCGTCGGCAAGGGTGAGGGCACCGGCGGGGGAGGGCAGCAGCGCCGATCCACCGCCGGAGATCAGCGCGATCACCAGGTCATCCTCGGTCAATCCTTCGACCAGCTTCAATAGCCGCCCGGAGGCGACGAGGCCTGCCTCATCCGGGACGGGATGAGCGGCTTCAATGATTTCGATGTACTGGCAGGGGGCGGCGAAGCCGTAGCGCGTTACCACCAGCCCTTCCAGTGGACCGTCCCAGCATTGCTCGAGGGCGGCCGCCATCTGTGCCGATCCCTTGCCGGCGCCGATGACGACCGTCCGTCCTTTCGGCTTTGCCGGCAGATGGGCGCGGATGCCGGTCATGGGATCGGCGGCGCGGACGGCCGCATCGAAGAGGGAGGTGAGGAAGGCGCGGGGATCGGAAACGGTCATTTGGAAATCTACCTGTCTGCGATGAGCTTATAAGCATTTGGTGGCGCAACTGGCGCGAACACGCAAGGGCAGGTCACGCCCGATTGTGTCGGGTAAGCGCAATCCCTATGTTTTAGGGAGCAGTTTCAACGATTTTATCCGAGGGATTTTCGAGATGGCCGAATTGAAGGTGAAGACGAGACAGACGGGCGCGACAGCGACGGTCGGCCGCACTGGCCTGCCGCATGTGACGTCGGTGACCGGTGGCGAGATCGATATCGTCACCTCGCCGTCACTGCCTGGCTTCAATCCGCTCGATCTGCTTTATTCCTCGCTGTCCGCCTGTCTCGTGCTCAGCGCCCGCATGGCCGCGAGCAGTCTCGGCGTGCTCGACAAGCTGACGGAAGTGACTGCCGTCGTGACCGGCGAGAAGGCGACGGAAGGGCTGTCACGCGTCGAAAAATTCAACATCGCCTTCACCATCAAGGGCGATTTCGGCGACGAAATCCGCAGCGCCATCGCGCATGCTGCCGAGGAGGAAATTTGCACGGTCAGCAACACGATCCGGGGGAATCCGAAGTTCGAGATGGTGATTTCGGGGTGAGATCGGATTAAGCAGCGAAAGCTCCTCATCCGCCCTGTCGGGCACCTTCTCCCAGTTCTGACGGGGAGAAGGGGATTGCAGCGCCATCACCGTCCCTCTCTCCGCATGGCGTTGGGCGAGGGTTTTGGCGACGTCGCTCCCTCTCCCCGTCAAAACGGGGAGAGGGTTGGGGTGAGGGGCTTTCTCCGCTACTCTGGCGGCAGCTCGAATCCTTCCAGATAAGGCCCAAGCTCGGGATCGATATCCACCTTGACCACATTGTTGTAGACCGCCGTCGCAATCATGATGCCGGCGAAAGCGACGAGATTGGCGAGCGTCGGTTCGTCGTAGCGTGCCTTCAACCGGTCCCACAATTCTTCCGGCACGGTGTTGGAATCCCTGACGATCGCCTTGCCGAAATCGATCAACAATGCCTCGTCTTCCGCGGGTACGAGCGTTTCCGGCGTCAGGCCGGCATTGATCAGCGCCCGGCGGAAGAAGCCGACCGGGATGATCGAGCGGCTTTGCAGCGAAATGGCATGACAGAAAAGCCAGACCGCGCGGTCGTCGAGCGCCGGGCGCAGTTCTTCGCGCAACGTGAACCATTCGGCGTAGATGCGGTGCGCCACCGGCGAGTGCAGCAGCGTCCGCTTCATATTGGTCATGCGGCCGCGCAGTTGCACTTCGCGGTCGTGTTCGGCGCGGACGGCTTCGGAAGCGGTGTCGTAATCGATCGGCGTGATATGGCTCATCGGCTGTTGTCTCTCATTGCGCCGCTTCGGACGTCGGGGTGAAGAAGCGGTTTGCCGGACGCGGCAGGCCGAGATGGTCGCGCAGTGTCGTGCCCTCGTATTCGCGGCGGAAGATGCCGCGGCGCTGCAGTTCCGGAACGACGCGCGTGGTCACGTCCAGCAAGCCCTGCGGCAGGAAGGGGAAGACGACGTTGAAGCCGTCGGAGCCTTCCTCGCGCAGCCATTGTTCCATCTCATCGGCGATCGTCTGCGGCGTGCCGACGAAGGCGAGACCGGCATAGCCGCCAAGCCGTTGGGCAAGCTGGCGGACGGTCAGCTTCTCCTCCACCGCCAATGCGATGACGCGCTCCCTGCCGCTCTTGCTGGCATTGGTTTCCGGGATCTCCGGCAGCGGACTGTCAGGGTCGAAGCCTGAGGCGTCATGGCCCAAGGCGATCGACAGGGAGGCAATGGCGCTTTCGTAATGGACGAGGCTATCGAGCTTGGCGCGTTTGGCCTTTGCCTCCTCGACGGTATCGCCGACGACGATGAAGGCGGCGGGAAGTATCTTCAGGTGATCCGGGTTGCGGCCGATGTGCTTCATCCGGCCCTTGATGTCGGCGAAAATCGCCTTGCCGTCGGCGAGATTGCGTGGGGCGGCGAAAACCGCCTCGGCGGTTTCGGCGGCAAGCTGGCGTCCGGCATCCGATTGTCCGGCCTGGACGATCACCGGCCAGCCCTGCGGCGGGCGGGCAATGTTGAGCGGCCCGCGAACGCTCAGTTCCTCGCCCTTGTGGGCAAGCACATGCATCTTTTCCGGATCGAAGAAGAGGCCGCTTTCGGCATTGCGGAGGAAAGCGTCGTCGGCGAAGCTGTCCCAGAGGCCGGTCACGACATCGTAGAATTCACGGGCGCGGTGATAGCGCTCACCGTGCTCCATATGCTCTTCAAGGCCGAAATTCAGCGCTGCGTCCGGATTGGATGTCGTGACGATATTCCAGCCGGCGCGACCGCCGCTGATATGGTCGAGGGAGGCGAAACGGCGGGCGATGTGATAGGGCTGATCGAAGGTGGTGGAGGCCGTGGCGACGAGACCGATCTTTTCGGTGACGGCGGCAAGCGCCGAGAGCAGTGTGAAGGGCTCGAAGGACGTGACGGTATGGCTGCGCTTCAGCGCCTCGACGGGCATGTTCAGCACGGCAAGATGATCGGCCATGAAGAAGGCATCGAATTTTGCCTGTTCCAGCGCTTGCGCAAAACTCTTGATATGTTTGAAATTGAAATTCGCGTCCGGATAGGCGCCGGGATAGCGCCATGCGCCGGTATGAAGGCTGACGGGGCGCATGAAGGCCCCAAGCTTCAGTTGCTTCTGTTCAGTCATGGGTCCATCCCTCTCGAACATCACGGGTTCATGGCGGCATGTGCGGGCAAGCCAGCGAGAATGTCTCCCTCGACGTAGGAGCCTAATCGGCGCATTCAAAGAGCCGATTTCATTTATTTGATCGGTTCGATGGAATATTTATCCAGCGCCGCTTTCCACCTCGGTCTGCCGGGCAAAAACCTTGACGAGCCAGTCGATGAAGACGCGCACCCGTGGTGAGAGTTGGCGGTTGCGGGGATAGAGCATGGAGACGGGTGTCTTCGTCAGTGGAAAGTCCTTGAGGACGTGAACCAGCTCGCCGGATTTCAGGGCATATTCGGCGTGATAGCGCGGCACCTGGATCAGGCCGAGGCCGAGCTTGGCCGCTGAAAAATAACTCTCTGCAGCATTGACGGAGACCGTCGCGGGCAAGGCGATATTGCGCACTGCGCCGTCGACGATGAATTCTAGCGGCAGCAATACGCCGGTCGCCGAGGAGCGGAAGCCGACCATGCGGTGACCGTCGAGGGCGTCCGGATGCAGCGGCATGCCGAAGCGTTCGATATAGGCAGGTGCCGCCAGCGTGATCTCCTCCAGCATGGCGACGCGGCGAGCGATCATGTCGCTGTCCTGTGGTGTGCCGACACGCAGCACACAATCGATGCCTTCGCGAATGAGGTCAACAAGGCGGTCGCCCTCTGTCATGTAAAGCTCGATTTCCGGATAGGTCTCCAGGAAAGACGACAGGTTCGGGAGTACGAAATGCCGGGCCAATGTTCCATGGACGTCGACGCGCAGGAGACCCTTCGGCTTGGCGCCGGCAAAGGCACCCTCGGCGTCCTCTATGTCTGATAGAATGCGCAGGCAACGCTGATAGTAGGCCTCGCCATCCAACGTCGGGCTGACATGCCGCGTCGTTCGCTGCAGCAGGCGAACGCCGAGGCGCGCCTCCAATTGTTTGACGGCATCCGTCACCGTGGAGCGCGGCAGACCGGTATCTTCAGCAGCCAGCGTGAAGCTGCGCCGTTCCACGACGCGGGAAAATACCCGCATGGCATCGAATCTGTCCATTTTTCTTTGTTCGGAAATTTCGGCTAGTGATGCCGATTAATGGCTGATTATCCGCCGTTTGAAAAGAGGCATCTTCCTCTCATCGAAACGCGCTACAGCGCAATTACAGCGAAGGATGAAGACAATGGCCAATAACTCCAACAGGGTAGCTATCGTTACCGGTGCATCTCGCGGTATCGGCGCGGCGGTTGCGGAGCGTCTTGCAAAGGACGGTTTCACGGTCGTCATCAATTACTCCGGCAGCGAAGCCGCCGCCGAGGAGCTTGCCCGCAAGATCGAAGGAAAGGGTGGCAAGGCGCTGACCGCCAAGGCTGATGTTTCCGATGCCGAAGCCGTGCGTCGCATGTTCGATGCTGCCGAAGCCGCTTTTGGGGGCGTCGACGTGCTGGTCAACAATGCCGGCATCATGCAGCTCGCCAAGATCGCCGATGCCGACGACGCCCATTTCGATCGGCACATCGCCATCAATCTGAAGGGGACGTTCAATGCGCTGCGCGAAGCCGGCAAGCGCCTGCGCGACGGCGGCCGGATCATCAACTTCTCGACCAGCGTCGTCGGGCTCAAGCTCGAGACTTATGGCGTTTACGCTGCAACCAAGGCCGCCGTCGAAACGCTGACCGGCATCATGGCCAAGGAAATGCGCGGCCGTTCGATCACGGTCAATGCCGTGGCGCCCGGCCCGACGGCGACCGACCTCTTCCTCAACGGCAAGAGCGACGAGCTGATCGATCGCATGGCCAAGATGAACCCGCTGGAGCGGCTGGGTACGCCGGAAGACATCGCCGCTGCCGTCTCATTCCTCGCCGGCCCGGACGGCGGCTGGATCAACGGTCAGACGCTGCGCGCCAATGGCGGCATGATCTGAACCCTCCCAGGTGGCGGCGGGATGAGTCCCGTCGCTACCAGCGCGTCAAATCGCCGCTTCCGTCCCGCAGGAGCGGCGATCATTTGTTTTGGGTGGACTATTTTGCGTTGTGCAACACTTCAAGCCTGCCTATTTGGTATTAAAGCGAATCCTTTCTGGGGCGGGAGATATCCATGAACGATAAGGACATTGGCGAAATCGCCTCCTGGCTCATGCAGAGCGGCCTCAAAGGCATGGGAGAAGCCGACATCCTGGCAGGCTTCTGCGAGGCATGCCGAGAGCGCGGGCTGAACGTCGACCGCGCCATGGCGCTGATGGATACGCTGCATCCGGTCTACGAGGGGCGAGCCTTCCGCTGGGACGGCAACCAGGTGATTGAACGCGAGTTCGAATATGGGCCGTCGCATCAAGGGATCGCCGCCGAGAACTGGCTGCGTTCCTCCTTCTATCATTTGCTGGAAACAGGCGGAGACGAGGTGCGTCGCCGCATCGGCTTCGGCGACCCGATCGATTTCTTCGGGCTCGACACGTTGAAGACTGATGGCCACACCGATTACCTCGCCATGGTGCACCGGTTCGAGGAAGGCGGCACCATCGGCGAGATGGATTGTTTCTATTCTCATTTTGCCACCACCGCCGGAGTGGGTTTCCCTGACGAGGACCTGCGCGTGCTGCGTAAGCTGACACCGGCCCTGGCATTGGCGATCAAATGCACTGCTATGGGACGCATCGCGCGCACCATTGCCGAGGTCTATCTGGGCGAGGATGCCGCCCGGCATGTTCTCGAAGGCAAGATCACACGCGGTAAGGCCGAGCGGATCTCGGCGGCACTGTGGTTCTCCGATCTCGCCAACTATACCCGCATTTCGGACACAGCCGAGCCCGATGAAATCATTCCGATGCTGAATGCTTATGCGGACGCTGTGATTTCCTCGATCCACGAGGCAGGGGGCAACGTGTTGAAGCTGATCGGCGACGGCACGCTGGCGATCTTCAAGGCGCGCGATGCGGGGGATGCTTGCGCTGCGGCGCTGATGGCGGAATCGTTGCTGCGCCAGCGGCTGCGCGATCTCAATTCCCAGCGGCAGATCGAGGGCAGGCCGGTGACGGACGTCTATCTCGGCCTGCATATCGGCGATGTCTTTTACGGCAATATCGGCAGCATGGACCGGCTGGATTTCACCGTCATCGGCCCGGCCGTCAACGAGGTTAGCCGCATTGCGTCCATGTGCCGTTCGGCCGATCGCAACATCCTGATGTCGTCGAATTTCGTCTCCGCTCTGGCGTCCAGCCAGAGCAACGATCTCGTCTCCGTCGGCCGCTACGCGCTGCGCGGCGTCAACCGGCCGCAGGAGCTGTTCACGCTGCTGTCTTCGGCGGCTTGATCACCTCAACGGCGACCTCCGGCGAACATCGGGCCGCCTTTGTGCGGCGGGAAACCGTAGCCGTTGATCATCACCAGATCGATATCGCTGGCGCGGGCGGCGATGCCCTCGGCCAAGAGCGCCTCGCCCTCATCGGCCATCGCCTTCAGCAGCCGGGTGACGATCTCGTCTGCGGTAAAGCTCTTCGGCGCAATGCCTTTTTCGGCGCGGGCGGCTTCGATCAGCGCTGTGACTTCGGGATCTACCGTGCGCTGGCCATCCGGATAGCTGTACCAGCCCCGCCCGGCCTTCTGACCGAAGCGGCCGGCTTCGCAGAGGCGATCGGCGATGACGACATAGCGGGCGGCAGGATCGCGTGTTGGCGCCTGGCGTTTGCGCCGCGCCCAGGCGATTTCGAGGCCGGCCATGTCGTAGACGGCGAAGAGACCCATCGGGAAGCCATAGGCTTCCAGCGCCGCATCGATTTCATGCGGCAGCGCGCCGTCCTCGACCATGAATTCGGCTTCGCGGCGATAGGCAGAAAAGATGCGATTGCCGATGAAGCCCTCGGTGACGCCACAGACGACCGGTAGTTTTCCGAGGCGCTTGGCGAAGGCGAGGGCGCTTGCCAGCACATCAGGCGCGGTCTTGTGGCAATTCACGACTTCCAGCAGCCGCATGATGTTGGCGGGCGAAAAGAAATGCAGGCCGACGACCCGCTCAGGATGCGCGGTTGCGGCGGCGATGATATTTGGATCGAGGTAGCTGGTGTTGGTCGCAAGGATGGTGTCGGCGCGTACGATGCCATCAAGGCGCTGGAACAGCTCGGTCTTGACGGTCAGATCATCGAAGACGGCTTCGATGATGAGATCGGCTTGCGCGAACTCCTGCGCATCGGCGGCGACCGCCAACCGGCTCAGGCGATCGTCGCGGCCTGCTGTATCGAGGCGGCCGGATTGTACAGCTTTGTCGAGGATGCCGGTAATCCGCTCTCGGCCTTTGTCGGCGGCTTCCCGGGTTTGCTCGATGCCGACGACGCGGTAGCCGGCGTTCAAGGCCGCCACTGCAATGCCGGAGCCCATGAGGCCGGTGCCGACGAGGCCGACGGTTTCGATCTTGCGCGGCGCAACTTTTTCCAGGCCTTCGACCTTGCCGGCGGCGCGTTCCGCGAAAAAGACGTGGCGCAGGGCTGCAGCCTCTTCGCTATCCCGAAGGGCGACGAAGGTGCGGCGTTCTTCGGCGAGTCCCTCGTCCAGCAATGTCGTCGCGGCAAGGCGAACAAGGCGGACGGCTTCGGCGGGCGCGTGCTGACCACGCGCCTTGCGAAGAGCTTCCGCGACCGCTTTGTCGATGGCCTCCTCAGAGTCTGACGGGACAGGCAATTTGCCGGTGCGTCGCAAGGGAAGATCGGCTGCGCTCTTGGCGGCGGCAATGGCCGCAGCGATCAGCGAGTTTTCGACCAGGCTATCGATGATACTGAGTTTGTTTGCTTCGCTGGCCGAGACAACGCGTCCATTGGAGATCAGTTCGATGGCAGCGGCGGTGCCGATCAGGCGGGGGAGGCGTTGCGTACCGCCGGCACCGGGAACGATGCCGAGCTTGACTTCTGGCAGGCCGATTTTCGCGGAGGGCACGGCATCGCGCTTGTGGCAGGCGAGTGCCACTTCCAGGCCGCCGCCGAGCGTGGCGCCGTTCATAGCGGCAACAACGGGTTTGGAGAAATCTTCGATGCGGGCAATGACTTGCGGCAGCAGCGGCTCAACGGGCGGTTTGCCGAATTCCTTAATATCGGCGCCGCCGATGAAAGTGTTGCCTGCCCCCGTCAATATGACAGCAACGACCGCGTTGTCCTTCTCGGCGCGATCGAGCGCCGTCATGAGGCCGGCGCGGACATCGGCGGAGAGTGCATTGACGGGCGGATTGTCGATGGTGACGACGAGAACGTCATCGGTCAGCGTCGCCGAAACAGTATCCGAAAAGCGCGATGCCGACATGGCGAGCCCATCCTATTCCGGAATAACGGCGGTCGCCTGGATCTCGATCTTGGCGCGGTCCTCCACGAGGGCGACGACCTGCACGGCGGCCATGGCTGGAAAATGCCGGCCGATGATCTCGCGATAGACCTGGCCGATGCCCTTGAGATTGGCGAGATATTCGCTCTTATCGGTGAAATACCAGGTCATCGAGGTGATGTGCTGCGGCTTGGCGCCGCCCTCGGCGAGAATGGCGACGACATTCTTCAGCGTCTGGCGCACCTGCTCGACGAAATCGTCACTTTCGAATTCGCACGCGGCGTTCCAGCCGACTTGGCCGCCGACGAACACCATGCGACCGGTTGCCGCCATGCCATTGGCATAGCCGATCGGCTTGGCCCAGCCTTCAGGTTGCAGGATGGTGTGCATCGGTCATCTCCAGATGAGAGGTCAGCGCAGCGCGGATATCGTCCGGCCACGCAAGCGATTGATGGGTGTCGAGGGAGGTGGAAACGACACGATGGCGGGCGGTCCATAGGACTTGACCATTCGCCGAAACCTGATGTTCCAGATCGAGCGAGGAACGACCGATGCCGCGCACCGCCACCACGAAATCAAGCTCATCGCCCTGAAAGCCAGGGCGCACGAAGGTCAAGTCGAGCCGTACGGTCGGCACGCCGATGCGGCGGTCGTTGACCAGCGCCTTCCAGGGAAAACCCAACGAGCCGAAAAAATCCTCCAGCACCCCGACGAGGATGTTCAGATACGACGGGAAATAGGCGATCCCCGAGGGATCGCAGTCTCCGAAGCGCAGGGGTCTGGTGGTTTTGAATGCCAAGGCCGGCCTCAGTTCGAAAAAGCGGCGATGCCGGTGATGGCACGGCCGAGGATGAGGGCGTGGATGTCGTGCGTGCCTTCGTAGGTGTTGACGACTTCGAGGTTGACGAGATGGCGGGCGATGCCGAACTCGTCGGAAATGCCGTTGCCACCGAGCATGTCGCGGGCGGCGCGGGCGATCTCGAGTGCCTTGCCGCAGCTATTGCGCTTGAGGATCGAGGTTAGCTCCACCGGCGGATGGCCGTCTTCCTTCAAGCGGCCGAGCCTCAGGCAACCCTGCAGGCCGAGGGTGATCTCGGTCACCATGTCGGCAAGCTTCTTCTGGATGAGCTGGTTGGCAGCGAGCGGCCGGCCGAACTGTTTGCGGTCGAGCACATATTGCCGCGCCTTGGCGTAGCAATCCTCGGCCGCGCCGAGAGCGCCCCAGGCAATGCCGAAGCGGGCCGAGTTCAGGCAGGTGAAGGGGCCTTTGAGGCCGGAAACGTTCGGCAGCAGGTTTTCTTCCGGCACGAAGACATTGTCCATGACGACTTCGCCGGTGATGGAGGCGCGCAGGCCTACCTTGCCGTGGATGGCGGGGGCTGACAGGCCTTTCCAGCCCTTTTCCAGGATGAAACCTCTGATAACGCCGTCTTCGGTCTTGGCCCAGACGACGAAGACGTCGGCGATCGGTGCATTGGAAATCCAGGTCTTGGCACCGGTCAGGCTATAGCCGCCATCGACCTTCTTGGCGCGGGTTACCATCGAGCCGGGATCGGAGCCGTGGTTAGGTTCCGTGAGGCCGAAGCAGCCGATCCATTCGCCGGTGGCAAGCTTCGGCAGATATTTCTGCTTCTGCTCTTCTGAACCGAAGGCATTGATCGGCACCATGACGAGCGAGGATTGCACGCTCATCATCGAGCGGTAGCCGCTGTCGACGCGCTCGACCTCACGGGCGATCAGGCCATAGGCGACATAGCCAAGGCCGGCGCCGCCGTACTCCGGCGCGATCGTCGGACCGAGCAGGCCGAGTTCGCCCATTTCACGGAAGATCGACGGGTCGGTCTTCTCATGGCGGAAGGCTTCGAGGACGCGGGGCGCCAGTTTCTCCTGCGCGTAGGAATGTGCGGTATCAAGCACCATGCGTTCATCGTCGCTCAACTGCTCCGTCAGCCGGAACGGGTCGGCCCAGTCGAAAATCTCGCGGCTCATGCTCTCAATCTCCATCAATTTGTCTTCAGAAGTTCGCGCGCAACGATCAGTTTCTGAACCTCCGTCGCACCTTCGTAAATACGAAGTGCGCGTATCTCCCGATAGAGTTTTTCCGTTATTTCTCCCGCTTTGACGCCTCGTCCGCCGAAAAGCTGGACGGCGCGGTCGATGACGGCCTGCGCGGTTTCCGTGGCCGTCATCTTGGCCATGGCCGCCTCGCGCGTCGTCGGCAGATGCTGCACGTCGCGACGCCAGGCCGCTCGATAGGTGAGGAGGGCTGCCGCGTCGATGCCGGTCGCCATATCGCCGAGGGCTGCCTGCGTCAACTGAAGGTCGCCGAGCGTCGCGCCGAACATCGGCCGCGTGCGGACATGCGCCAGCGACTCATCCAGCGCCCGCCGCGCAAAGCCAAGGCTGGCGGCGGCGACCGAGGCGCGGAAGATATCGAGTGTGCGCATGGCGATCTTGAAGCCTTCGCCCGGTGCGCCGAGCCGGCGCGACGCGGGGATGCGGCAGTTTTCGAAACGGATCGTCGCCAGCGGATGCGGCGTGATCACTTCGATCCGTTCGGCGATCGAGAAGCCGGGATCATCAGCGAAGACGACGAAGGCGGAAATGCCGCGCGTGCCCGGCGCCTCGCCTGTGCGGGCGAAAACGGTGTAGATATCGGCGATGCCGCCATTGGAAATCCAGGTCTTTTCGCCATCGAGAACATAGTGATCGCCATCGGCGCGGGCCGCGCAACTCATCGCGGCGACATCCGAGCCGGCATCCTTTTCCGACAGCGCAAAGGCCGCGAGCCAGTCGCCGGCGCGAACTTTCGGCAGCACGGCGTCGCGCAGTTCGGGCGAGCCGGATAATCCGATCGCGCCGGTGCCGAGGCCCTGCATGGCGAAAGCGAAATCGGCAAGGCCATCGTGCCAGGCGAGCGTTTCGCGCGCGAGACAAACGAGGCGGGAATCGATCAACGGGTCGCTGTCCGAGGTGCCTGTGGCGGCAGCGAGGAGGTCGGCGTCGCCGAGCGCCTTGACCAGCTTGCGGCAGGTGCCGTCGACATCGCCATGGTCGATATCGGCCATGGCGGAGGATTTGGCGAAAGCGTCGACTTCAGCCACGAATTCCCGGTGGCGTTCATCGAAGAACGGCCAATCCAGATGATCTCGGCTCGGCCCGGAGAGGCTTGATGCAGCGGACATAGCCTCAATTCCCCTGGAATTCAGGCTTGCGCTTGGCGGCGAAGGCTTCGAAGGCACGGCGGAAATCCTGGGTGGCCATGCAGACCGCTTGGGCCTGCGCCTCGGATTCGATCATCTCGTCGATGCCCATCGCCCATTCCTGGTTCAGCATGGTCTTGGTCATGCCATGCGCGAACCATGGCCCATTCGCTAGCGAACTGGCGAGCCTGATGGCTTCCGGCTCCAGATCAGCGCTGACATGCAAGCTGTTGTAGAAACCCCAGGCATGGCCTTCGGCCGATGTCATCGAGCGACCCGTGAACAGCAGTTCAGCGGCACGGCCCTGGCCGATGATGCGGGGAAGGATGCCGCATGCGCCCATGTCGGCGCCGGCAAGGCCGACGCGCGTGAAGAGAAAGGCGGTCTTGGCTTCGAACGTCGCCAGGCGCAGGTCGGAGGCCATGGCGAGGATGGCGCCGGCACCGGCGCAGATACCGTCGACGGCGGAAATGATCGGCTGCGGGCACTTGCGCATGGCTTTGACCAGATCGCCGGTCATGCGCGTGAAGGCGAGAAGCTCGGGCATTGCCATGCGGGTCAGCGGTTCGATGATCTCGAAGACATCGCCGCCGGACGAGAAATTACCGCCAGCTCCGGTCAGCACTATAGCGCGGACGTCAGAGGCGTAGGCGAGGTCGCGGAAGAGATTGCGCAGTTCGGCATAGCTGTCGAACGTCAGCGGGTTCTTGCGCTCCGGGCGGTTCAGCCGGATCGTGGCGACGCGGCCGTCATCGCTGACCTCCCAGAGGAAATGCTGCGGCTTGTAATCTTTGAAGGGCTTCAGATGGCCCCGCATCGTCATATCCCGATCGCTCATCCCGCTAAAACCTCCCCACCGGCAACCGCAATTGCCTGACCATTGATCGATGCCGCCGCCGGCGATGCCAACCAAAGAACGGTGTCGGCAACCTCCTCGGGCTTGACGAGCCGTCCCTGCGGATTGGATTTCGTGAACTCCGCAAGCGCCTGTTCCGCCGTGCGCCCTGTTTTGGCGACGATGGTGGCGATCGAGCGTTCGATGATCGGCGTATCGGTGAAACCGGGGCACACGGCGTTGACCGTGATACCAGTCTTTGCCAGCTCCAGCGCCAACGAGCGCGTCAGGCCGACGACGCCATGCTTGGCGGCAACATAGGCGGACACGTAGCCGTAGCCGGTCAGGCCCGCCGTCGAGGCGATGTTGATGATGCGCGCGCCGGCTCCGTGCGCTTTAAGGTCGGGTAGGGCAGCTTGCGTCACCAGGAAAACGCTGGTGAGATCGACCGTCAGGACGCGATTCCACATGTCCAGGCTGGTCTTCTCGAAAGGCGCAGTTGGTGCCTCGCCGGCATTGTTGACGAGAATATCGACAGGGCCGAATTTTTCGCGGGCAGCGTTCACGCCGCCGGCAATCGCTTCGACGCTGGTGACGTCGAAACCGTCAACGACGAGAGCATTCGCGCCAATGTCGGCAGCGACGGCCTCGAGCGGTTCTCTTTTTCGCCCGGCAAGCGTCACGCGTGCACCCTCGGCAGCGAGCGCCCGCGCGATCGCGGCGCCGATGCCGCTACCGGCGCCGGTGACGAGGGCGTGGCGGCCCACAAATTTGCCTGATGTCGTCATCGGTTGCTCACTTCGCCGGCGTGGCCGCTGCCGCGCGGGCAAGATTGTTTTCATATTGCATCTTGCCGGAGAGATATTGCTTCGGCCAGGGGATCGAGGTCAGGCCGATCTTGGCGGCTTCGTGCAGCGACCAGGCGGGATCGGCCAGATGCGGACGGGCGACAGCGCAGAGATCGGCACGACCAGCGGCGATGATCGAATTGGCATGATCGGCCTCCGAGATCGCGCCGACGGCGATCGTTGGAATGCCGATCTCATTGCGGATCTTGTCCGAGAATGGTGTCTGGAACAGGCGGCCATAGACCGGCTTTTCCTCCTTCGACACCTGACCGGACGAACAATCGATCAGATCGGCGCCGGCTTTCTTGAACAGGGCCGCGAAAATCGCCGCATCCTCCGGCGTGTTGCCGCCATCGGTCCAGTCATGGCAGGAAAGACGCACGGACATGGGCTTGTCCTCCGGCCAGATTGTGCGCATGGCCCGGAAGATTTCCAGCGGGTAGCGGGCGCGGTTTTCATGGCTGCCACCGTACTCGTCGTCGCGCACATTGGTGAGCGGCGACAGGAAGCTCGACAGGAGATAGCCGTGGGCGCAGTGCAGTTCCAGCCAATCGGCGCCCGTGGTGATCGCCAGTTCCGTCGCACGGACGAAATCGGCCTTGACGCGGTCCATATCGGCGCGGTCCATGGCCTTGGGTATCTGACTATTCCTGAGATAGGGAACGGCGGATGCCGAGATCAGCGGCCATTCGCCTTCGGCTACTGGCTGATCGATGCCCTCCCAGGCAACTTTGGTTGCCCCTTTGCGGCCGGCATGGCCGAGCTGGATGCCGACCTTGGCGGCGCTGTTTGAATGGACGAATTCGACAAGCCGCCGCCACTGTGCCGCCTGTTCTTCGTTCCAGAGGCCGAGGCAGCCGGGGGTAATGCGGGCATCGGGCGTGACGCAGGTCATTTCCGCAAAGACGAGACCAGCACCACCGAGCGCGCGTGAGCCGAGATGGATGATGTGAAAATCGTTCATCACGCCGTTTTCTGCCGAATACATCGCCATGGGCGAGACTACGATGCGGTTGATGAGCGTCACGTCGCGTAGCTGATAGGGCGTGAACATCGGCGGCAGGCAGCGCTCGTTGCCGACCGCAAGGCCGGATTTCTTGGCGAACCAGCGTTCATAACCTTCCAGCCAGTCCTTATCGCGCAGCCGCAGGTTCTCGTGGCTGATGCGCTGCGAGCGGGTGAGCATCGAATACATGAACTGCTCGGGTTCTAGCGTGTCGGCATAGCGCCTCCCGACCACTTCGAACCATTCCATGGCATTGCGCGCCGCGTTCTGGATGCGGGCGACGTCGACGCGGCGGATCTCTTCATAGGTTTCGAGAATCGCCGGAATCTTTTCCTTGCTGTGCCCGTGGATCTGGAATTGCCGGGTCAGCTCGATCGCGTCGTCAATGGCGAGTTTCGTGCCGGAGCCGATGGCGAAATGCGCGGTGTGGGCGGCGTCGCCCATCAGCACGACATGCGAATTGCCGTTGAAATGACTCCACTTGCCGCAGATCAGCCGGTTGAAGTTCAGCCAGGCCGAGCCGCGGATATGGCGGGCATTGGTCATCAGCGAGGCGCCGTCGAGCACTTCCGAGAACAAGTTTTCGCAGAAGGCGATCGAGCCGTCCTGATCCATTTTGTTGAGACCGTGGGCAAGATAGGCTTCCTCGGTGGTTTCGACGATGAAGGTCGAGGTCTTGTCGTCGAACTTGTAGATATGCGCCTGGAACCAGCCGTACTCGCTCTTGCGGAAATCGAAGGTAAATGCGTCGTAGAGCTTGTTGGTGCCGAGCCAGATGTAGCGATTCGGCCGGGTGATCATGTCCGGCTGGAAGACGTCGGGATAGTGGTTACGAATCTTCGAGTTAAGACCATCCGAACCGATAATCAGATCGGCGTCCGGAAAGTCGAGATCGGACGTTACGTCGGTCTCGAAGATCAGCTCGACGCCAAGCGCTTCGCAGCGCTTCTGCAGGATATTCAGCAGCTTCTTGCGGCCGATGCCGACAAAGCCGTGGCCGGAGGTGCGCTGGCGCGTGCCCTTGAACCAGACCTCGATATCATCCCAATGATTGAAGGCATCTTCGATCTCGGCGGCGCTTTCCGGATCCCATTCGCGCATCGATACCATGGTGGCATCGGAGAAGACGACACCCCAGCCGAAGGTGTCATAGGGGCGGTTGCGCTCAACGACCTTGATGGAAAGCTCGGGATGCAACTTCTTCATCAGAAGCCCGAAATAGAGGCCCGCGGGTCCGCCGCCGATACAGACGATTTGCATCGCTTATCCCTCCTGTGACGCCGAAGCCCGGGTCACGAAAATTATTTAAGTTTAAAATATCTTGTCGCCACCATTCGTCAAGAGTTGTGTTGCGGGATTTTGAGCCCGAAATGCGATTCCGATGGCGCAATCAGATCAAAATATCCTGTGAAATCAATGGGTATTAAATTATTTTAGGCTTAAAATTTCTTGCTTGAACATTTGCGCCTTCGGTGCAATCATTTTCCGCGATGCTGCACACGCTACCGGGAGATCGGCGTTGGGTGTCGAATTGGGTCGAGAGGAATGCGGGAGCGAACCATGCTTGGACCGACGGGTCATGCCGATACATTCACGCGGGACAACCTGCCGCTAGCAGGGGAATGGCCGGAGCTGCTGCTGGACGGTTTCGACTATCCCGAATGGCTGAATGCCGGTGTCGAACTCAGCGACCGCATGGTCGAGCGCGGTTTCGGCGATCATGTCGCGCTGATCGGCAACGGCCGCCGGCGTACCTACAAGGAGCTGGCGGACTGGACCAATCGCATCGCCCATGCGCTTGTCGAGAATTTCGGTATCAAGCCCGGCAATCGCGTTCTCATCCGCTCGGGCAACAATCCGGCGATGATTGCCTGCTGGTTGGCTGTGACCAAGGTCGGCGCCGTCGCGGTCAACACCATGCCGATGCTGCGATCAGGCGAGTTGTCGAAGATCATCGACAAGGCGGAAATCACTTTTGCGCTCTGCGACACGAGGCTGCTGGAAGATCTCGTTGCGGCGGCGAAGGAAAGCCGGTTTCTGAAGCAGGTCGTCGGCTTCGACGGCACCGCCAATCACGACGCAGAGCTTGATCGCATCGCGCTCAACAAGCCGGTGCGTTTCGAGGCGGCAAAGACGGGGCGGGATGATGTGGCGCTGCTCGGCTTCACCTCGGGGTCGACGGGCGTTCCCAAGGCCACCATGCATTTCCATCGGGATATCCTCATCATCGCCGATGCCTATGCCAAGGAAGTCCTGCAGGTAACGCCCGAGGATGTTTTCATCGGCTCACCGCCGATCGCCTTTACCTTCGGGCTTGGTGGTCTCGTCGTATTCCCGCTGCGGTTCGGAGCGTCGACGGCGCTACTCGAAAACGCCTCGCCGAAGAATATGATCGAGATCATTCAGGAATATGGCGCGACGATCAGTTTCACCGCGCCGACTGCCTATCGCGCCATGCTGGCGGCGATGGAGGAAGGGGCGGATCTTTCTTCCCTCCGCATTGCGGTTTCGGCCGGCGAGACGCTGCCGGGGCCCATCTTCGAAGAGTGGACGCGAAAGACTGGCAAGCCGATCCTCGACGGTATCGGCTCGACCGAGTTGCTGCATATCTTCATTTCCAACCGGCTTGACGATGCCAAGCCCAATTGCACCGGCAAGCCGCTTGCCGGCTACGAGGCGCGCGTCGTCGACGACGACATGAACGAAGTCCCGCGCGGCACGATCGGCAAGCTGGTGGTTCGCGGCCCGATCGGTTGCCGCTACCTCGCCGACCACCGTCAGGGCGATTATGTCAGGGATGGCTGGAACGTGACGGGGGACAGCTTCATCCAGGATGAAGACGGCTATCTCCACTTCGCCGCACGCTCCGACGATATTATTCTTTCGGCCGGCTACAATATTGCCGGGCCGGAAGTGGAGGCGGCACTTCTATCGCATGGTGACGTGTTGGAATGCGCTGTCGTCGGCAAGCCCGATGAAGATCGCGGCCATATTGTTCAGGCGCATGTGGTGTTGATGCCCGGCATCGCCGGCTCGGATTTGCTGGTGAAGACGCTGCAGGATCACGTCAAGGCAATGATCGCGCCCTATAAATATCCCCGCTCGATCGTCTTCGTGGACGCTTTGCCGAAGACGGAATCGGGCAAGATCCAGCGTTTTCGGCTCAAATAGCTGGCTTAAGCCGCATCCTCCTGCTCGGTTTCGCGACCGAGCCAGGTCGGGTCGATCTCCGGCAGCGGGATGGCGTCCAGCAGCATGCGGGTATAGCCGGAGGCCGGTGCTGCAAAGACACGTTCGCAATCGCCTTCCTCTACGACGCGGCCGCGGCGCATCACATAGACGCGGTCGCAAACGGCGCGAATGACGGAGAGATCGTGGCTGATGAAAGCCATGGACAGGCCGAGATCGCGGGAAAGCTCCTTCAGCAAATTCAGCACTTGCGCCTGCGTCGAGACATCGAGGCCGGAGACGATTTCGTCGGCAAGCACGAAATCCGGCTCCAGCAGGGCGGCGCGGGCGATGCCGATGCGCTGGCGCTGGCCGCCGGAAAGCTCATGCGGATTGCGGTCGAGACAGGCATGCGGCAGCGTCACGCGGTCGAGGATGGCAGCGACCCGGCGTTCGGCGGCCTGCCGGTCAGTCACCAGCCCGTGCAGCAACAGCGGCTCGACCAGAATGCGGCGGATCGTATGGCGCGGATTGAGCGAGGCCATGGGGTCCTGGAAGATCATCTGCATGCGCCGGCGCAGCGGCCGCATCTCGGTGTCCGGCATGTGAGTAATGTCCTTGCCGTCGAAATGGATCGTGCCGGCGGAGAGGTCGACCAGCCGCAGCAGCGCCCGTCCAAGCGTCGTCTTGCCGGAGCCGCTTTCGCCAACGATGCCAACAGTCTCGCCGCGGCGGATGTCGACATCGACGCTGTGCAGCACCCTGTTGCCGCCGTCGGCGGGGCCAAAAAGATGACGCTTGGCGCCGTAGGTGACGTCGAGGCCTTTGGCGGAGAGGAGTATGTCGGACGCACTCATCTTCCGCCCTCCCGAATGCCGATTTCATGGCGCAATTGTTCGAAAACCGCTTGCGGCACCGGCGTCAGCCCGGCATCGGGCCGGTCATAGCGCGGACCGGCGGCGATGAGGGATTTCGTATAGATGTGTTGGGGATTGCCGAGCACGTCAGCAGTGCGGCCTTCCTCGATAACCTTGCCGGCATAAAGCAGGGTGACGGTGTCGCAGATCTGCGCGACGACGCCAAGATCGTGGGTGACGAAGATGACGGCGGTGCCGTGCGCTTCCTGCAGGCCGCGGATTAGCCGCAGGATCTGCTTCTGTACCGTGACATCGAGCGCTGTCGTCGGCTCGTCGGCAACGACCAGTTTTGGCTCCAGCGCGAAGGCGGCGGCGATCAATATGCGCTGGCGCATGCCGCCGGAGAGTTCGTGCGGATAGGCGCGCAATACCCGTTCAGGATCGCGGATATGTACTTCCGTCAGCAATTTCAGGGCCCGCAGCCTGGCATCGCGCGAAGACAGGCCGCGCTTCAGCCGCAAACCGTCGGTCAATTGCGCCTCGATGCGACGGCCGGGATTGAGGGCGGTCTGCGGGTCCTGCGGGATCAGCGAGATCTCGTTGCCCATGATGTCGCGAAGCTGCTTCGCGGGCAGTTTCAGCAAGTCGTGGCTTTCGAATAGAATTGAGCCGCTGGTAACGCGTACGGTACGTGGCAAAATACCGAGCAAGGCCTTGGCGATAGTGGATTTGCCGGCGCCGCTTTCGCCGACGAGGCCGCGGACTTCGCCGCGTTGCAATATCAGGGAGACATCGCGCAGGATAGGCGCGCCGTCATCGCGGTCGGAGACGGCGTTCAAGCCGGTGATGGAGAGAAGCGGTTCGGTCATCGGCGCATCACCGGGTCGAGGGCGCGGCGCAGGCCGTCGCCGAGTTGGTTGAAGGCAAGCACCGTGGCGAAGAGTGCGATGAGCGGCACGAGGAGCACCCACCAGCCGTCATAGATGATCTGCCTACCTTGGGCGATCATGCCGCCCCAGGTCGGCGTGTCCGAGGAGACCGACAGGCCGACAAAGGAAAGGATGGCCTCGACGATGACGGCGATACCCATCTCCAGGCTGACGAGGGCGATCAGCACAGGCGCGACATTTGGCAGGATTTCGCTGAACAGGATTTTTGCACGCGAGAAGCCGATCGTGCGGGCGGCGGTGACATAATCCATTTGTGCCTGCGCCTGGGTTTCGGAGCGTACGACGCGGCAGAAGCGCGTCCAGTCGATGATGACGATGGCGGCGATGACCGAATGCACGCCGGAGCCGAAAACGGCCACCAGCAGGATCGATAGCAGCACCGGCGGAAAGGCCATCCAGATATCGACGAGTCTGGAGATCACCTTGTCGATCCAGCCGCCATACCAGCCGGCGAAAAGGCCGAGCAGCGTGCCGATCAAGGCCGCCAAGCCTGCCGCGACGAAGGCGACGATGAGGGCGACGCGCGAGCCGAAGATGGCGCGAGACAGTACGTCGCGGCCGAGATCGTCCGTGCCAAGGAGAAAGCCCGGATCGGAACCGTTAAGCCAGACGGGCGGCAAAGTACCCGACATCAGGTCCTGCTCCAGCGGGTCTTTCGGTGCGATATAGGGTGCGAAGATCGCAAGGATGATCAGGATGAGGATGAAGCCGCCGCCGAAGATCACCTTGGGTTCCGATAGCAGCGCGCGCAGGCGCTTAGCGTTGCGTGGTGGTTTGAGGGAGGCGGTCGCAGCGATATCAGCCATGGGCGAGCCTCGGATTGAAGGCGGCCACCAGCAGATCGACGGCCAGATTGATGAGAATAAAGAGGGCGCCGAAAACCAGCACAAGACCCTGGATCAGGGGCAGGTCGCGATTGATGACGGCGTCGATCGCCATATTGCCGATGCCGGGATAGGCGAAGATGCGCTCGACGATGACGGTGCCGCCGATCAGGAAGGTGAACTGCACGCCGGTGAGCGCGATCGTCGGGCCGACAGCATTGCGGAGCGCTTCCTGCAGCACCAGGCGCAGGTTCGACATGCCTTTGAGTTTGGCGAGCAGAATATAGTCCTGCACCATGGCTTCCGAGAGCGTCGTCTTCAGCACACGGGCGATGATGGCGGCGAGCGGCAGGCCAAGCGCCAGCACCGGCATGACCATGTGGGAGACGATATCCGCGAAGATCGAGAAACGGAAGGTGACCAGGCTTTCTATGAGATAGAAGGGCGTCGTGAATTGCGCGTCGATGCTCGGATCGATGCGGCCGGAAAGCGGGAAGAGCGGAAAAAGAACGCCGAGGACCAGCACGAGAGCAAGCGCCCAGACGAAATCCGGCACGGCGAGAAAGAGGCCGTTGAGGCTATCGATAATGGGCTCCAGCGGCGTGCGCCGGACAAGCGTGCCGACAATGGCGACCGTGCCGCCGAGAAGAACTGCCAGCGCCAGGGCTGCAAAGGCTAGCTCCAGCGTCGCCGGCAGGCGTTCGCCGAGCAAGGAGAGAACGTCACGCTTCAACGAGATCGAGGTTCCGAAATCACCCGTCAAAACCGATTTCAGCCAGATGCCGAACTGCATCGGCAGGCTGGAGTCGAGGCCGTAATGGGCACGCAGCGCGGCGATATCGGTCGGAGTAGCGCCCGGCGATATCATCATCGCAATCGGATCGCCCGGCACGACGCGCAGCAGCACGAAGACGATCAACGCCACGCCGAACAGCGTGATGGCGGCCATGATCAGGCGATTGAGAATGGAAACTGCTAGCATTCGTTATGAGTTCCGATCGCATTCGCTGGTGGCGATGGAGAGCCCCGAGCCCCTCATCCGCCCTGTCGGGCACCTTCTCCCCATTTTGACGGGGAGAAGGGGAAAGACGCATCCACAGCCTTCCATCCGACTGCCTTCCCGGGCGAGGGTACAAAGGTCGTTCCCTCGCCCCGCTTGCGGGGAGAGGGCTAGGGTGAGGGGCAAAGCCGCAAGAGCGAAACTCTGCCCATCAAGCCTTCGACACCAGTGTCGGCTGCAGGGCGCCAGAAACATTCGGCGTCACCTTCAGGCTCGACTTATAGACGATCGGCTGGACATATTGCAGCAGGGGGATCACGTAGCCCTGCTCGGCGATATACTTGATCGCAGCCTTCCAGCCGGCAATTCGCTTCGCCTCGTCCTTTTCGACCCAGAGCGGCCCCAGCATGTCGTCAACATCCTTGGTCTTCCAGGCTGAGTGCGGCGAGGGGCCGAACATGGCGAAGCCGGTTGAGGTCGTCGGGTCGCCGATGGCGTTGCCCCAGTTGTAGAAGGCGGCCGGGCCGAGCTTGTGGGCGGCGCGCAGCTCGTAATGCTTGGCGATTTCGTAGACCTCGATATCAGCTTCGATGCCGACCTTGCGCCACATGCCGACGATCGCCTGGATCATCTCGTAATCCTTTGGCTTGAAGCCGCGGGTAGTCTTGATGCCGAACTTCACCGGCTTTTCCGGCGAATAGCCGCTGGCCGCCAAGAGCTTCTTGGCCTGCTCCGGATCGTAGGGGATCTTGATCGAGGCGTCGTAGGCCTCGTATTCCGGCGCTTCCAGCGTTGACAGAGGCTTGCCGTAACCGCGTAGAAGGCGCTTGATGATCGCTTCCTTGTCGATCGCCATATTAGCGGCGAGGCGGACATTCTTGTCCAGCATCGGATCGACATTGCTGATGAAGATCATGCCGATATCGGAGATCGGTGTGGCGACGCCGGCAAGTCCCGATTTCTTCTTCAGGCGGTCGAAATCCTCGTAGGGGATTTCGAGCGTCACGTCGGAGGAGCCGGATTCGATCTCGGCGACGCGGCTGGTCGTATCCGGTACGAATTTGAAGATGACGGTATCGAAGGCCGGCTTGCCGCCGAAATAGTTGGGGTTCGCCTTCAGCCGCAGATAGGAATTGCCCTCATAGGCGTCGACCATGTAGGGGCCGGTGCCGACGGGCTTCTTTTCGAAGCCTTCCGCGCCGACCTTGCTGTAGTAATCCTTGGGCAGGACATAGCCGGTCAGGAAAGCCATCCATTTGAAATAGGTCGGCTCGAAGCGAACGACATCGCCGGTGATGCGGTTGCCTTCCACCTTATAATTGTTGGCCGTCGACCAGATGAACTGGATCGGATTGCCGGTCTCTTGTTTGGCGGCGCGCTCCAGCGACCAGACGACGTCGTCCGGAGTGAACTTGGAGCCGTCATGCCAGGTGACGCCCTCGCGGACATCCATCCAGACCTTGGTCTTGTCGTCGTTCCAGCCCCAGGCGGTGAGCAAGCCCGGCTGGAATTTCAGATCCGGGCCTTGGCCGATATATTGGTCGAAGACGGAGCGATAGATCGCCTGGATCGTCGGATTGACCGCCGAGGGGCCGGTGGTAGGGTCAAAAGAGGGCAAATTGACATTGAAGGCAATCGTCAGCGTGCCGGCCTCGGCGGCTTCCACGCTCGTCCTGCCTGCGAGAATTCCCGTAATGAAAGCGGCCGCGCCGAGGCTCAATGCCTCGCGCCGAGTAAGTGTCGTCATGATCACTCCGTTCCCCTGTTAAGCGGCAGAGAAGCGTGACGCCCACCTGCCACTGGCGATTTATTTTCGGAATGTTTTAATCTTAAAATAAGCCTCCAAAACCGGCAAGCGCTTTCTCTGGGCATTTCGCAGATTCCGGCGTGCTTTTTTGATCGCGATTTCGGCGATGAAGCTCATAATTTATGCAATTGCATATATGTACGTTCGTCATTTATGACTCAGAATAGTATTTTTTGAACCCTCAACTCTATGTCTGCCTCGCGCGATTCGCCGGATTGCGAGGTTTCCCATTTGTTCGTTGACAGCCGGATGGGGTTCAAAATATGATTTTGCAAATGATTTAAAACAAGCCCGATAAGGCAAAGGGGTAGCTTCGATGGCCGAACGGTCGTTTGCGCGCGAAGTCGAGGATCTGAAGCTTGGAGAAGGCGATATCTTCCGTGGCGAAGGTATTCTCGCGATCACCAAGGCGCTGCTGCAATCCGGTGTTTCCTATGTCGGCGGCTACCAGGGATCGCCGATTTCCCATCTCATGGACGTGTTGGCCGATGCCAAGGATGTGATGGAGGACCTGGGCGTTCATTTCGAGACTTCGGCTTCGGAAGCTGCCGCTGCCGCCATGCTTTCGGCCTCGGTCATGTATCCGGTGCGCGGCGCCGTCACATGGAAGTCGACGGCGGGCACCAATGTTGCCTCCGACGCGCTCTCCAACCTCTCATCCGGTGGCGTCACCGGCGGCGCGCTGATCATCATCGGCGAAGACTATGGCGAAGGCTCCTCGATCATGCAGGAGCGCAGCCACGCCTATGCGATGAAGTCGCAGATGTGGCTGCTCAATCCGCGCCCGAACCTGCCCTCGATCGTGCAGGCGGTCGAAGAGGGCTTTGAACTGTCGGAAGCCTCAAATACGCCGGTCATGCTGCAGGTGGGCATTCGTAGCTGCCATGTTCACGGCCAGTTCGATGCCAAGGACAACAAGCGGCCGAAATATACGCTTAGGCAGGCGCTGGAAAATCCGGTGCGCGACGTCAACCGCATCGTGCTGCCGCCGGCCTCCTTCCTGCATGAGAAGGAGAAGCTGGAGAAGCGCTGGCCGGCCGCTGTCGACTTCATCAAGAAGCGTCAGCTCAACGAATATTTCGGTCCGTCCGAAGGCGACGTCGGCATCATCCTGCTGGGCGGCATGTATAACGGCGTCATGCGCGCGCTGCAGCAGCTCGGCCTTGCCGATGTCTACGGTAACTCGGCTATTCCGCTTTATGTCCTCAACGTCGCCTATCCGCTGATCGACGATCAGATGGCCGAATTCTGCGCGAGCAAAAAGGCCGTGCTGATGGTCGAGGAGGGGGCGCCGGAATATATCGAACAGTCGCTCAACACCATCCTGCGCCGCCGTGACATCCAGACCAAGGTTTCCGGCAAGGATGTCCTGCCGATGGGTGGCGAATATACCCCGCCGGTGCTGGTGAAGGGCATCAAGAACTTCGTCGAAACGCATCAGCGCGTGTTGCTCGGCAACCAGCCGCCTTTGCCGGACCCGACGCCTGTTCTCAACGACCCGAAGGTTAAGGCGCTGGCCGAAGTCGTGCCGCCACGCCCGCCGGGGTTCTGTGTCGGCTGTCCCGAAAGGCCGATTTTCGCGGCGATGAAGCTGGTTGAGAATGAACTCGGCCAGCATCACATCTCCGGCGATATCGGCTGTCACCTGTTTTCGATCCTGCCGCCGTTCAACATTGGTAGCACGACGATGGGCTATGGCCTCGGTCCGGCGGCCGCCTCCGCCTTCAATGTCGCCGCCGACAAGCGGGCTATTTCCGTGATGGGCGATGGCGGGTTCTGGCATAACGGCCTGGCGACCTCGGTCGGCAATGCCGTCTTCAACAAGCAGGACGGCGTCATTCTCGTCGTCGACAACTATTATTCGGCGGCAACCGGCGGCCAGGACATCCCGTCTTCGCGGGCGCTGAACCCGCGCCGCAAGACCAACAATTCCATCGTCAACGCCGTCAAGGGCATCGGCGCCACCTGGGTTCGCCAGATCGACCGGACCTATGATGTCGGCAAGATGCGCGACACGCTGCGCGAGGCGCTGACTTCGAAGGAGCCCGGCCCGAAGATCATCGTCGCCTCGTCGGAATGCATGCTGAACAAGCAGCGGCGCGTGAAGCCGCAATTCGCGCAGGCGGTGAAGGCCGGCGCGCGCATGGTCAAGGAACGCTTTGGTGTCGATGAGGATGTCTGTACGGGCGATCATGCCTGCATCCGTCTTTCCGGCTGCCCGTCGCTGTCGGTCAAGCATACCGACGATCCGCTGAAGGATGATCCGGTGGCGGCGGTCGACAATAATTGCGTCGGCTGCGGCAATTGCGGCGAAGTGGCGGAGGCTGCCGTCCTCTGTCCTTCCTTCTATCGCGCCGATATCATCCACAATCCCTCTGGCTGGGATCGCTTCCTCGCCCGCATGCGCGCGGCCGTCATCGGCTGGCTGCAGGCCCGCCGCCGGGCCGGCCGCATCGTCTTTGCGGACTGAGGGATCGATATGAACGAGCATGTCAGCATGACCAATAATATTGGCGCCCAACGTCTGTCGACCGACAAACCGCTATCGCTGGCAGTCCTCGCCATGGGCGGGCAGGGTGGCGGTGTCTTGGCCGACTGGATCGTCGGGCTTGCCGAAGCGGAAGGCTGGATGGCGCAGACCACCTCTGTCCCCGGCGTGGCGCAGCGCACGGGCGCCACGATCTACTATATCGAGATGCTGCCGGTCCGTGACGGCCATGCGCCGATCTTTTCGCTGATGCCGACGCCGGGCGATGTCGATGTCGTCCTGGCTGCCGAGCTGATGGAAGCCGGCCGCTCCGTGCTGCGCGGCCTGGTCACGCCCGACAAGACCGTGCTGATCGCCTCGACGCATCGCTCCTTCGCTGTCGGCGAAAAGGAGAAGCCGGGCGATGGAATCGGCAATCCGGAAGTGGTGGTCGATGCCACGGATTTTGCCGCCAAACGCACCATCGCCTTCGATATGGAAACACTGGCGGTCAAGAACGGCAGCGTGATTTCCGCTTCGATGTTCGGTGCGCTCGCGGCCTCGGGGGCGCTGCCCTTCGCCAAGCAGGCCTTTGAAGCCATGATCCGTGCCGGCGGCAGGGGCATCGAACCCAGCCTGAAGGCTTTCAATGCAGCCTTCGATCGCGCCAAGGACAAGCCGCGCGATCCCGTTTCCGCGACGCCATCGAAACATTTCGATGCCCTGCCGGAAACGGCTGGTCATCCGGCGCTCGATGGTCTCGTATATCGCATCCGCACCGAGTTTCCGGAAGAGGCGTTGCCGCTGCTGTTTGCCGGCGTCAAGAAACTCACCGACTATCAGGACCCGGCCTATGCCGATGAATATCTGACCCGCGTTGCAGCGCTCTATGCCCTGGATCAGAAGGCCGGCGGCGCGGCCAAGGATTTCGCCTTCACCGTGCAGGCAGCGAAATATACCGCGGTCGCCATGGCCTATGACGATGTCATCCGCGTCGCCGATCTGAAGGTGCGCGCGTCGCGCTTCGATCGCGTACGCAAGGAAGTTGGCGCCAAGGACGACCAGATCGTCTATGTGACCGAATATATGCATCCACGCATGGAAGAGGTTTGCGGCACCTTGCCGAAAGGCCTCGGCCTCTGGATCGAGGGCCGGCCCAAGCTCTTCAATCGCCTGGATCGTCTCGTCAACAAAGGCCGCCGTGTGCAGACCGGAACGCTCTTCTGGTTCCTCGGGCTTTACATCGTCTCAGCGCTGCGCCGAACCCGCCGCGGTACGCTGCGCCATATGCGCGAAACCGAGCATCGCGAAACCTGGCTTGCAGCCGCGACCGACTTGTTTGAGGTAAACTACGATCTCGCCGTCGAAGTCCTCAACAACCGCCGTCTGGTCAAAGGCTATTCCGACACCCATGCGCGCGGCCTTTCCAAGTTCGATCGCGTGATGTCGGCGCTATCGATGCTGCGTGATCGCGACGACGGGGCAGCGTGGATGAAGACGTTGAGGCAGGCGGCGTTGCTGGATGAGAAGGGGATTGCGCTCGATGGGGCGCTGAAGACGGTGGCGACGCTGTGATGATTGACGACCATGCCCAGAATGAGAAGATTCGGGCAAAGATACGACAAGCGCTTGAGGACGGCCGTCCAGATGTCTCGGCTGAGGATGTCTTCGAGGAGTTACGCACCTATCACGCAGAAAAACTCAAGCTGGGTGATGATGTCCAATCTCCGTCGTAGTGAGAAGTTCGCTTTTTCTACTTCAAGAGTGCGCTCTGGCCGAGGAGCTGCGGCGAGCGCGGAGTCTTATCTCGCCCTTGGCGGGCGAGAAAGCAATTTCACTGGTTTAGGAATTGCGGCACAGGAGGCGCGCCATGTGCGGAAGTTTGGCGCAATTTCTAAGCCATTGAAATTGCCAGAGCAGGGGTCCGTGCCTTGCTCAACTTAGTTCAGGGGTTCTGTGCGTCCCTGCCTACCCCCGCCCTTGCAAATTCTAATACTTAGCCTTGCGGCTAAATATAAGAATTTGCTTTCCCGCCTGCCAAGGGCGGGATAAGCGTCCTCAAATCTCATGCTTGCGGATATTGTGCAGCACCTTGTGTAGCGTCGAGATGAACGCCCGGTACTCCGTTTCTTCCACGCCATCGAACATCTGCAGAAACAGATCGTACATGGTTGGCCAGACCTTTTCGAAGGCGGCGCGGCCTTCTTCGGTGATGGAGACGTCGCGGATGCGCATGTCCTCGGTGCGGGGCTGGCGGCGGATGAAGCCTTGCTGCTCCAACGAATCCAGCGTGCGGCTCATCGTCGATTGTTCGGTGACGGCAAAGACGGAGAGTTCGTTGATGGTGACCGAGGAGGACACGCTGAGGACGGCGAGAGCCCGCATCTTCGCAGTCGTCATGTCGTATTCGCGCAGCTCTTCCGACATGTTGATGTTCCAGCGGGCCATCAGCCGGTTCATCAGGTAGGGGGCAAAGTGGTTGAGCCCTATCTCGCCCATGGTCGGACGTTTTTCCGTGCCCTCCTTGCGACGCCGCAAAACGGTACCTGAAAACCGTTCCTCCATAAGATGATATCTCCCCGTGGATTCCTGTTATTTTAATGATGATGCAAGCAGGAAACCCGAACCTCCTCCGAGACCCGGCCCAGGATGTGCCGAAGCCCCAATGTGGTACAGGCCTGCTACATGGGTGCGGTGGTTAACAGAGGACTTGAAGGGGCGCCAGAGGAAAAACTGGTCTATGCCGCAGTAGCCGCCATAGGGGTCGCCGCCGACGAGATTCATGTTCATGGCTTCGAGATCGGCGGGCGAATAGGCGCGTCGGGCGAGCTTTATGCCGGAGAAGTTCTCGATATGGCTTTCGAGCACCGCCTCGATGCGGTCGGCATAGCGTTCGCGCACCTCGTCCGTCCAGCGGCCGTCAGCCGGTATCGCAATATCGCCCGCCGCATCGCCCTTGATATGCCGCGGCGCCTCGGGAAGCTGCAGCCAGAGGATCGATTTGCCCGCTGGCGCTCGGCTGGGGTCGAAGGAGGTGGGCTGGCCGACGCAGATGGTCGGTTCGGCCGGCAGCAGCCCCCGTTCGCATTCATTGGCGGCGCGCGAAACGCCGTCGAGGCCTGGCGTCAAATGAAGAAGCGCGACCTTGGCAAGTTCTGCATCCGCCTTCCAGCGTGGCGGCTCGGACAGCGCGTAGTGGATCTGCATATTGCCCTTGCCATAACGATAACGGGCAACGCTCGTCTTGACGTCCGGGGGTGGCGGCGTCGGCCAGTCTTTCAGCAGCCGGTCGTAGAGTTGGTTCGGCGTTACAGAGCAGATGATGCCGGCATTGGCGTTCAGGGTTTCGCCACCCGCAAGCTTGACGCTGCCGGCGCGCCCGCCGGGGCCGGGACCGATGCTTTCGACATCGGTGCCGGTGCGGATCTCGCCGCCATTGTCCGTGATCAGCCGTTCGAAGGCGGTGAGCAGCGCACCGGTGCCGCCTTTGACGACGGGAGTGCCGGCAAGCTCCAGGGCAAAGCCGATGACCTTTAGCATCTCGGCCGAGTAGGCGCTCTCTGGCCCGAGGCCGCAATGCAGCACCCACGGCGCCCAAAGCGCATGAATATCTTCAGAACGATAGGTGGTTTCGAGATAGCCGCGAGCCGGCGTCAAGGCGTTGCCGAACCAGGCGGCGAGCTTGCGCAGGCCGCGGCCCCAACCTTGCTTGGCGACGGCCTTCAAGGTCGAGCCCGACCACAGTGCGCCGCCGAGCAGCGAAAACAGGAAGGGGGCGTCGGCGGCCAGCGCATCCATCTCGCGCAGGAATGTCTGACCGTCGCCGAGCGACAGTTCGTCGAAGGTGGCGATGTTGCGACGCCGATCTTTCGAGAAGATGACGTGCGAACCATCCGGTCTTAACACGCCGGTGGGCAGGTCGGCATGGGCGAATTCGAGGCCGCGGGCCTCCAAATCCTTGCCGATGGCACCATAGGCCGGCGACGTCAGGAACAGCACCATCGTCGTTGCCATGACATCATGGATGAAGCCTGGTTCGGTGATCTCCTCGCTGCGCAGGCAGCCGCCTATGCGGTCGTTGCGCTCGAGGACGAGCACCTTGCGGCCCTTCTTGCCAAGCATGGCAGCCGCGACCAGCGCGTTGATGCCACTGCCGACGATAATGTAATCGGGGGAGGTCATCGGATATCCCCCACCTTCTTCCCAGCGGGGAGAAGGTCGCGCGCAACGCGGGTTGAGGGGGCGTTGCCGGAAGAATTGCCTTTCGCTCGTCGCTCAAGGCGCGGGGAACTATCGCTTCTCGTCCCCCTCATCCGCCCTATCGGGCACCTTCTCCCCTGCGGGGAAAAGGTAGTGAGCCGCCATATCATGCCACCAGCGCCAGCGCGCGCACTGGAGAGCCCGTGCCCTTGACGAACTTCAGTGGCGCGGCGATCAGCACGGCGCCCTTGGCTGGAAGCTGATCGAGGTTGGAGAGGCTGGCGAGGCCGTAGCGGTTGTTCTTGTGCATCAGATTGTGGGCCGGGAAGGGCGGGTTCATGCCGCCGGCGGAACCGGCGTCGGTGCCGATTGTCTCCGAACCCCAACCGATAATGCCCTTCGTCAGCAGATATTCGATCGCCTCGGCGGTCGGACCCGGCGAATGCGGGCCGTTTTCGTCGGCATTGAGGAAGGCTTCGGTCGAGCCGTTGCGCTTGTACCAGTCGGTGCGCAGAAGCACCCAGGTGCCGGGTTCGATCACGCCGTGTTCGGCTTCCCATTCCTTGATGCTGTCGATCGTCAGCAGATAGTCCGGATTGGCGGCAGCTTCCTTCGAGCGGTCGATGACATTCACCGGAGCGACGAAATTCTGCGGCGGAATGGTATCGGTCGTATTGTTTGGGTTGTCCTTGCCGGTGATCCAGTGACAGGGCGCGTCGAAATGCGTGCCGGTGTGCTCGCCGAGTTCGAGCCAGTTCCAGGCCCAGAACGGACCGTCCTCATTATATTGTGAAATCGTGTGCACCTTGACCGAGGGCGTGTTCTTGCCGAACTGGGGCGGCAGATAGAGCACCGGCGTTTCGGGCCCAAGCGGCGCGGTCAGATCGACGACCTTGATGGAGCCCGAAACGAGGGCCGTGGCTAAGCTGGCAAGAGTGTTGGTGGTCATAGTGCGTTCCCCTTTGTGTGGCCTGGCCTTGTTTGAAAACCCCAGAGGGGTCCTCGTTAAGGGCCAAGCCCGAAAGCCATTATCGCCGGGTGTGCGGACGCGATTCCTGAAATCGCAAAGCCGTCCAGCGGCGACCGGATGAGGCGAGCCTATGTTACAATATATGATATTGCAAGCATTCTGCCGGTGCCAAAAGGACCAAAAATGGCGTCGGTTGCGTGTGTTTTGCAACCCAGGCAGCTACCTGAAAATAAAGGCCATTTATACGTTATTTTCCCACGCGGACGACATTCGGTTGTGGTCGTCGGTGCGCGATTTTCCATGATAGGTACTTGAAGCTTAAAGCTCAAAATGTATGCATATGATGATAATAATCACGATATGAGAGGGTGATCGATGAGCTATGATGCGATCATTGTGGGTGCGGGTCATAATGGCCTGGCGGCGGCGGTGCATCTGGCGGCGAAGGGCTGGAAGGTGGCCGTCATCGAGGGCAATGCCGAGCCGGGCGGAGCGGTGAAAACCCGCGAAGTAACGCTGCCGGGTTTTCGGCACGACCTCTGCGCCATGAACCTCTCGATGTTCGCCGGCTCCGCCTTTTTTGCGCAGTACAAGAATGAGTTGACCGCCGCGGGTCTCGGCTTCGTGCCGGCAGCCGATTGTTTTGCCAGCGTCTTCCGCGATGGCACCTATCTCGGCGTCAGCACCGATCTCGAAAAGACCACGGGCGCGATCGCCGATATTTCGCCAGAGGATGCGGCTGCCTGGCGGGCCATGCTGTCGGAATTCGGTTCAGATGCGCCGCATATTTTCGGCCTGCTCGGTGCGCCGATGCCGTCAGCGGCGGCGGCACGGGTCCTTTGGAAGGCATGGCGAGAAAAAGGGGCCGGCTGGCTTTATGAGACCGCACGAATGTTGTTTGCCTCGCCGCGCGATTTTCTCGATGCGCGGTTCCAGAATGCCAAACTCAAGACGATGATGGCTGCCTGGGGATTACATCTCGATTTCGCACCGGATATCGCCGGCGGCGCACTGTTTCCTTATCTTGAATCTATGGCCAACCAGGCCTTTGGCATGGTGATCGGCAAGGGAGGTGCCGATACGATCATCAAGGCGATGGTCGGCACGCTCAAAGCCAAAGGCGGCGAGCTGATGCTTGGCACACGCGTCGACAAGATCGTCACCACCGGCGGCAAGGCGACCGGTGTTGTGCTCGCAGACGGGCGCCGCTACGAGGCCAAGCGCGCTGTCATCGCCAATATTCATCCGCAGATATTGTTCGGAAAGCTTCTCGATCAGGATGCCTCACGTCGAGAGTTCGACCGCAGGCTTACCCGTTTTCGCGCCGGCCCTGGCACGATGATGATCCATCTGGCGCTCTCCGGCCTGCCGGATTGGACTGGTGGCCAGGAGCTCAAGACATTCGCCTATGTCCACATTGCACCGGATATGGAGATGATGTCGCGTGTCTATGCCGAGGCGATGGGTGGGCTTTTGCCGGCCGAGCCGGCATTGGTGGTGGGTCAGCCAACGGCGTTCGATCCGTCACGGGCACCAGATGGACAGCATGTGCTCTGGATACAGGTGCGTGTCCTGCCGGCCGAGTTCAGTCGCGACGCAGCAGGCGAGATCAATGGGCAGAATTGGGATGAGGTGAAGGATGCCTATGCCGAGCGCGTGCTTGACGTCATCGAGCGTTATGCGCCCGGCCTGCGCGGCAAGATTTTGGGCCGGTCGGTGTTTTCACCCGTCGATCTCGAGCGTGAAAATCCCAATCTGATCGGCGGCGACAATCTTTCCGGTAGCCACCATCTCGATCAGAATTTTCTGTTTCGCCCGCTCGCCGGTTATTCGCGCTACAAGACGCCGATCGGCTCGCTCTATATGTGCGGCGCGTCGACCTGGCCGGGTGCGGGCACGGGGGCTGGCTCAGGCTTCATGCTAGGGAAAATGCTGGCGAAGTAACGGTCTTCGAGCTTGGTGCGTAAACCTTTGACATTTGAAATATTGCTCCGTAGACCGTTCATATATGAAATTGCAACGCGATGATTTGAGCTGACATCATGGCAGAGTCCGAAAGTGGAACCGTCGATCTGGAAATCATCGTCCAGGGCACGCAGGAAGGCAAGAAACAGGAACTGCGGCTTTGGCTGCGCATGCTGTCGACCACAAAGCTGATATCGCAGGAAATCCGCCGCCGGCTTCGCAACGAATTCGGCGCGACACTGCCGCAATTCGACCTGATGGCGCAGCTTTATCGCGAGCGAGACGGTCTGCGGCTGGGCGAACTTTCCAAACGCACGATGGTCACCAACGGCAACGTGACGGGATTGGTCGAACGGCTGGAAACGGACGGCCTGGTGCTGCGCGAGACGCCTGACGGCGACCGGCGCGTAACTGTCGCCAAGCTGACGAAGAAGGGCGAGGAGCTGTTCACGGTCATGGCCGCCGCTCATGAGGGGTGGCTGCGAGACATGATGGCCGACGTCGATCCCGCCATCATCGTTGAACTCTGGAAGGATATTGGCGGGGTGAAATCGTCCGTGAACAATCACCTGTCGGGCGCCGCCTTCGACTGATGGCTGCGTTTGGAGCGGTACAGCTTTTCACGGAATCTCAGCACCGCTCTATCTGTTTGTTCTCTGGGACTTCCGGACGGAAAACTGCTGCGGGCTTTCCTGGACTTGCTTAGTGCGCCTTCTCGCTCTTGAACCTCTTTTCGAGCACGCTCACGAGCCGCACCATCGGCCAGAGCAGGATGATATAGATCAGCGCGGCCATGATCAGCGGCGAAGGGTTGGCATAAAAGCCCTGCGCGTTCTGTCCTTCTTTCAGAAGCTCCGGCAGAGCCACGGTCGAGGCGAGCGACGTATCCTTGAACATCGAGACGCAGTTGCTGGTGGTCGGCGGAATGACGATGCGGATCGCCTGCGGCAGCACGACCTTATAGAGCGTCACCAAGAATGGAATGCCGAGGGCAGCAGCCGCCTCGAACTGGCCGCGAGGCACGCTTTCGATGCCCGAGCGGAAGACTTCCGCCGAATAGGCAGCTAGAACGATTGAGAAGCCCAGGATCGCGGACCACCAGGCCGAGAAGCTGATACCGATAAAGGGTAGGGCGTAATAGATCAGGATCAGCACGACCAGCATCGGCATGGCGCGCATGATGTCGATATAGGCGACCATTAGCAGCCGGAACGGCTTCGGCGCATAGAGCCGGATCAGGCTGACGACGAGGCCGCCCAAAACGCCGATGACGATGCTGACCACGCCAAGCGCCAGCGTCATCCAGAGACCGCGCAGCAATTGGGGGAAGGCCGAAATCATGACGTCGGAATTGAAGAAAGTATCGACGAGCGACATTGGCACTCCCATGAGGCGGAACAGAATGAAGGTTAGCACAATTACGCCGGCCGAAGGGGCCGGCGTAGAGATCGAGAGAATTGATCTTTTGATCACGCCTTGGGGATAGGCATTTCGGTGACAGTGGAGGAGCCTGCGGGTGCTTTGCTGCCGAACCACTTTTCGTGGATCTTTTCCAACGTGCCGTCTTTCTTCATTGCCGTGATGGCGTCGTTGATCTTGGCGACGAGCGGCGAGTCCTTGGTCATCATCAGGCCATACTGTTCGCCGGTCTTGATGCGGTCCTTGATCGCAAAGCCCTTGGTCTTGACGAAGAGATATTGCATGCCGGGAATGTCGCTGACGACTGCATCGATGCGGCCGGCGCCGAGATCGAGGAACATATCCTGCTGCGAGTTGTAGCCTTTGACGTCGGCGAAGCCGTTAGCAGCCTTGTTGTCGTTGACCCACTTCTCGCCGGTCGAGCCGGAAAGGACGCCGATGGTCTTGCCCTTGAGATCGGCGAGACCCTTGATTGCGCTGCCGCCCTTGGTGGCGATGCCCATATCGGAGTCGTAGTAGGGCTGCGTGAAGGACTGCGATTTCAGACGTTCCGGCGTGATGGTGATCGAGGAGATCGCCACATCGATGCGCTTGGAGCTGGTGGCGGCAAACAGGGCCTGGAAGCCGTAGTCGGCGATATTGGTCGTCATGCCGGCGCGCTTGGCGGCTTCGTTGACGATATCGACCTCGAAGCCTTCGAAGGTACCGCTGTCGGTCTTGTATTCGAAGGGCGGGTTGTTCGGGTAGGAGCCGACATTCAGCACATCGGCGGCATAGGCAAAGTGGCTTCCGCCGGCCATGCCGACGACGGTCGCCAGGACCAGTAGATTACGACGGGTAAAATTCATTTGGTTGTCTCCCTCTGGTTATGACCGCCGGCGCCATCTGCCCGCGGGTATTGCCGGTCCGCCAATGTGGGGGACCGTCATTTCATCGCGTCGACCATACGATCGAGTGCAATTCGCATCTGCCCGGTATCGCGGAATGTGCACATCCGCAGGAATGCGCGTGACGATTCCCCGAAATGATAGCCGGGTGCCAGGCCAACGCGTGCTGTTTCCAGAATACGCTCGCAGACTGCGGTCGCATCGGCTTCGCCCTCTAGCGCGAAGAAAGCATACATGCCGCCGCGCGGTTTTTCCGGCAGGATGATCCCAGGTATCTGCGGCAGCTTCTCATAGGCGAGATCGAGGCCGGCTTTGATTCTGGCCCGGATTTCGGCAACCAGCGGCTCGCCTTCGCGTATCGCCGCGGCAGCACCCGCCTGGGTCATCGCCGATGTGCCGCTGTTTACGTATTGCGTCATGGCGCCGAGTTGGTCGGCAATATCAGAAGGGTGCGTCAGCCAGCCGACGCGCCAGCCGGTCATCGCCCAGGCCTTGGAGAAACTGTTGACGGCAATCACCCGATCGCCATCTTCGGCTACCTGGAGGATCGAGGGTGCAATTTCTCCGTCGAAATAGAGGCGGGCATAGACTTCGTCTGAAATGATCCAGATGCCGGTGCGGCGGCTGAAATCGAGCAGCGCCTGCATCTCCTCGCGTGTAGCGGTCCACCCGGTCGGATTGGCAGGGGTCGACAGGAAGATGGCGCGGGTGCGGGCATCGCAGCGAGCGAAGAGCTTGTCGAGATCGAGCCGCCAATCGGTATCGAAATCGAGCGACACGGGGCGCGGCTCGCCGCCGATCAGATGGATGGCGTTGTGGATGTTGGGCCATTGCGGCGCGACATAGACGACATTGGTGCCGACATCGACCAGCAATTCCAGCGCCATGTAGAGCGCCTGCATGCCTCCGGGGGCGACGGTGGTGCGCTCGATGGGGATCGGGCGACCGTGCCATTGGGTCTGATAGTCGGAAAGAGCTTCGTTCAGCGTCGGTAGGCCGCGCATGTTCGGCACATAGAAGGTCTGGCCATCGTCGAGCGCCTTCTTGGCGGCGTCGCGAATGAAGGCCGGTGTTACCAGGTCGCCTTCGCCGAACCATAGCGGAATGACGCCGCCAAGCTCGCGAGCACGCTTGGCAAGCACAGCGATATTGTCGGTGCGCAGGTCACGGATCTGGGCGCGAATGCCCTCGAAGGCGTTTCGGCTGCGTGTCGTCTCTGACAAGCTCTGTGATGGAAGAGACAAGGAACTTTTCCTGAAATCCTGATGTCAAAGGGTCGTTCCGCCGCGAATGACAGTGCTCGGATTGCCCTTCATTATGGGATGGTTATCCAAAATGAGACGTATTTCAAGGAAAAAGTTTTAAGCTTAAAAAATCGACGAAAATGTCGAAAACAGCGCGTGATAGGCTGTTTTCGACAGGAATTTCACGCGGGTGGATATGTCTGAGGCATTCACAGAATGCCTCTCTCGACCGCGCGGCGCAGCGGTTTGCCGGACTTGTCGCTCAAGGCCATGATGCGGCGTTCGAGGAAGCGATCCACGGACAGTGCCCCAGCACCTGCTGTCACCAGAACGAACATGCCGCCGGCGATCGCCAAGTCCTTTTCGAAATGCAGGATTTCGTTGTGGTTGGCGAAATCGTTGTGGAACATCAACGCCGTCGACAGGCAGAAGAGCCCGAGCGACAAGGCGCCGAGGCGGGTCAACAGACCGAGGGCTATCGAAAGACCCGCCGCAAGCTGCAACGCAATCACAGCAACCACCAGCAACTCGGAAACACCAAGCTTCGCCATGGCGATGACAGCGGCGTCGAAATTGAGCGCCAGCGCCACGCCCTCATGCAGGAATATCCAGGCGAGCAAGAGCCGACCGGCCAGAAGTGTTATGTCCATTGGATGCACGACATTTGCATTTTCCAAATAGTCCATCTCATCACCTCCAAATGTGCCTGCGAGGCATCGTTCCGCTTCGCAGGCACTGCTTTCTCGGATTAGTTGACAGTCTTGGTGTCGATCGCCTTTTGCAGGTCCTCCAATTCCTCGCAGCCGCTGGGGCAAAGTTGCTTTAGCGTCGCCAGTTGTTCCTTTGCTTTGTCCATGTTGCCGGTCTCGACATAGAGTTCGCCGAGATATTCGCGTGCGCCCTTATGATCGGGCTGCAGTTCCAGGGCCTTGGTGTAGTAGGTCAGCGAGGTCTGGAAATCGCCGGTCTTTCGGAGCGTGAAGCCCAGAAGATTATAGACATCGGCCTGCTGATGATCCTCCGCCAGGCCGCGGAGTTCGGCCAATGCTCCGGTGTAGTCCTTCGCGTTGATCTTGGCGCGAACGGAGGTCAGGTCTGGCGCATCCGTGGTTTCCATGTTGTCGACGGCAAAAGCCGGGAGCGCGACGGCTGCGGGAAGGATGATGGCGGCGCAAAGGCTGGCGGCGCCAAAGATTGCGTATTTGATCATGATAGGTCTCCTTGAGCTTTCAGGCCTGTGTTGTCGGGGTGAAACCATAGGCATTGCCGTCCTTCACGAAGGTGCCGGAGCCCGGGAAGGGGAAGTGCGAGCCGCAGATTTTGATGTTGTCGGCGATGATGCGATCGACCAGCTTGCGGCGCGTGACCACGGCCGCCGGCCCGTCCTGATCGTAGCTCCCCTCCCAATCCGGATGAGGAGCGAGCAGCGCCGGCACGTACATGATGTCGGCGGAGACGAGTAGCTGTTCCTTGCCCGAAGCGACAAGGAAGGTGGAATGGCCGGGCGTATGGCCGGGTGCGGCGACGAGGTGAACGCCGGGAGCTACTTCCGCGCCATCGCCGACCAGTTTCCAGTTATTCCATTTTGGAAAGACGGCGCCGATGCGTTTTCCAGCGTCCTTGCGGCCCGCGGCGAGCTTGTCGACCCGGTCGGGCGCCGTCCACCAATTGAATTCGTCGGCGTTTGTGATGAGCTCGGCATGGGCAAAAACCGGTTCATTCGTGCCTTTTTCCATCAGGCCCCAGACATGATCGGGATGGAAATGCGAGATGATCACCGTGTCGATGTTCTTGTAGTCGATGCCGGCGGCGGCCATGTTGGCGGGCAGATGGGTGGCATTGGCCTGCCATTGGCCGACGCCTGAGCCCGCATCCATCATGATCAGCCGGTCGCCGATCTTCAGGACGACGACGGTGAGCGGAATGGGCATGAATTCGGTGGTTTGGCCGGCGGCGGCCAGCGCCTGCTTGGTATCCTCGACGGAGGCGTTCTTGATGAAGGCGGGATCATGCGGCTTGCGCCAGATGCCGTCATAAATGGCGGTGACTTCGACATCCCCGACCTTATAGCGATAGAAACCGACTTCCGGTTCAAGCGGTGTTGCGGCCTTGGCCAGCGACGGGAGGAATTCCAGCTTCGCCGACAGGCCGAAAGCGGCTGCTGCCGCGGCCGAGCTGAGAACAGTGCGGCGCGTCATGTTGAACATTGTCTTGTCTCCTCTTTGAGTGGCATCGCCACGCGAAGCGGAGGACAGGGATCAATCAATGCCTCCGCTGTCGAAGGAGATCGCCGCTGTCGGCGGATTATTCTCGGTTCGTCGCATCTTTCTGATAAGTTTTTGATATACCTAGCCTAATTCTGCTGGCGCGGTTGTGTGAGCGGGTGCACAGTAGGGCATGTGAGGGACGTGCTGCTGTGCGGCATTGCCGCCAACGAAAAATATTTGCGGGCGGTGAGAATAAAATGCCGTCTGAAACGATCTGGAGAATGAAGAGCAATATTTGCATCTGGGCCTAAGCTGACCGAAACCGACGCTGGAGCAATGCAGGGATCATGACGACGGATATCCATTTCGCCTTCTTCGCATTCGACGACCGGCCTCCGCCGGTTTTCGTTTCTGCGTTGAGCCGCCCCATGACCCGGATGCGGGCTGCTATCGCTTCTATCTGCCAATCCTTAGTGTCATTCGCAAAGCCACGCTCGGCTGTCGCGATCGATGCCGTTGGTCCGATGCTGCAATCGATGCATCACGAAAATGTCGGAAGTCTTTCGCCGGCATCGCGCGATCTGATGTTGCGGTTTCAGAATACGGTCGTCCCGCACCTGGATGCCGCCTATAATTTCGCGCGGTTTCTGAGCCGTGATGCCGATGCGGCGCAGGATATCGTGCAGGAAGCGTTCCTGCGTGCCTATCGCAATTTCGAGGGCTATCGGGGCGGTGAACCCCGCGCTTGGATGTTTGCCATCGTCCGGAACTGCTACTACGTCTGGCTGAGCGAGGGCCGGCGAAAGGCTCGTTTCGAGACGCCAATGACGGCGGACGATGCGAAGGACGAAGACTGGCCATACGGCGGCGCGCATGACGTTGCCTCCGAAGAGGACGCGCCCGAGGCAGCCTTGATCCGCAAGTCGGAGTCGCAGCGGGTCCGGCAGGTCATCAACTCTCTTGTGGACCTGTCGCGGGAAGTGCTGGTGCTTCGGGAGCTGGAAAATCTGTCCTACCGCCAGATCGCCGATATCACCGATGTGCCGATCGGAACCGTGATGTCGCGGCTTGCCAGGGCGAGGCGTGAATTCTGTGAGGCATGGCAATCGGGCGAGAAAGGCGGGGCCGCATGATGAGCGAGAAAACCCCGGAAAGCTGCCCGGAATGGGAAACGATCCTTCATTGTTACGTGGATGACGAACTCGATGCGGTTCACACGATACAATTCGAACAGCATCTTGCGACATGCCCGCAATGCACCGCCGCCTTGGAAGGGCTCAAAGACATGAAGCGGGTCGTCGGCCGGGACGGTGTCAAATGGAAAGCGCCCGATGAGGTTCGTGCACGTATCATGACGGCCATTTCTCTTGAGGAAGCCCGGCGCCAAGCGCAGGCTCCGGGGACACGGCGCCGCGAAAATGCATGGTGGCGCGGCCTGCAATTGTTTGGACAATGGAGCTTCATGCCGTCGATGGCTGCCCTAGCCGCCACCCTCATGCTTGTGCTTGGCAATCCGCAGGTGAACGCGCCTATCCAGAACGAACTGCTCGCGAGTCATGTGCGCTCGATGCTCGCCAACCATTTGGTCGATGTGCAGACATCCGATCAGCATACGGTCAAGCCATGGTTCAACGGCAAGATCGATTTCTCGCCGCCGGTGGTCGATCTTGCAGCCGACGGTTTTCCGCTGATCGGCGGCCGGGTGGACTACATCAACGGCCGGGTCGTTGCCGCGCTCGTCTATCGCCGCCATGGCCACGTCATCAATCTCTTCGTCTGGCCGGGGGCAAAGGTCGAGCGGAGCGAGACGATGCATGATGGCTATAATCTCGTCGAATGGTCCGGCGGTGGGCTGGTCTTCTGGGCGGTTTCGGATGTCAGCCCGCCCGACCTTGCCGCTTTCCGCGATAATTTTTCACGCGCGGCAGGTCTTTAGGCGCGGTGGTCCTATTGTTTCGGTGTGCCTTGCCGACGCGCTTGGGCAACTCCGGCGGCGAGGCCTGCGCCTAAAAACATGGTGTCGCTCGCCAGCAAGAAGAAACTGATGCCGGCTGTCGACCAGGCGCCGATATCGTCCGGCGATGGCCGGAAGATGCCGACTATGCGGCCGGCAGCGAGCGCGGTTGTCGCAATGGTTTCGATGGCTGCGTCGAGCTTGGCTTTGCCGGCTGGCCCCATGGCGTCGATCGAGACGGAGAGGTCGCCGGGGCCGATGAAGATGACGTCGACGCCGTCGACCGCGGCGATCTCCGCGATATTGGCAAGCCCTTCCGCCGTCTCGACCTGGATGGCAAGCACGAGTTCGGCATTGGCTTTGGCCAGATAATCCGGAATGCGATAGCCGTAGGCTGCTGCCCGTCCAGGGCCGACGCCCCGCTCGCCGATCGGCGGATACCGCGTCGCCAGCACGGCAGCTCTTGCCTGCGCCGCCGTAGACACGCGCGGCACTAGTACGCCGGCCGCGCCCGCATCCAGCGCCGAGGCGATGGACTCCGGTGCATGGCCCGGAACGCGGACCATGGCGGGAACACGGTGGACGTCGGCGGCGCGGATCAGATTCTCGATGCGTTCGCGGCCGATCTGCGAATGTTCCCAATCGATGCAGAGGAAATCGACGCCGGATGACGCCGTAACCTCGATGGCGACGGGATGCGGAATAGCGGCGAAGGTGCCGATGAGCAGGCTTTTCTCGAGGCAGCTCTTGCGGAAATGGCCCATGGGTTTCTTCGCTCTCTCAACGATCTCTGCGAAGAGGGATAACCTCAAACCAGATATCTGCGAAGCGCCTATTTATGCCGCGCGATGACCTCGGTCAGCACTTTTTCGAAGCGGGCGATTTCTTCGACCTTGTTGTAGTGCACCAGAGATACGCGGATCGCGCCGGTTTCCATGGAGAGGCCGAGGCGCTTCATCAAGCGCGGGGCGAACATGTGGCCGTCGCGCAGCCCGATGCCGGCTTCACCCATCTCAGCGGCGAATTGCTGCGGCGTGATGCCCGGAATGTTGAAGCAGATAGTCGGCACGCGCTGTTCGAGGCGGGCGTCGTCGGAAATGCCGTAGATGACGGCGCCGTGGCGCTTCAAAACGGCGATCATCTCGCGCGACAGCATCAGCTCATATTCACGGATTGCGCCCATGGCGGCGGCAAGCGCCTCGCGGCGGCTGTGTTGACCGGCCGGCAGAAAGCGAAGGCCGAGGGCTTCGAGATATTTGACGGCGGCATTCATGCCGGCGACGTTTTCATAGGTGAAGGTGCCGACCTCGATCTTGTAGGGAGGCACGTCCGGGATGAAGTCTTCCTTGAAAGTCGGCAGCTTGACCAGTGCGTCGAAGCGGCCCCAGAGGAAGCCCATGTGCGGCGAGAAATTCTTATAGCCAGAGCAGACGAGATAGTCGCAATTCCAGGCTTGCACATCCATCAGGCCGTGCGGGCCGTAGTGGACGCAATCGAGGAAGACTTCGGCGCCGGCCGCATGCGCCAGCTTCCCAACGGTCGCGACATCGACGATCGTGCCGATGGAGTGGGCGGTCACGGTGCAGGCGACGAGGCGGGTCTTGTCGTTCAGCAGCGGCTTCAGGTCCTCGGTATGCAGCGTGCCGTCTTCGCGCATGCGCCACCAGACGATCTTGGCGCCGTCTGCCTGCAGCGCCAGCCAGGTGGCGATGTTGGCGTCGTGGTCCATATCGGTAATGACGATCTCGTTGCGCTCGCCGAGCAGTTTAGCGATGCCGAGGCTTACCAGACGGATGAAGGATGTGGCGTTTTGGCCGAAGGAGATTTCTTCGGGACGATAAGCGTTGACCAGCATGGCGACGCTCTCGCGCGCTTCGGCCAGATTGCGGTCGACGCCCTGGCTGTGCTGATATTTCGCCATGCGCTGGACGTTGTAGTCGATCAGATGATTGGCGACCGCGTCGACCACCGCCTGCGGCACCTGCGAACCGCCGGCATTGTCGAGAAACACGAAATCGCCGGCCTTCTGAATAGCCGGAAACATGGCGCGGACTTCATCGACCGGAAAGCTGTTATGGCCTGAAAATTTCGACGGGGAAGGAGAAGCGCTCATGAGGATCTCGCTGCAGGGAAAGGGTTTCAAAATCATGTTATGATCATTTGATCACAAAATATTTGAGGGTTCAACTAAATTCCTGACCCGGTGTCGAACCGGCTTCATCTCCGCAGGGCTGAGGCGGGACCTTTGGCGCGGGGTTCGTCTTCCGTTGCGGGGCAATAGTCGCGCAGGATCTCATGCGTGCGGCGGATGTCGGCGACGACGCCATCGCGGGCGCGGGCGAAATCGCCGGCCTTCAGCGCTTCTATGATCGGGAAATGCGAGCCGGCAGGATCGATCTCGCCGCTGCGCATCAGCGGTTCGACGGAGGCCGACAACATGCGCATATAGGGACCGAAACGCAGCCACAGCGTTTCGATCAGTTGCAACAGCACTTCCGAGCCGGAGGCGCGATAGATGGTGAAATGGAACTGCTGGTTCCTCGCCATGAGTTCATAGACATTGCTGCTGCGGCCAATGGCGTGCTGTTCGGCGGCGATGCGTTCCAACGTTGCGATGTCGGTGGCGGTCAGCCTGGGAATGCCAAGCTCGGCGGCCAATCCTTCGACAGCAATGCGGGCGCGGCAGAGATCGTCGAGGCGGGCAAGCGTCACGATCGGTATACGTGCAGAGCCGTTCGCCGCCACCTCCAGCGCATTTTCCGCCGCAAGCCTGCGCAAGGCTTCGCGCACGGGCATGTTGCTGGTGCCGAATGTTTCGGCGAGCGAGGCGATGGTCAATGTCTGGCCCGGATCGAAATTGCCGGCCATCAGCGCGTTGCGCAACTGCTGATAAACGCCCTCCTGGATGGTCGTTCTCGAAGACACCGGTTCCAAGGCTATGCGCACGCTCGTTTCCTTCTTGCTCGGGCGACTCCAGTCGCCTCTGTCATGGTAGAACGAAGGTGGGCTGCATGGAAAGTGTTTCGACGCGACGACCGGACCGTCAGACTTCCTCCGTCTCCCAAGCCGCCTGGTCTGCGCCCGCCTGACGGGTACGAGCCCGACGCAGATGCGGTGACATCTTCACCGATCGATCACCAACACATCGAGCTTGCGCAATTGCTCGGGATCGGCCATCGCGTCGATGCCGACAATCCGGCCATCGTCGGCGACGGTAAAACGGAGGGCGATGCGCAATTGTCCACCGAAGACGACGATGGCGCCGACGGTGCCGTTGATGACTGCTGGCAGAGCGCCCTGAGCACGGCCGCGGAAGGTTTCGGCCACCGCCGTCCGGCCCCGGATTTCCGGCAGCGAGCCCATGCGCGTTGCCACGGCATCGGCACGGAAGACGACGTCTGGATCGAGAGCGGCAAGAAGTGCATTCATATCACCGCCGCGCGACGCCGTCAGAAATGCATCGACCACATGCCGTTGACGGGTCAGATCGACTTCCGCTGCGACCGGCGCTCCCTGCACCCGGCGGCGGGCGCGGCTGGCGAGCTGACGCGTGGCAATCGTCGTGCGTCCAACGATCGGAGCGATGTCATCGAAGGGCATGTCGAACATGTCATGCAGCACAAAGGCCAGCCGCTCGGCCGGGGTCAGCTTTTCCAGCACCACCAACAGCGCCAGGCCGACCGAATCGGCGAGCAGCGCGTCCTGTTCCGGGTCGGTACCTGTGCCGGCTTCATGGCTGACGACCGGTTCGGGGACATGGATGGTCAGCGGCTCCTCGCGCCGGGATTTACGGGAGCGCAACCAATCGAGACAGATGCGGGCGGTGACCGTCGTCAGCCAACCGCTCAGGTTTTCGACCTCAGAGATGTCAGCACGGCTGAGCCGCAGCCAAGCCTCCTGTACCGCATCCTCGGCCTCCGCGCGTGAGCCGAGCATGCGGTAGGCGACCGCGCGCAAATGCGGCCGATTGGCCTCGAATTTTTCTGCCTGCCACTTCTTTTCGTCCATCGGTCACATTCCTTATGCGTGCTCCGTCATGCCTATGACGAACGAAACCCAGCCGATGTGACAAAGGATCGGCATCGGGCCGTGTCGTCAAGATCGGCCCCCTGTTGGGCTCACCTGAAAACAGCTCAAGGAGAGAATGATGCAAGCCCGCATGAAGAACCCCGCCGTCATCCTGCCGGAAACCCTGCAAGCCCTCTTGGCAGTCAGCGCCTCGATTAGGGATCGTGGCGTGTCCGAAAACACCATGGATCTCGCACATCTGCGCGTCAGCCAGATCAATGGCTGTAGCGTCTGCACCGATATGGGCTTCCGCAAGCTGCAGAAGGAGGGCGAAAAGATCGAGCGGATCGTCGGCGTCTCGGCCTGGCGCGAAATGCCCTATTTCACCGATGCCGAACGCGCAGCGCTTGCGCTCGGCGAAGCAATGACCCGCCTTGCCGACCGGCCGGACGCGGTCAGCGATGAAATCTGGAATGAGGCGGTCAAATACTATGACGAAAAGGCGCTGTCCGCTTTGATCATCTCGGTTGCCGTGGACAATGTCTGGAATCGGCTGAACGCGACGGTCCGGCATCCGGCGGGAGCCTCCTGGAGCTGATGGTGTGGGATCACGGCAGCATCACCTTCTCCCCGCCGGGGAGAAGGGAACTAAGCGGCTCCGAGCCGCGATGTCGCCAGCAATTTTGCCAGCCAGTCGACGAAAACGCGCACCTTGTTGCTGAGATGCCGGTTCGGCGGATAGACGATGTGCAGTGGCAGGGGCGGGCGGGTCCAGCCGGGGAGGACGGAGACGAGATCGCCCTTGGCAAGCGCATCACGGACCATGAACATCGGCGTCTGGGCGACGCCAAGGCCGGTCAAGGCAGCGTTGACGTAGCTGCGGCTGTCGTTGACCGAGAGGATATAGCGCGGGTTGATTTCCAGCGATTCATTGCCGCGGTGGAATTCGAACGGGATCGTCCGCCCGGTCTGGGCGCGAAAATAGCTGATGGCATAGTGGCTACTTTCCAGCTCTTCCGGCCGTTCGGGCATGCCGAATTTTTCGATATAGCGAGGAGCGGCGCAGGTAACGAGATGCACTTCTCCCACGCGCCGGGCAATCAGGGACTGATCGCTCGGCATGCCGGCGCGCAGGGCGCAATCGACATTCTCCGCCAGATAATCCACCAGCCGGTCGCCGACTCCGAGGTCGACACGGATGTCCGGATAACGTTGGTGAAAATCGCAAATTGCCGGCATGACGATGGTGTCGGCAAAGGCGCCGGCCATCTCGACGCGCAGGCGCCCGCTTGGCAGGCTTTGCGAGTTGCTGATGCTGCCGTCCAGTTCCTCGATTTCGGAGAGGATCTGAATGGCACGCTCATAGTAGAGCGCGCCGTCTGTCGTTACCATGACACGACGGGTCGTGCGGTTCAGAAGCTTGGTGTGCAAGTGCGCCTCAAGCGACTGAATGAGCGTCGTCACCGTCGCCTTTGGCATGGAGAGGGTGGTGGCGGCGCGGGTGAAATTGCCCGTCTCCACCACGCGTGCGAATGCCCGCATTGCTGATAGCTGGTCCATTTTGAGACGCCTTTCGACCACAGCGGAGAAAACGGTCGATTGTTTGTTCTGGTGAATAGTCTGATCGAATATAGGCTACTTATTCTCAGAACGGAATAACAATATGTTGTAGATGTGAATGTTGCAACGCGGCATGGGGCGCTTGGGGCCGCGCAATCCGGAACATGATTCTGAAGCGTGTGAAACGGCTTTTGGAAGAGATCATGTTCAATCGAATAGATAAGGATGTGGGCCCATGAGTGCGCCGTGGAAAGATGTGATGCTGGAAAACGTGCCCACGGGGCCGGTTGCAGCACGGGTCTACAACGGTGAAGGTCTGAAGAAGGCGGCACCCATCGTGCTTTATCTGCATGGTGGCGCCTTTATCGATACCGAGCATGCTATTGACCGGCCGGTGGCCGCAAGTCTTGCGGAAGCCGGTGCGATCGTGGTTGCTGCCGATTACACCAGCGGCAATCAGAATGCCTTTCCGCAGGTTCTGGAAAGCGCCTACGGGATTCTCGCCTATCTCGGCAACAAGCGGAATATGCTTGCGTTGGGCGGGGCGAAAAAATCGCTGCTCTTTGTCGCCGGTGAGGAATCGGGTGGCAACGTTGCAGCGGGCGTGGCTCTAAAAGCGCGCGATCAGATGCCAGGTTCGCTGGACGGACAGGTGCTGATTTCGCCTCTGCTTGATCCTTTCATGGGATCGAAATCTTTCCTCCAGGCGGAGGAAAGCGGCATGCGCGAGCGTTGGACGGAGGGTTGGAACCGTTACCTGGGTTTCCTGGGCGGTGTCTGTCACCCCTATGCAGCGCCTCGATACTGTTCGCGGCTTTCGGGCCTCGCGCCGGCATTGGTGCTCACGGCCGAGGACGACCCGCTCCGCGACGAGGGCATGGAATACGGCAGCCGCCTGAAAGGGGCCGGCGTCCGTGTTCGCCAGCAAGTCCTTCCCGCCGGGACAGGCTGGCCCACCATCTACGGCGGGCAGTCTAAGGATAAGCCGTCATGGCAGCAGGATGTCTGCTGTTGTTTCCGGAACTTTGTCGAGGATGTGCAGGCTTGATCGACCAAGTCTGATGATGTCGAGACGCTAGGAATTTTCGATCCCGTGCCCCAAGCCGGGATCAACAGGAGAGACTAACATGAAGTCCAACGGTAAGCGCTGGGCCCTATGGGGCGCCGGCATGAGTGTTGCTGCGGCCGTTGCAGGCGCAGCCTTCTATCTGGATATGCCCCGCGGCGCTCAAGCGACCGAGACGGCGGCCCCGGCTGCGAAGCCGGCGATCCCCGTCACCGTCGCTGCCGTCGAGGCGCATGACATCACGACCTGGCAGGAGTTTTCCGGCCGGCTCGAAGCTATCGACCGTGTGGAAGTCCGTCCGCGTGTGGCCGGCGCCATCGAGTCGGTGCACTTCCGCGAAGGCGCATTGGTCAAGCAGGGCGACCTGCTCGTGACGATCGATCAGGCACCTTATGAGGCGGCCGTCGCCCAGGCGCAGGCGGAAGTTGCAGCGGCCAAGGCCAAGCTGGATCTCGCCAAGGTCGAGGTCGACCGCGGCCAGAAGCTCTCCGACAACAAGACGATCTCGCAGAGCGACATGGACACGCGCGCCAGCAATTACGCCGGGGCCGAAGCCAATCTGAAGGCGGCACAAGCCGCCCTGCAGACGGCACAGTTGAACCTCGACTATACGCAGGTTCGAGCTCCGATCGCCGGTCGCGTCGGCAAGATCGAGGTGACTGTCGGCAACCTCGTGGCCGCCGGTTCCGCTTCGCCGGCCCTGACGACGCTGGTTTCGGTCGATCCGATCTACGCCAGCTTCAACGCCAGCGAACAGACGGTAACTCAGGCGCTTTCACAGCTCCCGGTCACTGACGGAGCGGCTCCGCCGGTCGAGCAGATCCCCGTGCAGATTGGCACCTCTAACGACAATGGCACGCCGATCACCGGCAAGCTGCAGCTCATCGACAACGAGGTGGATGCAGCCAGCGGCACGATCGCGGTGCGCGCGGTCTTCGACAATCCCGGCGGCCGTCTGATCCCGGGTCAGTTCGTGCGTGTTCGCATGGGTCAGCCGAAAGCTGAAAACAGGATCGTCATCAACGACCGCGCAGTCGGCACCGATCAGGACAAGAAGTTCGTCTTCGTCGTTGATGGTGACAACAAGGTCAATTACCGGCAGGTCCAACTCGGGTCGCTGGTCGACGGGCAGCGAGTGATCGAGAACGGCCTGAAAGTCGGCGAAAAGATCGTTGTCAACGGGCTGCAGCGCATCCGTCCCGGTGCAGTCGTGGCACCGCAGATGGCTGAGAAGGTCGCGACCGCTCAATAAGACTTCGCCTTCTGCCCGTGGGCAGAAGGCCGATATCCGAAATCGCATGATCCGCCGGCGGCTTCCAAATCGCCGGACAGGGTTTTTGCACCCGTTTTCACCCCGGAGGGGGCTTTGATATGAACATCTCCAGATTCTTTGTTGACCGCCCGGTCTTTGCCGGTGTTCTTTCGGTCCTCATCGTGGTCGCCGGCCTGATCGGCCTCAGAGCGCTGCCGATCTCCGAATATCCAGAGGTCGTGCCGCCGTCAATTGTCGTGCGCGCCACCTATCCCGGCGCCAACCCGACCGTCATCGCCGAAACGGTGGCGACGCCGCTCGAAGAGCAGATCAACGGCGTCGAGGGCATGCTCTATATGTCCAGCCAGGCAACGTCCGACGGCGTTCTCAACGTGACGGTCACCTTCAAGCTCGGCACAGATCCGGATAAGGCGCAGCAGCTCGTGCAAAACCGCGTTTCGCAGGCCGAGCCGCGCCTGCCCACGGAGGTCCGTGCCCTCGGCATCACGACCGTCAAGAGCTCGCCCGACTTCATCATGGTCGTCAACCTCGTCTCGGACGGGGCCGACCACGACATCACCTATCTGCGAAACTATGCGACCCTGAACGTCAAGGATCGGCTCGCCCGCATCGAAGGTGTCGGGCAGGTGCAGGTCTTCGGCGCCGGCGACTATTCCATGCGCGTGTGGATCGATCCGCAGAAGGCGGCCGAGCATAATCTTGCCGCCAGCGACATCAGCAATGCGATCGGCTCCCAGAACGTCCAGGCTGCGGCCGGCATCATCGGTGCCTCACCCAGCCGGCCGGGCGTGGATCTGCAGCTCAACGTCAATGCGCAGGGCCGCCTGCGCACACCCGAGGAGTTCGGCAACATCATCGTCAAGACGGGCGCCAACGGCGAGATCACCCGCCTTCGCGACGTCGCCCGCGTCGAGCTCGGTGCGGAAGATTATACGCTGCGTTCGCTGCTCGACGGCAAGCCGGCCGTCGCCGTCGCGGTTCTCCAGGCACCCGGTTCGAACGCGATCGAGATCGCTAACAACGTGCGCTCGACCATGAACGAGCTGCAGCAGGCCATGCCGGCGGGTGTCAAGTACGAGATCGTCTACGACACGACGAAATTCGTCCGCGCCTCGATCGAGAAGGTGATCGACACGCTGCTCGAAGCCATCGCGCTCGTCGTCCTCGTCGTCATCCTGTTCCTGCAGACATGGCGCGCCTCGATCATCCCGCTGATCGCCGTTCCCGTGTCGATCATCGGTACCTTTGCGGTGATGTATGTCTTCGGCTTCTCGATCAACGCGCTCAGTCTGTTCGGCCTGGTGCTGGCGATCGGTATCGTCGTGGACGACGCGATCGTGGTGGTCGAGAACGTCGAACGCAATATCGAGAGTGGGCTCAGTCCGCGAGACGCCACCTACAAGGCCATGAAGGAAGTCTCCGGTCCGATCGTTGCGATCGCGCTGGTCCTCGTCGCGGTCTTCGTGCCGCTCGCCTTCATCTCCGGCCTGTCCGGCCAGTTCTACCGCCAGTTCGCACTGACGATCGCCATCTCGACCGTCATCTCTGCCTTCAACTCGCTCACCCTGTCTCCGGCACTGGCATCCCTGCTTCTGAAGGGCCATCACGCGCCGAAGGATTGGTTGACGCGGTTCATGGACGCGATCTTCGGCTGGTTCTTCCGTGGCTTCAACCGGGCGTTCGGGGCCGGTTCGAAGTACTACGGCAAGGGCGTCGGCGGCCTGGTGTCGCGCAAGAGCATCGTCATGGTGCTCTATCTCGCGCTGGTGGGGGCGACCTACAGCCTGTTCACCACAGTTCCCGGCGGTTTCGTGCCGTCGCAGGACAAGCAGTATCTGATCGGCTTTGCACAGCTACCGGATGCTGCGAGCCTTGACCGCACGGAGGACGTGATCAAGCGCATGACCGATATTGCGCTCGCCCAGCCGGGCGTGGCCAATGCGATCGCCTTCCCGGGCCTGTCGATCAACGGCTTCACTAATTCCTCGAATGCCGGCATTGTTTTCGTGACGCTGAAGGACTTCGACGAGCGCAAGACGCCGGACCTTTCGGGCGGGGCGATCGCCATGGCGCTGAACCAGAAGTTCGGCGCCATCCAGGATGCCTTCATCGCCATGTTCCCGCCGCCGCCGGTCAACGGCCTCGGCACGACAGGTGGCTTCAAGCTGCAGATCGAGGATCGCGCCGGCCTCGGTAACCAGGCGCTCGACCAGGCGGCCAAGGCAGTGATCGCCAAGGCCTACCAGACGCCGGAACTCACCGGCATCTTCTCGAGCTTCCAGATCAACGTGCCGCAGCTCTTTGCCGATCTCGACCGTGCCAAGGCCGAACAACTCGGGGTCTCCGTCACGGACGTCTTCCAGACGCTGCAGATCTACCTCGGTTCGCTCTACGTGAACGACTTCAACGCCTTCGGCCGCACCTACAGCGTCCGCGTGCAGGCCGATGCCAAGTTCCGCGCTCAACCGGAAGATATTGGCCAGTTGAAGGTTCGTGCGGCATCGGGCCAGATGATCCCGCTTTCAGCCCTGCTGAAGGTGGACGCCACCACCGGTCCGGAACGCACGAACCGCTATAACGGCTTCCTTGCGGCCGATATCAATGGCGGTCCGGCGCCTGGCTACTCGTCGGGCCAGGCACAGGCGGCGATCGAGAAGATTCTGCATGAGACGTTGCCGCCCGGCATAGACTTCGAATGGACGGACTTGACCTACCAGCAGATTCTGGCCGGCAATTCCAGCGTCGTTGTTTTCCCGCTGGCGCTGCTGCTGGTCTTCCTCGTGCTGGCCGCCCAATACGAGAGCCTGACCTTGCCGCTCGCCATCATCATGATCGTACCGATGGGCGTATTGGCGGCGCTGACCGGCGTCTGGCTCACGGGTGGAGACAACAACATCTTCACTCAGATCGGCCTGGTGGTGCTCGTCGGCCTGTCGGCGAAGAACGCGATCCTGATCGTGGAATTCGCCCGCGAGCTGGAATTCGAAGGCCGTACACCGGTTCAGGCCGCCGTCGAAGCCAGCCGTCTGCGTCTGCGCCCGATCCTGATGACATCCATGGCCTTCATCATGGGTGTCGTGCCCTTGGTCACTTCGACCGGCGCCGGTGCCGAGATGCGCGCCGCCATGGGTGTCGCTGTGTTCTCGGGCATGATCGGCGTAACGTTCTTCGGCATCTTCATGACGCCGGTGTTCTACGTGCTGATCCGCAGGCTGACGGGCAACCGTCCGCTGAAGCAGCATCATCACAACGACAACAACACCCATTCGGCAGAGGTTCTCCCGATCGCCGCCGAATAAAAACGCCGTGTCGGGTGTTACCCCCAGTGCCCGATACTTCAGGGGCGGGACCGCAAGGTCTCGCCCTTCTTTTTATCTCACCTTGGCCTTGATATTTTCCATTTCGGCCAATCTGTTTTTCGAAGATTTTACCTCGTGCCTGCCAATTTCGTTTGCATGCTGACGCCATGGGTCTATCTAACGGTTAGGCAAATGATTGACGTACATCGGGCCGGAGGAACGCCCGTTAGTCGTCATTCGTGAAGGAGGATTCCATGCACATCGCCATCATCGGAGCAGCCGGCATGATCGGCCGAAAACTGACGGAACGGTTGATCGCCGATGGCGGTCTCGGCGGCCGGGAGATCAGCAGGCTGACATTGGTCGATGTCATCGAGCCTCCTCTGCCTCAGGGTTTTACAGGCAAGGTGAAGGCTCGCGCCCGGGATCTGTCTGCGCCGGGAGCGGCGGAGAAGATCGTGGCTCGCCGGCCAGATGTGATTTTCCATCTCGCGGCGATCGTCTCCGGCGAGGCCGAACTCGACTTCGACAAGGGGTATCGCATCAATCTCGATGGCACGCGGCAACTCTTCGAGGCGATCCGTGCCGCCCATGCCGAGGATGGCTATCGTCCACGTATCGTCTTTACCTCTTCCTGCGCAGTTTTCGGCTCGCCCTTTCCGACGCCTATCCCCGACGATTTCCATCTGACGCCTCTCACCAGCTACGGCACGCAGAAGGCGATGAGCGAACTGCTGCTGGCCGATTATACGCGGCGCGGTATTTTCGACGGCATCGGCATTCGCCTGCCGACCATCTGCATTCGTCCCGGCAAGCCGAATCGAGCGGCTTCCGGGTTCTTCTCCAGCATATTGCGGGAGCCGCTGATCGGCATGGAAGCCGTGCTACCGGTGCCGGAGGACCTGCGGCATTGGCATGCTTCGCCTCGTTCGGCGGTCGGATTTCTCGTTCATGGCGCGACGATCGATCTTGCGCCAGTTGGTGCGGATCGAAATCTCTCCATGCCGGGCGTCAGCGCCACGGTTGGCGAGCAGATCGAGGCTCTCCGTCGCATTGCCGGCGAGAAGACGGTAAAGTTGATCCGCCGCGAACCGGACGAACTGGTGATGCGTATCGTTTCCGGCTGGGCCCAGGGCTTTACGGCGACGCGGGCGAGGGAATTGGGTTTTGTGGCCGAGAGCTCTTTCGACGAGATCATTCAGGTCCATATTGAAGACGAATTGGAAGGACGCATTGTATGACCGATCGGAAGATTGCTTTTCTCGGAACCGGACTGATGGGAGCCCCCATGGCGAGGCGGTTGCTTGGGGCCGGCTTTGCCGTCACCGTCTGGAACCGCGATCGGAGCAAAGCTGACGCATTGGTGGCGGATGGAGCGACCGTCGCCGCGACGGCGGCAGAGGCGGCCAAGGGTGCCACCATATTGTTCACCATGCTGACCAATGCCGGTGCGGTTAGTGAGGTTCTGTTCGGAAGCGGTGTCGCTGAAGCGTTGGAGCCCGGCGCCGTCGTGGTCGACAATAGCTCCATTTCGCCGCCATTCGCTCGTGAGAATGCGGCAAAGCTTGCCGAGCGCGGCGTTCATCATATCGATGCCCCCGTCTCCGGCGGCGTGGTCGGCGCAGCAGCCGGGACGCTGGCGATCATGGCGGGCGGCGATGCGGAAGTCATCGATAGCGTCCGCGACATCATGGCCCCGCTCGGCCGCGTCACGCATGTGGGACCGAGCGGCGCCGGCCAGCTTGCCAAGCTCGGCAACCAGCAGATCGTTGCGGTCACCATCGGCGCGATTGCGGAAGCCATGCTGCTTGTCGAAGCCGGCGGCGGTTCGCGCGAGGCGTTTCGCGCCGCCATTCGTGGCGGCTTTGCCGAAAGCCGGATTCTGGAGCTGCACGGCCAGCGCATGATCGAGCGCAATTTCGTACCTGGCGGGACGTCGCGCAACCAATTGAAAGATCTCGACGCGGTTCTTGCCGCTGCCAAAAGCCTGTCGCTTCATCTGCCGCTGACCGAAGCGGTCCGGGCAGAGTTTGCCGAATTCGTGGAGCAGGGTGGCGGCGAAAGCGACCACAGCGGCTTGCTGGCGCATCTGGAAGAAAAGAATGCCCGAGGAAAGACCTGAGGAAGACATGACCGACAACGGCATACCCAAGCGTCGTCTGCGTTCGCAGGACTGGTTCGACAATCCCGATCATATCGACATGACCGCGCTCTATCTTGAGCGCTTCATGAATTACGGTATCACGCCGGAAGAGCTGCGCTCCGGCAAGCCGATCATCGGCATCGCCCAGAGCGGCAGCGACTTGACGCCTTGCAACCGCCATCACCTCGATCTCGCCAAGCGCGTCCGCGACGGCATTCGCGATGCCGGCGGCATTCCGATCGAATTCCCGACCCATCCGATCTTTGAGAATTGCAAACGCCCGACGGCGGCACTCGACCGCAATCTCGCTTATCTCGGCCTTGTCGAGGTTCTCTACGGCTATCCTCTCGACGGCGTCGTGTTGACGACGGGCTGTGACAAGACCACGCCGTCGGCGCTGATGGCGGCCTCCACGGTCAATATCCCGGCGATCGTCCTTTCCGGTGGTCCCATGCTCGATGGCTGGCACGATGGCGAGCTGGCCGGTTCCGGTACGGTGATCTGGCGCTCGCGCCGCAAGCTGGCGGCTGGCGAAATCGACGAAGAGGGCTTTATGGAGGCGTCGCTCGCCTCGGCGCCTTCGATCGGCCATTGCAACACCATGGGCACGGCCTCGACCATGAACGCCATGGCGGAGGCGCTCGGCATGTCGCTCACCGGCTGTGCCGCCATTCCCGGCGCCTATCGCGAACGCGGGCAGATGGCCTATCGCACCGGGCGGCGCGCCGTCGAACTGGTGCTGGAAGATATCAAGCCATCGGATGTCCTGACCCGTGCAGCATTCTTGAATGCCATCAAGGTCAATTCGGCGATCGGCGGCTCCACCAATGCGCAACCACATCTGGCGGCCATGGCCAAGCATGCCGGGGTCGAGCTGCATCCGGATGATTGGCAGGTTCATGGTTTCGACATTCCGCTGCTCGCCAATGTACAGCCGGCGGGAGCCTATCTCGGCGAGCGCTTCCATCGCGCCGGCGGCGTGCCGGCCGTCATGTGGGAGCTGTTGCAGGCCAGCAAGCTCGATGGCGACTGTCCGACGGTTACCGGCAAGACGATGGCGGAGAACCTGAAGGACAGGGAGGCGACAGACCGCGAGGTTATCCGTCCTTTCGCCGAGCCGCTGAAGGAGCGGGCCGGCTTCCTGGTGTTGAAGGGCAATCTCTTTGATTTCGCCATCATGAAGATGAGTGTCGTTTCGGAGGATTTCCGCCGCCGCTATCTGCAGGAGCCGGGCCGCGAGGGCGTGTTCGAAGGCCGGGCGGTGGTGTTCGACGGATCGGAGGACTATCACAGGCGCATCAACGATGCCGATCTCGGTATCGATGAGAACACGATCCTCGTCATTCGCGGGGCAGGGCCGATCGGTTGGCCGGGCTCTGCCGAAGTCGTCAACATGCAGCCGCCGGATGCCTTACTGAAGCGTGGCATCAGCAGCCTGCCCACGATCGGTGACGGCCGCCAATCGGGTACCGCCGACAGCCCGTCGATCCTGAACGCCTCGCCGGAAAGCGCGGCTGGCGGTGGCCTTGCATGGCTGCGGACCGGCGACACCATCCGCATCGATTTCAATCAAGGCCGCTGCGACATGCTGGTGGACGAGACGGAAATCGAGCGACGCAAGGGTGACGGCATTCCGGCAGTTCCGCCGGAAGCGACGCCTTGGCAGCGCATCTACCGCCGCTCGGTCACGCAGCTTTCCGATGGCGCAGTACTCGAAGGCGCTGCCGATTTCCGCAACCTCGCGGCCAATCCGCCGCGCCATAATCATTAACCACAAATTGATCGCACCGGGAGTTGCGGGCGAAAGCCCGCACCTATTGAGGGGTTATTAAATATCGTTAAAGGGAGTGATGCGAAGATATCGTTGAAATTATGCAAACTTTCCATGTGTCCGAAGGGGGTTCGAACTCGGTGGAAGAGACGGTATCAGGGCGATCCGAACAGGAGTTCCAAGATCTCTTGAGGAGGCTGGAATTGGCGCTGGAGACGTCCCAAATCGGCGTCTGGGAGCACAATCTGAATGAAGAGGAATTGCTCTGGGATACGCAGATGCACAAGCTCTACCAGACCGGCCGTACCGACCGCAAAGTGTCGTCTGCGATCTGGCTGAGCGCTCTTCATCCTGACGATGTCGAGCGGGCAATCGCCGAGTTCGAGACAGCGATTACGGAAAAGGGTTTCTATAACTCGCAATTTCGCATCATCCTGCCCGAAGGGAAGATACGCTATCTGCGCTCGCGGGCCCATTTTTACGAGGGACCTGATGGCGCGCCGTCCTTCATCGGTGCGGAGTGGGACGTCACGGCTGATGTCCTGATGAACCGCGAGCTGAGCAACCAGAAAGCAGTCGCGGAAGCTCGCGCAATCGCGCTGGAGCAGAGCCGTGCTGACATCGAACATGCCGCCGACCACGACTATCTGACCGGCCTGCCCAACCGCCGCTACTTCGATCGCCGATTGGCGGAACTGTGCGCCGATGCTACCGTCAAGACGCTGGCCGTCCTCCATATCGATCTCGACTGTTTCAAGCAGATCAACGACAAATGGGGGCATGCGGCTGGCGATCTGACGCTGCAGAATGCGGCGGTGCGGATTTCCGGGGCGATAGCGGCTGATGATATGGTCGCCCGCATTGGCGGCGACGAGTTCGTCGTGATGCTGGTCAATCTCGATAGTGCCGATGAACTCAGAACCATTGCCGATGATATTCTCTGGCGGCTGCAGCGTGATGTTCGCTTTCATCATGAAATGCTGCAGGTGGGAGCTTCGATCGGTGCAGCGTGGAGCGCTGTCGGCAGCGCCGGCAATCTGCTGGCGGAATCCGATATCGCTCTCTATCAAGCCAAGAAATTCGGCCGCAACCGCGTCGAGTTCTTCACGCCGAAACTGCAATCCGATCTGCAGGCAGAACGGCAATTGGCAGAGGAATTGCGGCTGGCGCTGACGCGGCATGAAATCGTGCCTTTCTACCAAATCCAGGTGGATGCGCGTAGCCGACGGATCGTGGGACTGGAAGCTCTGGCCCGATGGTGGCATCCGGAGAAGGGGCTGCTGGCGCCGGCAGCATTCCTCAAGGTGGCTGAGGAATACGGGCTGACGGCAGAGATCGATGCGGCCATCTTGAACCGCGCACTGTTCGACCGTGCCGCCTGGGCTCTGCAGGGCCTGACGCCGCCGCGTATCGCCGTCAACATCTCGGGAAGACGTCTGGCCGATCCGCACCTGATCGAACGGCTGCAGGCTCAGAATATCCCAAGCCATGCCATTGCCTTCGAATTAGTCGAGACGATCTTCCTCGACGATCCCGACGACAAAATGCTCGCCAATATCGACACAATCAAAAAGATGGGTATCGAGATCGAGATCGACGATTTCGGCTCTGGCCATGCCTCACTGATCGGCCTTGTGAAGCTGAAGCCGAAGCGGCTGAAGATCGACCGGCAGTTGGTGACGGCAATTACCGTCTCGGACGAGCAGCGCCGCATGGTGGGTGCGATCGTGGAAATAGCAAGAGCGCTCAACGTCGAGGTCATCGCCGAGGGCGTCGAAACCGAGGACCATGCGCGGCTCCTCGCGCGTGCCGGTTGTGACGGACTTCAGGGCTATGCGTTCGGTTATCCCTCGCCGGGGAATGAGATCGCCGTACTGCTGGCATCGGCTCAGAAGCCAGATCCGAAGCGGGCTTCCGACAATTCCCACGGCAATGCCGGACCTACTGGATTTGCAGAGCGGCAATCAGCCCATAGCTGATGACGCCAAGCGTCAGCAGCGATAGCGTAGCTGCGGTGATTACCCGGCCGCCGGCATGCGCAACGGAGCGAATGTTCACCGACAGGCCGAGTGCTGCCATCGCAATCACCGTCAGGATGTTGGAGATCACAGCCATCGGCGTGACCAGCGCGTCCGGGATCAGGCCGAAAGAGCGCAGGGCCATCAGCCCCAGAAAGCCGCAGATGAACCAGGGAACCAGCGAGTGGCGATGGCCCGTGCGGCTATCCATCCCTGCCGTTTCGGTCTTGGTGAGGATACCGAGCAGGAAGATGACAGGCCCAAGCATCAGCACGCGGACCAGCTTGACCAGAGTGCCGGTCTGTACCGCAAGGAGGCTGATCGGCGCAGTGGCGGCAAGTACCTGTGGCACGGCATAGACGGTCAGGCCGGCCAGCACGCCATATTGCGGCACGCTCATGCCGGCGTGGAAATAGAGCAGCGGCAGCAGGAAGACGGCGGCGATGCCGAGCACGGCGGTGAAGGCAAGAGCGGCGGCAATTTCTTCCGAACCGGCCTCAATGACCGGGGCAACGGCGACAATAGCCGAGTTGCCGCAGATGGAGTTGCCGCAGGCGATCAGTGTCGCCAGTTTCGGCGGCAGGCCGAGCAGCCGGCCGATCGTGTAGGTCGCCGCGATCGACAGCACGACAACGATGGCGATGCCGGCGATCAACCAGACACCGGCGCCACCGATGGCCGAGAGGCTGATCGAGGCGCCGAGCAGGACAATGGCGATTTCCAACAGGATCTTGGCACTGAAATCGATGCCGGGGCGCAGGGCGGGCTTCAGCGGCTTTACGGTGCAGACGACGATACCGAGCGCAATGGCGAGCACCAGGCTCTCGATCCACCGACCGCCGAGAATACCGATCTCAATGTGCTCGCCCGCATAGGCGAGAAGGGCTACGACGCCCGTCAGGGCAAGGCCGGGGAGGATAATATTGGCGCGGTGGAAAAGGGACATGCGGAACCGCCGTTCGGCTATTTAGAATTTGCTATGAAGAGAAAGTCTCACCTCCTGTTGTCGACATCCATCGAATATTATCCTATGTTTCGTTCGATTAATTAGAATGATTTCCCATGACCTTCGAGCAACTCGCCATTTTTGTCGCCGTCGCCGAGCGGGAACATCTGACCCACGCTGCACAGGCCATCCATTTGACGCCCTCGGCCGTCAGCGCGGCCATCAAGAACCTCGAAGGGTATTACGGCGTCGAGTTGTTTCACCGTGTCGGCCGGCGGATCGAGCTGACGGAAACCGGCCGGACCTTTCTCGGCGAGGCGAAGGCGACGCTGGCTCGGGTGCGATCGGCGGAGCTCATGCTTTCCGAACTCGGTGGCCTGCAGCGTGGCCGGCTCAGCCTGCGTGCCAGCCAGACCATCGCCAGCTACTGGCTGCCACCCGTGCTGATGCGCTTTCACCGTGACTATCCCGGCATCGAGCTCGATTTGACGATCGGCAATACACGCACGGTCACCGAGGCAGTCATCGAAGGCACGGCCGAATTGGGCTTCGTCGAAGGGGAGGTGGATACGCCGGCCCTGTCGATGAAAGTCGTTGCACCGGACGCGCTTGTCATCGTCGTGCCGCCAGATCATCCCTGGGCCGACGGCCGGAGCCTGTCGGTTGACGATCTTGCCACCGGTACATCGTGGGTGATGCGCGAAGAAGGTTCGGGTACGCGGTCCGAATTCGAAAATGCCATCATCAAGCTCGGCACCTCACCGCATGATCTCAGCGTGGCACTGGTGCTGCCGTCGAATGAGGCCGTGCTGTCGGCGGTCTGTTATGGGCAGAGCGCCACGGCGATTTCCAGTGCGGCGGCCATGGCTTATCTGCAACGGGGATTGCTGGTGCGGGCCGCCTTCGACCTGCCGGTCCGCAGCTTCCGTCTGCTGCGCCACAAAGAGCGCCATGCCAGCAAGGCGGCGCTGACCCTGGAAGCCATGTGCAGGAGTTAAGTAACAATAGGAATAGGGGAGCGCGCTGTTCCGGAATGGCGAAAGCTGAACCGCTCTGGTTAGAGCTGTTCCATCCGGCGCTGATTGGCGACGACGAGATCGATCTCGTTGCGGTCGAGCATGGCGCGGATATCTGGGGGCGGCAGGTCGTCGGTGACCATCATATCGTACATGGCGGGATCATCGATGACGATCGGGGCGCTGCGGCCGAATTTGGCGCTATCAGCGACGATGATGCGGTTTTCGGAGCGGCGTGCGGCTTCGCGGGAATATTCCGCCTCCTCCAGATCGTGCAGCATGAAGCCGGACACGGCGTTAACGGCGCCGACGGACAATATGGCATGGCGAACGTTGAAGCGGCGGAGGAAGTTGGTCGCTTCCGTGCCGAAGGCGCCGCCGTCATGGCTGCGCAGCTCGCCGCCGGCGAAGAAAACGCGATTGCCGTTGCGGGTCGCGAGCGCATGGGCGACCGAGACGGCGTTCGTGACAATGAACAGGTTCTGATGTTTCTGGAGCGCCACAGCGATGAAGGCCGTCGTGGAGCCTATGTCGAGGAAGAGCGTATCGCCGTTCTGGATCATTGCCGCGACGCGGGCCGCGATCATGCGTTTGGCCTCGGCATTCTCGTTCATCCGGAAATGCAGCGGCTGCTCGATGATCGAGTCCTTGATATGAACGCCGCCGTGCACCTTGGTGACGAGGCCATTGGCCTCCAGGCTGCGGATATTGCGGCGGATGGTCTCCTCCGAAACCGCCAGCCGCTCGGCGAGAAACTGAATACGGCTTGCGCCGCCCGCGAGCCGAAGCTCCTCCAGGATCTCGCGTTCCCGATGGTTCGAATGCAGCGGCACCTGCGAGATGTCCGACATGGTATCGATCCTAGCTAAGGCATGATCCCAAAACGTGCGAAGCGGCTTGCGGATAAGACCATGCCTGATCAAACATCTGGAGCGGGATAACGACTCAAACGCAAGTCATCTCGTTCCAATCACCTCGAGATTGAATTTTTAAGTCAAATCTCACTTACGGTGAAGCTTTCTGTTGAAAATATCCATAGCCTAATAGGGATTAGACCTTATTCCCCGCAAAATCCAACAAAAAACCAAATGAGCGTTTCATTTTGTGGCTAGTTCTTGACAGTTCTCCTTTTGTGAGGAACCTTTTACATCCAAAAGACGCGCGATTTTAGCGCTGGAGGAGGGATGATCGTAACGCCCGAAGACAAGATACAGGCTCTTGGCATTTGGCGCGGATCGATCGATATCGCTCCGCTCGTGGGCGGCATCACCAATCGCAACTACCTGGTCACCGATAGCGGCCGGCGTTTCGTGGTCAGGCTCGGGACGGATATCCCGGTTCACCACATCAGACGTGCCAACGAACTGGCCGCGAGCAAGGCTGCGCATGCGGCGGGATTGTCGCCCGCTGTCGTTCATTCCGAGCCAGGCGTTCTCGTGCTGGACTATATCGACGGAAAGCCGCTGGTCGCGGAGGATATTCGCGACCCTTTGATGCTAGCGCGCATCGTACCGCTTGTCCGTTCCTGTCACCAGAATGTTGCGAAACACTTTCGCGGCGCAGGGGCCATCTTCTGGGTTTTTCATGTGGTATGCGACTATGCCGCCCTTCTCGAAGAGGGCGGTAGCCGTCATGGAGCATTGCTGCCTTCCTTCCTCGATATCGCCGAGCGACTGGAACAGGCCGCGCGACCCTTCGACATCGTTTTCGGCCATAACGATCTTCTGCCCGGCAATTTCCTCGACGATGGAACAAGGCTTTGGCTGATCGATTGGGATTATGCCGGCTTCAACACGCCGCTCTTCGATCTCGGTGGTCTTGCTTCCAACAACGAATTCTCCGAAAGCCAGGAAACGGCGATGCTGGAAGCCTATTTCGAGGCGCCGGTGAGCGACGAGCTACGTCGGCGCTATCAGGCAATGAAATGCGCTTCGCTGTTGCGCGAGACGATGTGGAGCATGGTTTCCGAAATCCATTCCCGTATCGACTTCGATTATTCAGCCTATACGAGCGAAAATCTGGCGCGATTTGAACGTGCCTATCAATCATTCCGGAATTCTTGAGGTGATGCGATGAAAGAACTGCCCCAAACAGCGAAGGCGGTCGTCATCGGCGGGGGTATCGTCGGCTGTTCGACAGCCTATCACCTTGCCAAGCTCGGGCTATCAGACACGGTCCTGCTGGAGCGAAAGAAGCTGACCTCGGGCACGACGTTCCATGCCGCAGGCCTTGTCGGGCAATTGCGTACCAGCGCCAATATCACCCAGATGCTCGGCTATTCCGTCGATCTCTATAAGAGGTTGGAGGCGGAGACGGGGCTTGCCACCGGCTGGAAGATGAACGGCGGCCTGCGCCTTGCCTGCAATGAGGAACGCTGGACGGAAGTCAAGCGACAGGCGACGACGGCGCAATCCTTCGGGCTGCAAATGCATCTGCTGACGCCGAAGGAGGCCTTCGATCTCTGGCCTCTAATGGATATAGACGATCTGATCGGTGCCGCCTATCTGCCGACCGATGGGCAGGCCAATCCCTCCGATATCACCCAGGCGCTGGCGAAGGGCGCGCGCATGGCCGGTGTTTCGATTTTCGAGGACACCGAAGTTCTCGATCTGGAGATCGATAAGGGCAGGATTCGCGCTGTCATCACCGACAAGGGCCGCATCGAATGCGAGCGTGTTGTGGTCTGTGCCGGGCAGTGGACGCGCAGCTTTGCCGCGCGCTTCGGCGTCAACGTGCCGCTCGTCTCCGTCGAGCATCAGTATCTCATCACCGAATCCTTCGGCGTCCCCTCCAACCTGCCGACGCTGCGCGATCCCGACAGGTTGACCTATTACAAGGAAGAGGTCGGCGGATTGGTGATGGGCGGCTATGAGCCGAATCCGATCCCCTGGGCGATCGACGGCATTCCCAAGGAGTTTCATTACACGCTGCTCGATAGCAATTTCGGTCATTTCGAGCAGATCATGGAGCAGGCTCTGATGCGCGTGCCGGCGCTGCAGACGGCGGGCATCAAGCAGCTTCTGAACGGGCCAGAGAGCTTTACGCCCGATGGCAATTTCATCCTCGGCGAAGCGCCGGAGCTTCGAAACTTCTTCGTCGGTGCTGGCTTCAACGCCTTCGGCATAGCGTCAGCGGGCGGGGCGGGCATGGCGCTTGCCGAATGGGTTGCAAAGGGCGAACCGCCCTATGATTTGTGGCCCGTCGACATCAGGCGTTTCGGCCGCCCGCATTTCGATACGGACTGGGTGCGCACCCGCACGCTGGAAGCCTATGGCAAGCATTACACCATGGCCTGGCCGTTCGAGGAGCATTCGAGCGGCCGCCCCTGCCGCAAGTCGCCGCTCTATGATCGGCTGAAGGCGCAGGGCGCTTGTTTCGGCGAAAAGCTCGGCTGGGAGCGTCCGAACTGGTTCGCCGACCTTTTTGCCGGCGAGGAGCCGAAGGATATCTACAGCTACGGCCGCCAGAACTGGTTTGCTGCGGTCGGTCGTGAGCATAGGGCGGTGCGCGAGGCGGCGGTGATCTTCGATCAGACGTCTTTTGCGAAATTCGTGCTGAAGGGGCGAGATGCCGAAGCGGCGATCTCCTGGATCGCGTCCAACGACGTCGCCAAGCCGGTTGGCGCGCTGACCTACACGCAGATGCTGAACGACAAAGGCGGCATCGAATGCGATGTCACCGTGGCGCGCGTCGCCGAGAACGAATTTTACATCACGACAGGCACGGGCTTTGCCACGCATGATTTCGACTGGATCGCCAGGAATATCCCGGCCGAGATGCATGCCGAACTGGTGGATATCACTTCTGCCTATTCAGTGCTGTCGTTGATGGGGCCGAATTCGCGCAGAGTGCTGGAATCCGTCACCTCGAACGATGTTTCGAACGCCGCATTTCCGTTCCTGCGAGTGAAGACCATCGGCATTGCCGGCTGCCCGGTTCGAGCGCTGCGCATGACCTATGTCGGCGAACTCGGCTACGAGCTGCATGTGCCGGTGGAATATGCGGCCACGGTCTACGATGCGCTGATGGCGGCCGGGCGTCATCACGGATTGATCAATGCCGGCTATCGCGCGATCGAAAGCTGCCGGCTGGAAAAGGGCTTTCGTGCCTGGGGTTCCGACATCGGTCCCGACCATACGCCGGTCGAGGCAGGGCTCGCCTGGGCGGTGAAGATGAAGAAGAACATCGCCTTCCGCGGCCGGGAGGCCATCGAGCGGCAGTTGGCTTCGGGGGTGAAGAAGTTGTTCGCCTGCTTCGTGCCCGACGATCCCGAAACCGTGTTGCTCGGTCGCGAGACCATCTATCGCGACGGCCAACGCGTCGGCTGGCTGTCGAGCGGCGGCTATGGCTACACGATCGGCAAGCCGATCGGTTACGGCTATGTCCGCAATGCGGATGGGGTCAGCGAGGATTTCGTGCTTGGCGGCCGATACGAACTCGACGTTGCCCAACGCCGCGTGCCCTGCCAGGTGTCGTTGAAGCCGCTCTATGACCCGCAAATGGCGCGGGTTAAGGGGTGATTACGGAAAGATTGAGTGCCATCTCTTGATGTCGATGGCTGGTGGCTTTATGACCGTTACAGAAGTCGCGACAAGGGCCGAAGTGCGGTGAAAAGCTTTTTCGATGCGGTCAGGCTACTGCTCGCCGATTTGGCCTCCAGCCTATTTTTCGTCGTTCTGCTTTCCCTCACGCATAATGCGACCCTTTCGGCTTGCTCGGCGATAGCGTTTGGCCTTGTCCAAATCGGAATACAATACCTTCGACGGAAGCCAATCGATACCATGGAGTGGCTGAGCCTCTTTCTGGTCATTGCTGCAGGCGCGGCAACGCTGCTGACGGACGATCCGCGTTTCGTACTATTCAAGCCGAGCGTTATCTATTCGATTGTCGGCGTGGTGATGCTTAAGCCGGGCTGGATGAATCGGTATCTGCCGGCTATTGCCCGCGCAGTCGCGCCCGATGTCGCTACTTATGTGGGCTTTGTCTGGGCTGGCCTGATGTTCCTGTCCGCTGCGCTCAATGTATTCGTTGCCACAGCCTTTGATCTATCCATATGGGCGGTCGTCATGCCGGCCTTCGGTATTGGCAGCAAAGTGGTGCTGATGCTGGCCGGATTTGCCGCGATCCGCTTCACGGTGAGGCGACGCGTACGTGCCATGCCGGAGGCCGAACGCGAAGCGTTGCTGATCTCGACGGGGGAGAGAGTGCAATCGCCGTCTCTGGCGACGTCCGCCGCCGGAAAGCTGTGATCTGCCTGCCGCAATGGAAGTCCTTTTCTTGACACGCTGGCGCTTTCATCCTCAATCGACATGCTGACGAAAGATGGAGGCGAGGGACGATGGCGGAAGCGGGCATCAAGCTGGAGGAAAGCTGGAAAGAGGCGCTGTCACAGGAATTCGTCAGCCCCTATATGCAGCAGCTCAAATCCTTTCTTGTCGAAGAGAAACAGCGCGGCAAGGTGATTTTTCCGCGCGGCAGCGAATATTTCCGGGCCTTGGACCTGACGCCGCTCGATGAAGTGCAGGTCGTGATCCTTGGACAGGACCCCTATCACGGCGTCGGGCAGGCGCATGGGCTCTGCTTCAGCGTTCGCCCCGGCGTGCGTATCCCGCCGTCGCTCGTCAATATCTACAAGGAACTGGAAACCGATCTCGGCGTCCCGCCGGCGCGTCACGGCTTTCTCGAAAGCTGGGCGAAGCAGGGCGTGCTTCTGCTCAACAGTGTGCTGACGGTAGAGGAGTCACAGGCCGCCTCGCATCAGGGCAAGGGCTGGGAACGCTTCACCGATGCCGTCATCCGCCGTGTCAACGACGAATGCGACGGCGTGGTTTTCATGCTCTGGGGCTCCTACGCACAGAAGAAGGCCGCCTTCGTCGATACCGAGCGGCACCTCGTGCTGAAAGCCGCACACCCATCGCCACTGTCGGCGCATAACGGCTTCCTCGGCTGCCGGCATTTTTCCAAGGCGAACGCTTATCTGGCAGAACATGGCAAGGATCCGATCGACTGGGCTTTGCCGAGCGATCCGGGTAATGGCTGATGTATTGAACGACCGCCATTTGTCGTTCAATAATCGGAGACAATCCGTTTGGCTATTGGGGGCTATCGAAAAACGGGCTGTGGGACCATCTTCTGCTCATGAGAAACGCCTGCCGTTGCGGGCGAGACAAGGGGTTAAAGATGCTCAATCAGATCAAGGGTCTTCACCACGTTACCTCGATGGCGGAAGATGCCCGCACCAACAATAAGTTCTTCACGGACACGCTTGGCCTGCGCCGCGTGAAGAAGACGGTCAATTTCGACGCGCCGGATGTTTATCACCTCTATTACGGTGACGAGATCGGCACGCCCGGCACGATCATGACCTATTTCCCGTTCCCGAAGATGGCTCGCGGTCGTCCGGGCACAGGCGAAGTCGGCAATACCGTTTTCTCCATTCCGGAGGGCGCGATCGGCTATTGGAGCGAGCGGCTTGGCAAGCAGGGCGTCGAGGCTCTGAAGGCTGATGAATCCTTCGGCCAGAAGCGCCTCCATTTCGCTGGTCCCGATGGGGACGGTTTCGCGCTGGTCGAGGTCAAGAATGACGATCGTCAGCCCTGGACGCATGGCGGCGTCGATGCCGAGCATGCTATCCGAGGCTTCCATTCCGTCGCCATGCGGCTAAGGGACGAGGGCGCCACGGCCGAGCTGTTGAAATATATGGGTTATGAAGTCGTCGATACGCATGAAGGCGTCAAGCGGCTGGCTATCCCCGGCGGCAATGGTGCCGATTTCGTCGATCTCGAAACCATGCCGAACATCGGCCGTGCACTTCCCGGTGCGGGTTCCGTCCACCATGTTGCCTTTGCCGTCGAGAACCGCGCAAAACAGCTCGAAGTGCGCAAGGCGCTGATGGATACGGGATATCAGGTTACGCCGGTTATCGACCGTGACTATTTCTGGGCGATCTATTTCCGTACGCCGGGCGGCGTGCTGTTCGAAGTCGCTACGAACGAGCCCGGTTTCAACCGAGACGAAGATACGGCCCATCTCGGCGAGGCGCTGAAGCTGCCGGAACAGCACGCTCATCTGCGGGCACTGCTCGAGCAGCATCTCGAACCGCTGGACGCTTAAACAGGGGGTGATCATGACGAATACGACCTATGTGCACCGGGTGAAGCCCGGTGCACCCGGCAAACCTATTCTGTTTGCCCTCCACGGCACGGGCGGCGACGAGAACCAATTCTTCGATTTCGGCAGCCGCCTGCTGCCGGAGGCGACCATCGTCTCGCCGCGTGGCGACGTTTCGGAACATGGCGCAGCGCGCTTCTTCCGGCGCACGGGCGAGGGCGTCTACGACATGGCGGACCTTGCCCGGGCCACCGAGAAGATGGCCGCCTATGTGAAGAGCCTGGCCGTCGACCACGGCGCCTCGCAGGTGCTTGGTCTCGGCTTTTCCAACGGCGCGAATATTCTCGCCAATGTGCTGATCGAACACGGCGATCTCTTCGATGCCGCCGTGCTGATGCATCCGCTGATCCCGTTCCAGCCGCGTGACAACGCCAAGCTCGACGGCAGCCGGGTTTTGATCACCGCTGGGGAACGCGATCCGATCTCGCCGGCGCCGGTGACCAAGGCGCTCGCGGATTATTTCACGCGGCAGAAAGCCGAGGTGACGCTGGAGTGGCATTCGGGCGGCCACGATATCCGCCCGAATGAGATCGAGGCGATCCGCGGCTTCTTCGCGCCATATGCTCAAGTGTGAATGAAATCGGGCGCATGGCGGTACCGACTGCTATGCGCCCGGTCGCATCCCGAGGAGTTCCAGCATCGTCTTCGCCTGGACTTCGGCTGCGCGCCGTCCCGCTTGATCGATATAAGCGGACCCGCAGAAATGGTTGAGATTCTCGGTGTCGGTATTGTCCAGCTCCGCGTGTCTCGAATTCACGATGACCATGCGCCAGGCGCAGCCGCGGATACTGTCGGGCTGGATGGCATTGTCGCAGCCTGTGCTTAGGCAGAGTGCGACCTTTCGCTGGTTCTGATATTTTCCCTCGGTCGCAGCGTCGTATTCGCTCTTCCACATATCGCGCGTGTGCCGGCAATTGCCGGGATCGCCGCTTTGGCTACATTCCGTTGCCGTATTGACGTAGCTTTCGGCAGCCGGCCATAGCGGGGCGTCGACCAGGCTCACGCAGCCGCACGCAAAAAGCCCTGCCAGCAATAGCTGCATTGATTCCCCCTCTGCCGAATATTCGGTACCCTAAAGACATACGGAATATCCGCAAGACGCAAGCGCTGGTTTGGGCCGAGATGGGCGTGGCGGTTCTGCAGCCGCGACACCTCCTCTCTCATCAACGACATTTTGCGCCGCAGGCATCGCTTGTGGGCTCTCCTGGTGCTCGCTAATAGTCTAAGCCTAAAGGGTTCGGAGGGATTCGTGGTGACGCTGGCGGAGCAGCAGCAATATCGGCTGGGCGTGATCTACGTGGCGGCTTCAGCCCTGGCGTGGTCGACTTCCGGCCTGTTCGTCCGCCTGATCCACGCGGATCTGATGACCATCCTCTTCTGCCGGGGTATCGTCTCCGGGCTCGGCGTCTTCACGCTGTTTCTCTATATCGAGCGCGGCAGGGCCTGGCGAATTCTTCGCTCCATGCGCTGGCCGTCGCTGGCCGCAACGGTGTTTTCCACCACGTCCATGATCAGCGGCATCGGCTCGATCTATTATACCTCCGTCGCCGATGCGATGGTGATCTATGCGACGGTGCCCTTCGTCACCGCGGGCGTCGCCTATGTCTTCATCAAGGAGCGCCCAAGCATGGCGACGCTGGTCGCCAGCGTCGTGGCGCTCATCGGCGTGCTGGTCATGCTCTCCGGTGAGGTAAGCGGCAACGGGGGCGGTGGTTGGCTCGGCAAGGGCCTGGCCTGCGTCATGACGTTGTCGGTCGCCGGTCTCGCTGTTGTCATGCGCCAGCACCGGGATGTGCCTATGCTGCCAGCGATGGCCTTGTCCGCCTGGCTCTGCTCGTTCATCACCTTCTGGTTCGCTTCGCCGGCGATGGTGTCCGGGCATGATCTCGGCCTGATCATCGCCTTCGGCATCATCCAGAACGCCATGGGTCTCAGCCTTTATACCTTCGGCTCGCGGCTGATCCCGGCCGCCGATGCCAGCCTGCTGACCTCGCTCGAGGTGCCGCTGACGCCTCTGTGGGTCTGGATATTCCTCGCTGAACGGCCATCGCAGGCGACGCTAATCGGCGGCCCGATCGTGCTTATCGCGCTCTTTGGCCATATCCTGCTGGAAGTGCGGCGAAACCGGGCGGTGGAGCCGGCGCAAGCGCTCTGAACGGCTTGCCCGGCTGCCGGTGAAATGCTGAAATCGGCGCGACCAATGGGAAACGATGCCGATGAAGAAAACTTTCAATCCGCCCTCCGTTCGCCGCCCCTTCGGCAACTATAATCACGGCCTGCTGGTGCCATCAGGCGCGAGTCTGCTGGTCACATCAGGCCAGCTCGGCATTGCCCTCGACGATAGCATTCCACCAGATGTCGCTAGCCAAGCGGAACTCTGCTTCGAGGCGATCAAGGTGATCCTCGATGAAGCCGGCATGGACTTCTCCGACGTGATCCGCATTTCCGGTTTCGTCACGAAACGCGAGGATTTTCCTGCCTATATGGCCGTGCGCGACCGCTATATACTCGATCCGAAGCCGGCCTCCACGCTGATCATCGTCGGCGGATTTACGCGGCCGGAGTTTCTGGTCGAGGTCGAGGTGACAGCGGCGAAGGTGATGTAAAACACCTGCAGCAAGCAGTTGGTTAGGCTTAGGACTCGATGCGGATGGGGATCGGCGGCGAGGTGATTTCACCGATGGGTGGCAGCTAAAAGCGCTCCATCTCCCGCTTCACTCTCTCCAAAAAGCGCTTTCTCGTCTCGTCCGTGGAGCGGTTCATGTCGTAATGGGCGAGGAAGACGACGGGGGCGAAGGGTTTGATCATGGCGCGGAGCATGCGCTTGATGATCTTCTTCGGCGGATTGCCGACGATGAAGGCGCGGAAGGGATCGGCGCCATAGGTCATCACGGCCCCGAGCTTGCGGATATGCCGCAGCTTCGAGGTCACCTTGCCATTCACCAGTTCGAAGGTGACGCCCGGCAGCCAGACGCGGTCGAAATAGCCTTTCAGGATCGCTGGAAAGCCGAAATTCCAGACCGGGGTGACGATAACAAGTGCTTCCGCCCATTGCAGGCGCTCGACATAGGGTTTCACCGCCTCGGTATTTTCCGGATAGTCGTGATAGATCATCCGGTCGTGGCGGGAGAGTACGGGGTCGAAGCCCTCGGCATAGAGGTTGCAGTCGTCGACCTCATGGCCGGCCGCTTTCAGGCTCTCAATCGTCTGCCGGTGCAGCGCCGCGCCGAAACTTTCTTCGACGGGATGCGAATGGAGGACGAGAACCCTCATGAGGCCTCCATCAGCGCCGCAAGACCAGGAAAGAGATAGTTCTCGCCGGCCGTGAAGTCGAAGTCGGGATTGTCCCAGGCGATCATCTTGCCGGGGTTCAGCAGGCCCTTCGGATCGGTTTCCTTCTTGAAAGCGAGCTGGACGGTATCCGTCTGCTTCATGCCGCCTTCCTCCAGCGTATAGCGATGCGGATTGAAGATCGGGCAGCCGTGATCCTGATGGATGCGAATGATCTCTTCCAGCCGCGCCTCCGACGTATAGCGCACCAGCGGCAGGCCGGCGCACTGGATCTCGCCGTCGAACCTGATGAACTCGAGATGGCCGGGCACTTCGTCGCCGAAGATCTCGACCATTTTCTGGACCTTGGCGACGTGATCCGGACTCGGATACTGCACTTGCAGATAGGTGATGCTCGGGTCGACTTTGATGGCGCGCAGCGTCGTGTGGTTCCAGGCGAGTTCATAGGCATGCGGAATGCCCTTCATGCTCTCGACCTTGTCGGAGCGGAAGGTGATTTCGCCCTTTTGCTGGCTGGTGAAGGCCAGGAACGGGTCCACGGCATGCGGCGCGATCATCAGCGCCACGATCGATTGGCCCTGACGGATATAGGGCTTGTGGCGAGAGAAATAGTCATGGGGGATGGGCGCTGCGATCGGCGCGATTTCCTTGACCAGGATGCCGTTGCATTTGGCGAGCGCATCCGAGAAGCGCACGGCGTCCATGAAATCGTCGTAGCCGACCAGCACGTCCACCCAGTCATAGGCCGGGGCGAGCGGCATTTCGATCTCAGTGATGATGCCGTTGGTGCCGTAGGCATGGCTGACCTTGGTCAGGTCCCAGCCGGTGAGGTCAAGCACACGCGGCTCGGCCTCCATGGTGACGACGCGCAGGCGCAGGATATTGCCGATATCGCGCAATCCGCCCCAGGTGATCGAGCCGACGCCGCCGGAGCCGCCGGCGATGAAGCCGCCGATCGTCGCCGTCTGCGCGGTCGAGGGATGGAAGCGCAGTTCCTGGCCGGAATGCGCCTTGGTCTGGCGGTCGAGCTCGGCGATGACGATGCCGGGTTCGCAGATGACGCGGCCGGGATGGATTTCCTTGATCTTGTTCATGCCCGCGAGGTTTAGCACGATGCCGCCGGAAAGCGGCATGGCCTGGCCGTAATTGCCGGTGCCGGCGCCGCGCGGGGTGACCGGCACATCATGGGCATAGGCGACCTTCAGCGTGCGGATCACCTCTTCCTCGGTCTTCGGCGTCACGACGAGATCGGCGGTGACATTGTCGAGCTGCGCCTTCAGGATCGGCGAATACCAGTAGAAATCCCGGCTCTTCTGGCGCACCAGCGCCGGATTGTCTTCGACGGCGATGCCTTCGAGTTCTTTTTTGATGAGCTGATAATCCGGCATGTCAGGCTCCAATAACGGTATCGAGTTCGCGGTAATCCGGCAGGCTGCGGTCGATCACCTTGCCCTTGCGAAGGACGACGCGGTCGGACTGCGGACGAGAGAGGAATTCGCTCCAGCGTCTGGCGCTGAAGAGGACGAGATCGGCGGGGCCGCCCACGGCGATACGGCCGATATCGGGACGGCCGAGAATATCGGCCGGCGACGTGGTGATCACCCGGGCGGCCGTATCCAGCGGATGATCGAGGTGCAGGATGCGGACGGCCTCGCGGAAGACCTCGACGGAGTCGAGATCGCCATAGGCGTAGAAGGGGTCGCGTGTATTGTCTGAGGCAACCGCCGTCCGCACGCCGGCGGCCGCCAGCTCATGCAGCAGGGTGACACCGCGCCAACGGGGTGTACGGCGCGCATGGCGATCCTGCAGATACATGTTGCACATCGGCAAGGAGACGACGGAGATCTGGGCTTTGGCGACGAGATCGATCGTGGCGGCGGCAACATCCTCGTCCTGGCGGGCGAGCGAGCAGCAATGGCCGGCGGTGACCTTGCCGGTGAAGCCATTGCGCAGCACCGCTTCGGCGATCGCCTTTAGCGTCAGCACCTGTTTGTCTTCTGTTTCGTCGACATGCAGGTCGATATCGAGGCCGTTGTCCATGGCGGCGCAGATCAGTTTGTCGAGCTGGCGATCGATATCGGGGTTCATCTGCGTGACGCCGCCGATCAGGCCTCCGGCATCGCGGATGACCATGAGGAGATCGGCGAAGAAGGCGTCGTCGGCCATCTCATCGAGCGGGAAGAGCGCGACGGCTTGCAGCGCGATCTTGTCTTTCCAGGCTTCGCGCACCTCAGAGAATACCTCGAAGGAAATGCGGTGCTGAGGCGCGAGTGAGTCGAGGTGTGTGCGGATCAGGCTGGTGCCGTGGGCATAGGCCGAGCGCAGCGAGAATTCCATGCGCTTCCTGACATCCTCAGCCGACCAGTTGGCCTCGCGATCAGCGCGTACCGCGTCGAGAGCGCCTACGAAACTGCCGTCCGGATTGGCGCGGCGCTCCCAGATGTGGCCCTTGTCGATATGGGTATGCATGTCGGCGAAGGTCGGCCAGACCATGCCGTCTCTCATATCGGCCTTGGCGAATTCAGCCGGCGCGCTGCCTACCGGCAGAATATCCTTGATGAGGCCATCCGCAACGACGATATCGGCTTTTATCAAGCCTTCGCTTGATGGGCCGGTGAAGCCGGCTGCCGTCACGGCGGGGACGGTGGCGTTGCTCAGCACGAAGCGCGCCGCGTTCGGCGGGGACATGAAGGAATAGGACATCAGTTTTCCCGCTTGAGGCTGCTTTCGTGCCAGCGATGCAGGCTCAGCCATGAGATGAAGGAGGTGAGGGCGAAGATGGCGACGCCAAGCGCCGAGAGCAGCAGCAGGGCGGCGAACAGGCGCGGCATGTTCTGGCGATACTGCGCTTCGAGCAGCCGGAAGGCGAGACCGGAATTGGGGCCGCCGGAGCCGGCGGCGAATTCCGCGACCACGGAGGCGATCAGCGACAGGCCGCCGCCGATCCTGAGGCCGGTCATGAAATAGGGCTGGGCGGCCGGCAGCTTCAGATGCAACAGCGTCTGCCAGCGCGAGGCGCCATAGAGATCGAAGAGATTGAGGAGATTATGGTCGACGCTCTTCAGTCCCTGCACCATGTTGGAGAGGATCGGGAAGAAGGCGACGAGGAAACCGCAGATCAACAGTGCGGCTTCGCGGGTTGGCGCGTAGATCAGGATCAACGGCGCGATCGCGACAATCGGCGTTACCTGCAGGATGACGGCGAGCGGATAGAAGGCGAGTTCGATCCAGCGCGATTGCACGAGGAAAATCGCAAAGCCGACACCGCCGATCAGCGCCAGCGCCAGCGAGATGAAGGTGATCTCCGTCGTCACCCAAAGCGCTGGCGAGAGGATGCCCCAGTCGGACACCAGTGCTTTCGCGACGGCGAGCGGGCTTGGCAGAATATATTGCGGAATGCCGGCGCCGACGACGAGAAGCTGCCAGAGGAGGATTAGGACGACGACGGTCAGCAGCGGGACGAGAATGCTGAGGGAGCGTTCGGCATTTCCGGCCCGCAGGGCGGGTTCAGATGGTGCATCGGTCGTCTCTGCAGAGAGGGGTAGGCTGGTGCTGTTGCTCATCAATGGGCCTCCAGTCAACCAATGGCTTCGATCAGGGAACGGGACACTTTTTCACAAACCTGACGATATTCCTCGGAAGACCGGTAGAGCAGGTCGCGTTCGCCGCTGGTGTCTAGGGGAAAGTCGGTGTGGACACGGCCAGGGCGCGCCTTCATCACGACGATGCGGTTTGAGAGATAGGCTGACTCATAGACGGAATGGGTGACGAAGATCACCGTAATGCCGGTCGACTGCCACAGCCGCAGCACATCGTCGTTGAGCCTCTGGCGGGTGATCTCGTCGAGCGCTGCAAAGGGTTCGTCCATCAGCAGCAGCTTCGGCTTGGTGACCAGCGCGCGAGCGATGGAGACGCGCATCTTCATGCCACCGGACAATTCACGCGGATAGGCATCGGCGAAATCCTGCAGGCCGACGGTCGCCAGTGTTTCCATAATCTGGTCATAGGCTGCCACTTTGGAGATGCCGCGCAGTTTCAGCGGCAGGTGGACATTGCCGAAGACGGTCTTCCAAGGCAGCAGTGTCGGCTCCTGGAAGACGAAACTGATATCGCCCTCCGGCAGGCCCTTGGAGTTGATGCGCGAACTCGGCCAGTCGATCGTACCGCTGGAGGCTCCGCCGAGGCCCGCGATAATCCGCAGCGCCGTCGACTTGCCGCAGCCCGAGGGGCCGAGCAGGCTGATAAACTCGCCGCTCTCCACCGTCAGCGACATGTCGGACAGCGCCAGGGTGCCGTTGGAGAATATCTTCGATACCTTGTCCATGACGACGAGTGGCCGCTTGCGTGCTTCTGTCGAGGGGGCAGCGGTTGCATTGGGTATGATCATCGTTCGGCTCTCTGTCGATGTCAGCAATCGGCTTCAGAGCAAGAATTGCCCCTCACCCTAACCCTCTCCCCACTGGCGGGGAGAGGGGACTATCTCGTCATGCCTGCCGATCTCAATCACCATGGCCTGTGGCGGCAGTTGCAGCTCTTGTCGTTCGGCGGTCGCGCCTTTGGCTCTGTCGTTCCCTCTCCCCGCGAGTGGGGAGAGGGCTAGGGTGAGGGGCTCTATTTGACCGTCACTTCTTCAGGCTCATCCCGACGCCTTTGCAGGCGAACTGCGGATCGAATGCTTTCTTGTAATCCGTATCAGCGGTGAACATCTTGATCTGCACCATCTCGTCGAAGAATTTCTTGTAGTGCGCGTCGGTGATGCAGCCGATGCCCTTGTCGAGCGCGTCGCCGGATTCGACAATGCCGTATTCCTTCATCTTGGCGATAGAATAGGCGATCTGGCCATCCGTCATATCGGGATTGTCTTTCTTGATCAGATCGTTGGCCGCTTTGTTGTCGCCATAGAGGTAGTTGTACCAGCCTTCGATCGAGGCGCTGACGAAACGCTGCACGAGATCAGGGTTCTTTTGAACGAGCGACGTCTGCGTGGTGATCATCGTCGAATAAGGCGAATAGCCGCTGTCGGCGAGCAGGAAGACCTTCGGTTCCCAACCGGTCTGCTTCTGGATTTCATAGGGTTCCGAGGTCAGGTAACCCTGCTGCGCCGATTGCTTGTCGGCGAGGAACGGCGCCGGGCTGAAATTGTAAGGCTTGTATTGCTCGTCCTTGAAGCCGGGGAAGTTGGCCTTCATCCATTCGAAGAAAGTAACGTAGCCGTCCTTGCCGAGGAAAATCGTCGGCAGCTTGGCAATATCTTCGAACTTATCGACGCCGGCGTCCGGATGGGCGATCAGCACCTGCGGGTCCTTCTGAAAGATCGCGGCAACGTCGACGATCGGAATGCCCTGTTTGACCGCATCAATTTCCTGCTGCGGGCTGCCCATGTAGAAGTCGATTTTGTCGGAAATCAGCAGCGCCTGATTGGCGGCGTTCGGGCCACCCTGGACGATTTCAACATCCAGGCCGTATTTTTTGTAGGTGCCGTCGGCGATCGCCTGGTAGAAGCCGCCGTGTTCGGCCTCCGCCAGCCAGTTGGTTCCGTACGTCACTTTGTCGAGGGCGCTCGCCGGCTGTGCGGCGGCGACAGCGGCCACCAAGCCCATGACGGCGAGAAATGCTTTGGTCTTCAATGCATTGGACATGGCCGGTTGTTCCCCTTATCTGCCATGGGACGCCGCGATTGACGCCCATTTTCCGCATTTGAGCGATTGCGTTGCGCTTTGAAAAGCATCAAAATTCGTGCGCATTGATGCCTTTTAGGCATCTCAGCTCGCGCTCGTGCCTAAATTGTGCGGCCTGGGCAAAATTTATGCAATGGGGATGAGCATGCTGCACTCGAGGCGACTTCTTTATATCAACGAGATTGCCCGCTGCGGCTCGATCCGCAAGGCGGCGGCGAGGCTCAATGTGGCGTCGTCGGCGGTCAACAGGCAGATCCTGGCGTTGGAAGAAGAGATGGGAGCGCCGCTATTCGAACGACTGCCGCGCGGGCTCAGATTGACGGCGGCGGGTGAGCTCTGCATCGAGCATATCCGCGAGGTGCTGAAGAACTACGAGCGGCTGGAAGGGCGCATCCGCAGTCTCAAGATGCAGCAGGCCGGCAAAGTCAGGATCGTCACGACGGTCGGGCTTGCTTCCGGACCCTTGCCGGAGATCATCGCGCGTTTCCTGTCCGAACATCCGCGCGTCTTCATTCAATTGCGCAACGATGCCGGCTCCACGACCATGGCGCCCGTCTTGTCCGGCGAAGTCGATGTCGGCCTCGGCTTCAACATTCCGGCGACACCGGGCATCCGTTCGCTCGGCAATTTCGATATTCCGATCGGCGTCGTGCTGCCGCCGGGGCATCCTCTGATCGGGCCTGGGCCGATCAATCTCGCCGATGTCGTGGAGGAGCGGCTGGTGCTGGCGCAGCCGGGCTCCAGCCTGCGCGAGATCATCAATCTGACGCTGGCGCGGCTATCGGTGCAGGTCGAGCCGGTGCTGGAAAGCAACGCGTCGGAAATGCTGAAGCAACTGGTCAAATGCGGGGCGGGGCTGACGCTGTTGAACCCGCTCGACGTCATCGCCGAATGCCGGCGCGGCGAGCTGGTGTTCCGGCCGATCGCCGAGCCGCATTCGCGGCATCAGCCGATGAAACTCTTTGCCCGCACGCGAGCGCCGCTCGATGCGGCGACTAGCTTGTTCGTGGAATATCTGCTTGCCGAACTCGCCGGCCTGGTGGAAGAACTGCAGGCGAAGGGACACATCCTGATGGTGCCGGAACGCCGCCGGCCGGACGCCTATTTCGAATAGAGGTTCGACAGGGGATAGTCCCTGAGATCGCGCAGCAGTTCAATGAAGCCCTGCACCTGATGGCGGCAGATGAGCGCGCCCTTTTCCGCCGTGCCGTTGGCGGCATTGCCGACGACGCCGTTGGAATTGAGATCGTGGGCGATCCAGGCGAGCGAATGCGGCGGCAGCGGCTGCAGATAATTCGACTGCTCCTTCATCCATTCCGCCTTGGAGACGAAATTTTCGGCCTTGTCCATTCGCACCAGCTCGGGGCGGAAATGCAGCATCAGCGAGGTTTCTACGTCGCCGCCATGGATGCCGTAACGCTGCTCATGGTCGCTGATCATGCCGTCCGGCGTGCCGAAGCGCGTCCATTGCGTGGCGACGACCGCCATTTGATGGCGCACGCGCAATTCGCGCGCGACGATGCCCATGATGTCGAGATTGCCGCCATGCGAATTGACGATGACCATCTTGCGGATGCCGGCCTCGGCAACCTTGGCGCCGATCGCGGTCCAGACCGGGATCAGCAGCTCGGCGCTGAGGGAGAGCGTGCCGGGGCCGTAGATATGTTCGTTGGCCTTGCCGATTTCCTGGGTCGGCAACACCAGGAAGTCGAGATCGTCAGGGCGTTGCGCCTTCAGTTCGGCCAGCATGCCGTTGGCAATGGCCACGTCGGTGGCGATCGGCAGATGCGGGCCGTGCTGTTCGGTCGAGGCGATCGGCAGGACGGCAATGGTGGTGTCGGGCGAAAGGCCAGCGAAATCATAGGTCGTCAGTTCGTTCCAATAGAAGGGCTTCGCCATCGCCATTTCCTCTCATGTGCTTTCTCTTATAACGGATACGGCAAGGGTGATGGCTAGGGAAAGCATCAATTTGTGGCCGTGCCGCTGCCTTTTTGTGTGCACCCCGGATGATGGCCGCTGCGAATCCCGGAGTTAGCGTCTCGTTTGCGCATGAGGGGAGGAGATGCGCGAAACGTCGACAGGAATTGTTTTTTCTTTTTGTATATAGATTTTATAGAAAACTTATTGCTCTTCAGGTGTGGGTTCTGAGAAACATCGTTGCTTGAGACAAGCGTCTCGACCCTCTAATTTTGCCAGGGTCCGGCACAAACGGTGGGGATGATGGGAATGAACATGAAAACATCCGTGGCGATCGAGAAGGCGGTGCCTGTTGCCGATCCAGATGTGGTCAAATCCGAGTTCCGCAATGCCATGGCGCGGATGGCAGCGGCCGTCAGTATCGTGACGACCAATGGACCTGCGGGGCTTGCCGGTTTTGCCGCAACAGCCGTCTGCAGTGTCTCCGACAGCCCGCCGACGCTGCTCGTCTGTCTCAACCGCACCGCTTCGGTTCACCCTGCCGTTACGGAAAACGGCGTGCTTTGCGTTAACGTGCTTTCCGAGGGGCATCAGGACCTGTCGCGCCTCTTTGGCGGCAAGACGCCGGTGGCGGAGCGCTTCGCTGCGGCTGCATGGTCGGAACTATCCACCGGTTCGCCGGCGTTGGAGGATGCGCTCGTCTCGTTCGATTGCCGCATCGTGCATCGCGCCAATGGCGGCACGCACGATATTCTGATGTGCGAAGTCGATGCCATCCGCCAGCGCGGCGGCGGGCAGGGGCTTATCTATTTCGATCGGGCCTATCATCCGGCGGGGCTGGCCGAATAGGCCAGGAAGTCTTCGATCACCTTGATGACCTCTGCTGGACGTTCGCGATGTGGCGAATGTCCGGTGTCTGGAAGAATATGGAATGATCCGCGCCCTGCCGCGATCCGACGTGGATGGGCAAGCGAACCATATTCATCCCGGTCGCCGTGAATGGCGATTACCGGACAAGGCAGTCTCTCAAGTGCTGCATCGAGGTTCCATTCGGCGAAATCCGGAGCAAGCCAGGTTTCGGTCCAAGCGCGCAGCACCCAATCAGCTTTGTCGCCATGATATTTGGCAAGCCGGGCAATGGTGTCGACCGACGCAAATTCCTGCTGTGCGGTCCTGATGCCTTGCAGCGTCCTATCTTCCACGAAAGCCTGGGCGGCGATGGTGATCACAGCATTGCACCCGGCGAGCCTGGCTCCCGTTTCCACCGCCATGCCGCCGCCCACGCTGTGCCCGCAGGCGATAAATTCCCGAAGCGCCAATTGCTCGCAGAGGAGCGGTACGACGCGCTCGGCTTCCAAGGCAATGAAGTCTCGCTCCAAAATGTCCATGCGAGCATCGGAGCGGCCAAAGCCCAATCTGTCGTAGGCGATCACACGTCGCCCGAGAGAATGGGCGAGCAAACGCGGGAAATCTCTCCAGAGCGCGACGCATCCGAGAGAGTCGTGAAACAGGATGATCGGCGCCTTGGAATTCAGATCGCGTGGTGCCCATGACTTGGCATAGAGGCGCCCGGCGGGGCTCTCAATCCAGTGCTCTGCTTCCACGATCTCTGTCATGTTTCCAGCCTGCCTGAAGAGCGGGGATTCACGCCAACATGTGGCGAAGGATACCAGCCGAAGCGATCGAGATCAGCACCGTCGGAAGCACGGGCAGTCGGGTCGCCGCCAACATGGTGAGCGCAAGGGTGATGAGATCGGCGGGGCGTCCGGTGACGAAGCCCGGCGCGATGACCGTGATCAATACGCAACCCGGGGCGTTCTCCATGACCGTGCGCAAACGGGGGCTTAGCGTGCGGTTGCGCAGGAAGACGTATCCTCCGATACGCGTCAGATAGGTGACCGTTGCCATGCAGATGATGGCGATAACAAATGAAGGATCAAACATCGGTTCGCGCCAGCAGGAATGCAGAGAGTACACCGGAGAGCGCCCCGCCAGGAACATACCAAGCTCCAGGAAACACTGCGTATGTGGTTGCAGCGACGAGCAAGCTGACCAGCCAGGGAAGCGCCGCCTTTGCGCCTTTCCACATCCCGGCGAGCATCACGAAAAATACAGCCGGGAATGCCATGTCAAAGCCATAGCGCGTGACATCGCCAAGAACGGGGCCCACGAATGCTCCTATCGTCGTGAAGATGACCCAACTGAAATAGAGGCCGAGGGCGACGCCGAAGAAATAACCGAGGCTCAAGGTCGTGTTCGACTTCTTTGCGTCGGCGAGCCCTATTGCCCAGCTTTCATCGCACATGAAGAACAGTGCTACGAACGCCTTTTTCTTCGACAGATGCCGAATAAAGGGAGCGAGCGCCGCACCCATCAGCAGGTGGCGGCTGTTGACCAGAAAAGTGATGGCGACAATGAGGAGGACATGCGGGGGCGACGTCCAAAGTTCGACAGCCGCGAACTCCGATCCGCCCCCGAAGTTCAATCCCGTCATCAGGGGCACTTCGCCAAGACTGAAGCCTTTATCGGCTGCGCGTGCGCCGAGTACCAGGGCAAAAGGCACGAAGCCCAACATCACCGGTGTCGAATCCCTGAGGCCTCGCCACCCCTCTGAGCGTCCTTGCGATCGGACGCTGACATCACCTGAAACATAGTCCGTCACCGGCCCAACCCCTTCCCATTTCTAATTGCCGACACCTTGGGCGACATAGGAGGGGGACAATAGCGCAGTCGTTCGCGATCTTGGTTGCGTTTTACGGCCGAAATCCTCAAAAATTGGCATGCTGTGCCAATGATCCTGTGCTTTTCGGGTGGAAAACTCCAATGAAACTTGATTCCTTAGATCGCGCGATCCTCCGCGTCCTGCAACAGGATGGGAAAATCCAGAACACTGAGCTCGCTGCAAAGGTCGGACTGTCTCCGTCTCCATGCCTGAGGCGGGTCAAGTTGTTGGAAGAGGCCGGTATCATCAAGCAATACGTCGCCATCCTCGACCCCGCAAAGCTCGACATGGGCTTCACCGTTTTTGTCCGGATATGGCTTTCCAGCCAGGACGAAGAGACGACGACCGCTTTCTATGAGGCGGCCGAAAAGCTTCCACAGGTGGTCGAGTGCCACCTTATGGCAGGCGACTGCGATTTCCTCCTCAGGGTCGTCGCCCCGGATCTGGAGGGATATAGGCGGTTTCAGATGGAACACCTTGGCCGCATCAAAGGGGTCAGAAACATCAAGACCGAAATTCCGATGCAGAAGATCAAGCAGTCGTGGCAAGTGCCAATCTGATGCTGCTGTCTCCGCTTCCGGCTAGAGCAGTTCAGCGCTTCAGGAAATCGCTGAACTGCTCTATCTCTTTGTTTTCACGCAATTCCGGGCGGAAAGGGGCTCACGCACTTTTCTTGAAATTGCTCTAGGGGCCGCCTATGGCGGCATCGGCTCAATAGTTTTCCTGATACCATTCGACGAAACGGCGCACGCCTTCTTCGACTTCGATCTGCGGTTTGAAGCCGGTCAGCGCTACCAGCAGGTCCGGAACGGCATAGGTATTGTGCACGTCGCCGGGCTGCATTGGCAGCATGTGGTGGATCGCCTTCTTGCCGAGCATCGCCTCGATGGTTTCGACGAAGCTCATCAGCCCGACCGGCTGACCGCCGCCGATATTGACGACGCGGAACGGCGCGTGTTTCGACAAGGTGTCGCCGATGGTCTCCGAAACGATGCGATTTTCTTCCGAAGGCACGACACCGATCAGTCGGACGATGCCCTCAATGAGATCGTCGATATAGGTGAAATCGCGGCTCATCTTGCCTTCGCCGTAGATTTCGATCGGCCGGTCGTTCCTGATGGCGTCGACGAATTTGAACAATGCCATGTCGGGACGGCCCCAGGGACCGTAGACGGTGAAGAAGCGGAAGGCGGTGGTCGGAATACGAAAGAGATGGGCATAGCTATGCGCCATCAGCTCCATGCTCTTCTTCGTCGCCGCATAGATCGTCATCTGCTCGTCGGCCTTGTCACTCTCCGCGAAGGGGATCTTCTCGTTGGCGCCATAGACGGAGGAGGTGGAGGCCAGCAGCAGGTGCTTCGGCTGGAGGCTTCTCGCCAGTTCCAGCACATTGAATGAGCCGGTGACGTTGGAATCCACGTAGGATCGCGGGTTTTCCAGGCTGTAACGCACGCCGGCCTGTGCGGCGAGATGGACGATGACGTTAGGTTCCGCCAGTTCAGCAGCGTGATCCAGGGCTGCCTTATCCTCCAGCATACCCGTCACGGCCTTGAAGCCATTGGAGCGGGCGAGGATCGCGGTGCGCTTTTCCTTGAGCCTGACGTCGTAATAGGGCGTCATGCCGTCGAAGCCGACCACGAAATGCCCGTCATCGAGCAGGCGCTTGGCGAGATGGAACCCGATGAACCCGGCGGTTCCGGTAATAAGATAACGCATTCGTCGGCCTTTGCTTACAGTTCGGCGCCATTCATGGGTCTGCCGATGCTGGTATAGGCAAACCCGTGCTTTGTGACCTCGTCATGGCGATAGATGTTTCTGAGGTCCACGAGGACGGGGGCTTTCATGACGGATTTCAGCCGGCCGAAGTCGAGCGCGCGGAACTGGTTCCATTCCGTAATGATGACGAGCGCATCGGCGTCGCGCGCTGCGCTGTAGGCATCGTCGGCATAGGCGATGTTGTCGATGAGCTGGCGGGCATTGTCCATGCCTTCCGGATCGTAGCCGGTCACAGCGGCGCCGGCATCCTGCAGCGCCTGGATGATCGAGATCGCCGGGCTGTCGCGCATATCATCGGTATTCGGCTTGAAGGTCAGGCCGAGCACAGCAATGGCCTTGCCCCTGATATCGCCGCCCATGGCCGCGATCACCTTGCGGCCCATGGCGCGCTTGCGGCTGTCGTTGATCGAGATCGTCGTCTCGATCAGGCGCACGGGGCTATCATAGTCCTGCGCGGTCTTGGCTAATGCCAGCGTATCCTTGGGGAAGCAGGAGCCGCCATAGCCTGGGCCGGCATGCAGGAATTTTGAACCGATGCGGCCATCAAGGCCGATGCCGCGCGAGACTTCCTGCACATTGGCGCCGACTTTTTCGCACAGATCGGCCATCTCGTTGATGAAGGTGATCTTCATGGCAAGGAAGGCATTCGCTGCGTATTTGATCAGCTCCGAGGTGCGACGAGCGGTGAAGAGCAGCGGCGCCTGGTTGAGATAAAGCGGCCGGTAGACCTCGGTCATGACGCCACGGGCGCGATCGTCATTGAGGCCGATGACGATGCGGTCGGGGCGCTTGAAGTCCTCAATCGCCGCGCCTTCGCGCAGGAATTCCGGATTGGAGACGACGGCGACATCGGCATCCGGATTGGTTTCGCGGATGATGCGTTCGACCTCGTCGCCGGTGCCGACCGGCACGGTCGATTTGGTGACGATGACGGTAAAGCCCTTGATGTGCTGGGCGATCTCGCGGGCGGCGGCATAGACATAGGAGAGGTCGGCGTGGCCATCACCACGGCGCGACGGCGTGCCGACGGCGATGAAGACGACGTCGCTCGCGGCAACGCTGGTTTCGACATCGGTCGAGAAGGAAAGGCGGCCGGCGCGGACGTTGTCGGCGACCAATTGTTCAAGGCCGGGCTCGAAGATCGGGATTTCACCCCTTCGCAGCGCCTCGATCTTGCCGGCGTCCTTATCGACGCAAATCACGTTGTGGCCGAAATCGGCAAAGCAGACGCCGGACACAAGACCCACATAACCCGAACCGATCATCGTGACGTGCATGAAACTTCAATCCTTTTGCTAGCGATGGGTGCGCACGCTACAGCGCAATCCCTTCATTGGCAGTTGTTGTCGCTTATACACATGATCGCCGATGACGCCTATACGCGATGGCGCGCGTCACGGAGATGTCACGTTGAGCGCAGAGATTTCGCTCTGGTCGGTTGCAATGGTTGAAAATAACGCCTCGGCAAGATCGGTGGCGCCGGTCGTGTCGTCAACTTCCTTGCCGCGCGTGTAGACACTTGTTTGCCAGCAATCACGTCCTTGAACCGCCACGGTAATCTCGATGGCGGTTGAGAGCCCGTCAAAGCCGGAGGCATGAATACGCAGGGCGGAAATCCCACCCACGGTTACAGGCTTCCAATCGTCGATGACTTTGAAGTGTTGCTGCACAACCGGCTGCAATATGGCAGCATAGGAAGCGTTGTCGATATTGTTGCCGGACCAGCGTTCATATCCAAACTGAACCATAGATAATAGTGATCGACTGCTGCGGAATTCGTAATATCTATTCGGAGGCGCGGCCGGTATGCTCTTGACCTGCCAGATCCTGCTGATGGCAGTGATTTTCGACGTTACTGGGTTTTGCCAGGCATAGGTTTGCAGATGCCACGGCGCATTTCCGCGCTCGCTTACGGTGAGCATCGTCGCGCCGATTGCAGTTGCTATGATAGCGATGGCACCCAGGACTTCGCGAACCGGCGTCAATCGCATACCGGTGATGCTGGCCCGACCTTCGTCATAGCTGGCGGGCAATCCGAGAGCGACGCGCTGTCTTTGCACGACCATCGTGAGTGCGGAAATCAATGGAAAGCCACATCCGAAGCCGGCGGCAAAAACGGCCAGCTCTCTGCGCAAATGGAAACGGAATGTGCCGTTGCCGTTCAATGGCCGGACTTTGATACCAAAGATCGCCTTTCCAGGCGTTGCTCCGAATACGGCCATTACCAGCGCCAGAACGACGGACGTAATAAGAAGCGCAACCATAACAAGAGGAAGGAGATACCACAGCATGCCGGGAGCAAGGTATATTGCGACAATGCGCGCGTCCGGCAGTGCCATTTGAAGATAAGCTGATGGGAAAAGGCGTGAAAAGAGCAGTTCCGCGAGATAATTCGATGGCAGATAAAGGAGCGAAAAATCGATCATTCGCGCACCCCACCGCTGCCAAGGGGGAACAGAATTGACAGTGGTCGCCGTGTGGGCTGATTCGACCATGATTTCCACATATGCTTGTATTTACTGATTCTCGAGAGAAAGTTGCGGAAAGAGCGAATCGAGTCAACTCACTGTCTGCACCTCGATTCTTGTGACATCGTGTGCCGGCGCTGTACGAACCGTTCATTTCATCGCCGTTTCGCACTACATATCCGTCTTGTCGCGCTTCAATCCAAAGGCAATTCCCGATGTCATTCGATCTCATCGTCCGTAATGCCAGCCTTCCCGATGGCCGTGAGGGTCAGGATATCGCTATTGCTGGCGGCAAGATCGTGGCTGTGCAGCCGGGCTTGGAGGGAGAGGTGGAGCGTGTGATCGATGCCGGCGGGCAACTGGTTTCGCCGCCGTTCATCGATTGCCATTTCCATATGGATGCGACGCTGTCGCTTGGCCTACCGCGGCTGAATATGTCGGGCACGCTGCTGGAGGGTATCGCGCTCTGGGGTGAGTTGAAGCCGCTGTTGACGCATGAGGCGGTGGCAGAGCGGGCATTGCGCTATTGCGATCTTGCGGTGTCGCAGGGGCTGCTCGCCGTGCGGACCCATGTCGATATCTGCGACGACCGGTTGCTTGCCGTCGAAGCGCTGCTGGACGTGAAAAGAAAAGTCGCGCCCTATCTCGATCTGCAGCTCGTCGCCTTCCCGCAGGACGGCTATTACCGCTCGCCGACGGCGGCAGCGAATCTGGAGCGCGCCCTCGATCTTGGCGTTGATATCGTCGGCGGCATTCCGCATTTCGAGCGGACGATGGAGGACGGCGCGCGTTCCGTGCGTGCGCTCTGCGAGATCGCTGAAAAGCGCGGTCTGAGGGTTGATATGCATTGCGATGAGACCGACGATCCGCTGTCGCGTCACATCGAGACGCTGGCCGCCGAAACGATACGGCTCGGGCTTCAAGGCAGGGTGGCCGGCTCGCACCTGACCTCGATGCATTCGATGGACAATTATTATGTCTCCAAACTCCTGCCTCTGATTGCGGAGGCAGGCGTGCATGCGATCCCCAATCCGCTGATCAACATCGTGCTACAGGGGCGGCATGACACCTATCCAAAGCGGCGCGGACTGACCCGGGTCAAGGAGATGCGCGAATTCGGCATCAATATCGCCTTCGGCCAGGATTGCTGCATGGACCCTTGGTATTCGCTCGGCGGCGCCGACATGCTGGATGTCGCCCATATGGGGCTGCACGTCGGTCAGTTGACGTCGCGCGAAGCGATGCGGTTCTGTTTCGACGCGGTCACCGTCAATCCGGCCAAAGTGATGGGTCTCGACGGTTATGGGCTCGAAGTCGGCTGCACCGGCGATCTCGTCGTGCTGCAGGCTCGGGATCCGATCGAAGCCGTTCGCATGCGCGCCACGAGGCTCTTTGTCGTCCGGCGCGGCAAGGTGATCAGCGAGACGCCGGCGCGGATCGCAAGCCTATCGCTCGAGGGTCGGCCGCTATCGGTCGATCCGGCTGCCTACGCGCCAATGCCACCAAGAATTTAACCAGTTAGGCATATCATCGCATATTGCTTGTGATTGTTATCGCGTTGCAGCATGATGAATTGGGCATAATCGTTCAGGCGGGGACGATGCCCAGGGGGCGATTCAGGGCTGGTTTATGAAGTCAACTTTTGCCGTGCGTACAATGCGGGCTGGGGAATTGGAGCTCGCTCTCGAATGGGCGCGGCAAGAGGGATGGAATCCCGGTGTCGATGATGCCCTTGCCTTTTGGGAGGCGGATCCTGCCGGCTTCTTTATGGGTACGATCGGTGAAGTGCCGGTCGGCTGCATTTCCGTTGTGCGTTATGGCGAAAGCTTCGCCTTTCTCGGCCTCTACATGGTCCATCCCGAATTTCGCGGCAAGGGTTACGGCAAGGCGCTATGGAAGAAGGGCATGGCGTTCGCGGGCCATCGTACCATCGGTCTCGACGGCGTCGTCGCACAGCAAGAAAATTACCGTCGCCACGGCTTTGAGACGGCCTATCGCACCCTGCGCTATGGCGGCATCCCGAAAATGCCTGATAAAGGCGGAGCGAGTGCGGATGTCGGTCCGGTCACGCAGGACAAGCTCGAAGGCTTGCTCAGGTATGATGCCGCCATTTTCCCGGGGCTGCGTTATTCCTTCATCACGGCCTGGTGCGGCGCGCCGGAAAAACGAAAATCCGTCATGGTCGGCAGCGGCAGCAAAATCCGGGGCTACGGCACGATTAGGCGCTGTTTCGAGGGATACAAGGTCGGCCCGCTGTTTGCGAACAGTTCCGATGTGGCGCTGGATTTGCTGGCCAAGCTGGTGCCCGAGGCGAAGGGGCGGCCTGTCTATCTGGATGTGCCTGCAGACAATGCCGAAGCGATAGAGCTTGCCGAAGCCTTCGGGCTGTCGCCGGTGTTCGAGACGGCACGAATGTATCGTGGTGCAGCACCCAAAACCACACTTGACCGGGTCTTTGCCGTGACCACGCTGGAACTCGGCTAAACGTCGCTCTTTGGCGGCCAGACGATTGATTCTGCTGCCTGGCCGAGCACCAATATTTTGCAGGTGAACGCGCACCGATGGGAAAAATCCTGTTGGGCGCGCTGATTCGTCACGTAAAAAGCCGAATCTCCTGAGACAACAGGGTCGCTTTCCCAAAAACAAAGTTTTATAGATGCGCGGGTTTGAGCAAGGCGCGCCTCTGCGCGCAGGAAGCGGGAATGGAGAAATGACGAACGTAGTTGTGATCGGTTCGCAATGGGGTGACGAAGGCAAGGGCAAGATTGTCGACTGGCTTTCGGAACGTGCCGATGTGATTGTGCGCTTTCAGGGCGGGCACAATGCCGGTCATACGCTGGTTGTCGACGGTATCAGCTATAAGCTCGCGCTGCTGCCCTCGGGCCTCGTTCGCGGCAAGCTGAGCGTCATCGGCAATGGCGTCGTCGTCGATCCCCATCATTTCGTCGCCGAAGTCGAAAAGCTGCGCGCTCAGGGCATTGCGGTGACGCCTGACGTACTGCGCATCGCCGAAAACGCTCCGCTGATTCTGTCGCTGCATCGTGACCTCGATGCCCTGCGCGAAGATGCGGCCTCCAACAGCGGCACGAAGATCGGCACGACGCGCCGCGGCATCGGCCCGGCCTATGAAGACAAGGTCGGCCGCCGTGCCATCCGCGTTATCGATCTTGCTGAACCGGAAACGCTGCCGGCCAAGATCGATCGGCTGCTGACGCATCACAACGCGCTGCGCCGCGGCATGGGCCTGGACGAAATTTCCTTCGATGCCCTGCACGAGGAACTCACCTCCGTCGCCGAAGACATTCTTCCTTATATCGACCAGGTCTGGCGGCTGCTCGACGAGCAGCGCAAGGCAGGCGCGCGTATCCTCTTCGAAGGAGCCCAAGGCGCTCTGCTCGACAATGACCACGGCACCTATCCCTTCGTGACCTCGTCGAATACCGTGGCTGGGCAGGCAGCCGCCGGTTCCGGCCTCGGGCCGACGGCGCTCGGCTATGTGCTGGGCATCACCAAGGCCTATACGACGCGCGTCGGCGAAGGACCTTTTCCGTGCGAACTGCATGACGAGATCGGCCGGCATCTGTCGACGGTCGGCCGCGAGGTCGGTGTCAACACCGGTCGCCCGCGCCGTTGCGGCTGGTTCGATGCCGTGCTGGTTCGCCAGACCGTGAAGACCTCCGGCATTACCGGCATTGCGCTGACCAAGCTCGACGTGCTCGACGGTCTTGACGAGCTGAAGATCTGCGTTGGCTACAAGCTCGACGGTAATGAGATCGACTACCTGCCGGCGAGCCAGGCGGCGCAAGCCCGCGTCGAGCCGATCTACATCACGCTCGAAGGCTGGAAGGAATCGACTGTCGGCGCGCGCAAATGGGCTGATCTGCCGGCACAGGCGATCAAGTATGTCCGGCAGGTCGAAGAGCTGATCGGCGCACCTGTCGCGCTGCTTTCGACCAGCCCGGAGCGCGAAGACACCATACTTGTGACCGATCCCTTTGAGGGCTAATGTCGCGGATCAATGACGAATCCCGGTTCAGCCACGTGCCGGGCATCATGAGAAAGTACTGATGGCGGATTTTGTAGCAGTCATTCGCCGGGCCGTTGACGGCCTGGCCGAAAACACTCCCGAGATGCGGGTCAAGGTTTACGAGCGGGCTCGTGGTGCCGTTCAGCGGCAGCTTGAGAGCATGAAGCCGCGCCCGCCGGAGGAGATGCTGCGCCGTCAGCTCGACAAGCTGGAAGCCGCGATCGTCGAGGTAGAAGCTGAGCATGCGGAGGCGTTGCCGCTGGCTGAAGAGCCGGTAGCGGAAGCGCCTTCGGTGCAGGAGGAGCCGCAACATGAGCCCGCTGAAGAGCATCATCTTGCGCAGGAACACCATGCCGAGGAACCGGAGCCGGCCCATCAGGAGGCTCACGCGCATGAGGAGCCTGCCGCTTCCGAGCCCTTGCACGAAGAGCCGGTATATGAAGAGCCGGTACACGAGGAACCCGCCTACCAAGAGCCAGTCCATCAAGAGCCTGCTTACGAGGAGCCCGTCTATGAGGAGCCCGTGCATGCTCAGCATCAGGCCGCGGAGGAGCATCAGCCGGTAGAGGAATGGGTCGACGCGCCGCAGGAGCAGGCACCCGCGGCTGTTCATCACGACGAGGCCTATGCGGAGCCTGTCGAAGAGCATGTGCATCAGGAAGAGCCGGAGCATTATGCGGAGGAGGTGCCGGCGGTTGCCGCCGAGCCCGAATATGTCGCTCCGCAGACGCATGCTGTTCATCAGGCGCCAGCCGATAATGTTATGAGCCAGGTCGAGGAGATTTGGGCCGAGGTCGATGCGCCGGCAAAGCGGGCTGAATCCGAGCCGGTGACGGCAGCCGTCATGCCCGCTGCCGCCTTTGCCCCGGCCGTCTTCGGCCATCCGGTAGAGCCGGCCCCCACGGCGAAAGCACCGGCGAGCGACAAGGCCTTTGCCTGGGATGCAGATGTTTTCGAGGAGCTGCAATCGGTGCCGGCGCCAGCCGTCAAGCCGGCGCAGCCTGGCCGGCAGATGCCGGACAACGCTTTTGACGATGTCGATCTCTTCGCCGATGTGCATTCCTCGCCCAAGGCAACGCCGAAGAATGATGCGGCCGAAGATGGATGGCGCGAGCTCAAGGAGCTCGCCGGCTTCAACAAATTCGCCGAGGGAGACCGTGGCGGCGGTCCTGCCGTTCCGCCGGATCTCAGCCGGGCCATGGCATCGAAGCTGCAGGGCAAGAGCTTCCGCATGGAGCCGAAGCGCCGCCGCTTCGGTGTGACCGGTATTATCCTGACACTGGTCGGTCTCGCGATCGTCGCCGGCGGCGGCTATGCCGCCTGGCGGAACCGCGAAGCGCTCAACAAGATGGTCGCCGACCTCATCAGTTCGGCGCCGAAGACTGCGACCACTCCCGCCACCGAGACGGCCAAGAACAACAATACGACCGCTCCGGCCACGAATGCGCCTGCCGCTTCCGCGCCGGGCGCGACTGCTCCGGCGCAAAACAACGCCGCCACGCAGCAGCCGGCGGCCGGCAACACCAATGTCGCCTCGCTCGACAACGACGCCAACACGGTCAACTCCAAGTTCACGCAGCGCCTGATGGCGAACGGCGCGGAAGAGGATGAAGGCCCGGCAGCGGGCGGACAGCCGGGTGTCGCTGAAGGCAAGTCCGTGGCCGAACAGAATGTGGCCGCTGCTGCTCCGACAAGAGGGGCAACCGCACCCGCCAACAATGCGAATGCCGCGCAGGCTCCTGCCGCGACCGCGCCGACCACGACACCGCCGTCGACCGACCGGCAGGCATCGGCTCCTGCCCAGCATCCGCCTGCCACCCAACAGCAGCAGCCAGCGACCCAACAGCAGACGGCGCCGGTAACGGATGGGCAGAAGGTGTTCCTCTATGAGGAGCGTCTCGGCCAGACGTCGCCCACGGCTTTCGAAGGCACGGTCACCTGGTCTCTGCAGGAAGGCAAGGGTGAGGATGGCCGGCCGGAACCGTCCGTCCAGGGCCTCATCAATGTGCCCGAGCGCGGCCTGACGGCGACAATTACAGTGTCGCGCAATACCGATGCCTCTTTGCCGGCAAGCCATCTGGTTGAGCTCGCTTTCCAGGTTCCGCCGAATTTCGAAGGCGGCGCCATCGACAGCGTGCAACGCATTGCGCTCAAGTCGACGGAGCAGGATCGTGGCGACTCCCTAGTCGCTGTGCCGGCCAAGGTGACCGACGACGTCTATATGGTCGCGCTCAACGATTTTCCGGATGCGCGCAAGACCAATCTCGACCTCCTGAAAACCCGCAACTGGATGGATATTCCCGTGGTCTATCGCAATGGCCGTCGCGCATTGCTGACCATGGAGAAGGGGCCGAGCGGTACAGACGCCTTCAACAAGGCGATCGCCGAGTGGCAGGCGCTTGGCGGCGTCGCTTCGAGCGGCCAGTAAGCGGTCTCAAACTGCCGGAATCAAAAAAAGGCGGGCCTTGCGGTCCGCCTTTTTGTTGAATTCATTCGGTAATAACCGGAAGCACTATGCGGTGGCTTCGACCACACGCAATGCCTTTGCGCGTTCCAGCGCGTCCTTCTGCACGGCTTCCTGCACCTTTTCGAAGGCGCGGACTTCGATCTGGCGGACGCGCTCGCGGCTGATATCGAACTCGGCCGAGAGGTCTTCCAGCGTCACAGGGTCTTCTGCGAGACGGCGAGCCTCGAAGATGCGGCGTTCGCGGTCGTTCAAGACGCTCATGGCGCGTGCCAGCATGCGGCGGCGCGTATCAAGCTCGTCCTGCTCGATCAGCACGTCTTCCTGACTGTCGTGATCATCGACAAGCCAATCCTGCCACTGGCCGGAATCGCCCTCGGCGGCCTTGATCGGCGCGTTCAGCGATGCGTCGCCCGAGAGGCGGCGGTTCATCGAAACGACCTCCTCCTCGGAGACCTTCAGCTTCGTGGCGATCTCCGTAACATGTTCCGGCTTCAAATCGCCGTCATCGATGGCCTGGATGCGGCCCTTCAGGCGGCGCAGGTTGAAGAACAGACGCTTCTGATTGGCGGTCGTGCCCATCTTCACCAGCGACCACGAACGCAGGATATATTCCTGGATCGAGGCCTTGATCCACCACATGGCATAGGTTGCCAGGCGGAAGCCACGTTCCGGGTCAAACTTCTTCACGGCCTGCATCAGGCCGACATTGCCTTCCGACACGACCTCGCCGATCGGCAGGCCGTAGCCGCGATATCCCATGGCAATCTTCGCCACGAGGCGCAGATGGCTTGTGACGAGCTTATGCGCAGCCTGACGGTCTGCATGTTCCGCGTAGCGCTTGGCGAGCATGTACTCTTCCTGCGGCTCCAACATCGGGAACTTGCGAATCTCGTCGAGATAGCGGTTGAGGCCGGCTTCACCGGCGGTAATGGACGGCAAGGTATTACGGGTCATGAATGCACCCTCCTATTCGAGATCTGGCCCCTTCTGGAGACGTATTGCGCGCCCTTTGCGAAGCAGACCAAGGCGTGCAGGTCGTGAAGACCCCGCACTAAACCAACGTGTAGATAAGTACGGCAAAACAGTGATTCAAGAACGTAGTCACGCAAGAGTTACCCCGGCGCGACAGCTATGCCCGCCGTAACGTTTATCTCTGAGACTATCTTCCCGAACGCTCCGGTCCTGTGAGATTTTGCCGCTTCAGTCCCCAAAATGCGTTGCCTTTGGGTAGCTGAGGGCACGTACCGGAGTTCGGTTTCACAAAATTATTATAGGCGGCGAAAGGGCGGGCGTCCAGTCACGCATTTTGCGGTATTCGGCAACAATTGCAACCAATGGTGATCGACCTCTCCCCTTCGATCCATCAAGGCGAAGTGTGCGTTCATAAAAAACCTCGACGATAAGAGTATATGCTCCTATATCGATATAAGTAAGAGCATATGCTCTTATTTAACGATGGAGAAGCGATTATGAGCGAGGCTGAGATACTTGTAAGCGGTGCAACGGGACGGACCGGAGGCGCCGCTATCGACGAACTCCTGAAGATGGGTAAAAGTGTGCGTGCCTATGTGCGCTCGGACGATGAGCGGGCGGCGGCGCTGAGGCAGCGCGGTGTCGATATCGCCGTCGGCGATTTCACAGACATCGATCACATTAGGGCGGCCATGGAAGGCATCCGGTCGGCCTATTTTCTTCACCCGATCGCACCAGGCATCCTTGGCGCTTCGGCCTATTTTGCACAGGCTGCAAAGGAGGCCGGTGTTACCGCGATCGTCAACATGTCGCAGATTTCGGCGCGCCGGGAGTCGGCAAGCCATGCAGCTCAGGACCACTGGATATCCGAGCGGGTCTTCGACTGGTCAGGTGTTCCGACGACGCATCTTCGCCCGACCTTCTTTGCCGACTGGCTCGTCTATCCCCATTTCGCAAAGGAAATCTGGGCCACAAAGAAGATCGAGTTCCCCTTTGAGAGCGGGCGGCACGCGCCCATCTCCTCCGATGATCAGGGTCGTGTGATCGCTCATGTGCTGGCGAATCCGAAGGGGCATGAAGGCAGGATCTATCGGCTCCATGGTCCGGTCGAGATGAACCACACGGAGATCGCCGCCGTCATGAGCGAGGCGCTTGGTGCGAAGATCGAATATGCGCCGTCCTCGATAGAGGCGTTCAAGGGCAAGATGGAAAATCTCTACAAGTTCCCGCCGTTCCTTGTGCAGCACCTCGTCGAAGTCGCCCAGAACTATCGCGACGGCATCTTCTCGGGAACCAATGATGTGGTCGAGACGATTACCGGAACTCCGGCGCTCTCGGTCCAGCAATTTGTCTCCAACAATCGCGCCGCCTTCGCGTGAATTCCACGAAGACAAATCGGAGATTCTACAATGTCACATGCTCAAGATGAACGTCATCCCTTTCTGGACGACCTGACCGCCGACGCGGAGCTGACCAGCTCCGTGTTGCGAGGTTCCGTCATCGGACGCGACGAGATCAGGCTCGCCGTGAATGCCGTCGGAACCTTCTATCCTTCGCAGACGCCGACGTTCCTTCAGGTCGTCGGCTCCCGGCTCTTCCTCGAATATGAGGCCGTTCTGACGAACGGGGAGAGGCTGACCGCCGTCGTGGTCGTCGATCACGCCTCCGACGGCTCGGTGCCCCGGGTCAGCGTGCGGATGAGCCCGCTTGGCTCGGTTCTATCACTCGCCGCCCATTTGCGCGGGGCGCTCTCCGGGCAGTTGCCCGAAGACATTTTTCTTTGAACCCAACCGATCGCCAGGCCAGCGACAAACATCTCTACGCTGACCTGTGGCCCCAGAAAGGAAAATTGCTATGGACATCGCCAACAACACAGTCTTCATCACCGGTGCCAATCGTGGCCTGGGCCTAGCCTTCGCACGCGAGGCACTCCGCCGCGGAGCATCGAAGGTCTATGCGGGCATGCGCAACACGAGCGGCTTCAATGAGCCGGGCATGGTCCCGGTCAAAATCGATGTCACGGATAAAGCATCGATCGCCGCAGCCGCGGAACTGGCAACGGATACGACGCTATTGATCAACAATGCAGGGATCGCCGCCCTAATCAACGGGCCTTTGGCAGATGATGTCGAAGCGCAGTCGCAGCGCCTCTTTGATACCAATTATTATGGCGTGGTGCGCGTCTCGCAGGCCTTCGAGCAAATCCTGTCGGCCAAACCACATGCCGCCATCATCAATGTGCTGTCCGACATCGTCTGGCTTCCGCGGCCCTTTCTGACACCTTATGCGGCATCAAAGGCGGCGGCGTGGAGCTATACGAACCAGCTTCGCTTCCACCTTCGCGATCGCGGCATCGAGGTCCTTGGCTTGCATGTCGGATTCGTGGATACCGATCTGACCAGCGGCATCGACGTGCCGAAGGCCAGCCCGGAGGATGTTGTGCGCCAGACCTATGACGCACTCGCCGCTGGCAAGAGCGAGATCATGGCCGATCAAGGGACGGTGCTGCTGAAGAGCACACTTGCGGACGAAGTGCCCGGCTACATCGCCCCACCGGAGGGGCTATTCTAAATCCGGCGATGCCGGGAATTGCTATGGGACGCGGGGCTTCCTTGGGCTTCGCGCCCATGGCTCGGGTAAAGAATGAAATCGAAAGGAAATTAAAATGTTGTCGGCCAACCAACCGCTTGGAATCGATCAGTGCAACTGCTCCGCCATGAGAAAGGCGAGCCGACAGATCACGCGGTTTTACGATGACCATCTTGAGCCAGTCGGGCTGCGCATCACGCAGTTTCTGATTTTGGCGGCTCTCGAGGAGGCTGACGGTGCCACGGTCAACGTTCTTGCCGAGCGGCTCGATATCGAGCGGACGGCGATGGGAAAGATGGTCGGCTTCCTGGAACGCGACGGGTTCGTTAGCATCAAGCCGTCTCCTGCAGATCGCAGGGTTCGTATCGTTGAACTCACCAAGGACGGCCGTCTCCTGCACAAGAGAGCGGAACCTCTCTGGGAGAAGGCCCAGCAAGAATTCGAGCAGTTAAACGGGGGCGCAAACATCGCAACTCTGCGCCAGGGACTGAGACAAATCACGATCGGCGATGTCGCGAAGGCCTCACCCGAAAACTAAAGCCTCGGACTGATTCCTGCGAATTGCAAGCCATACCGGTGGCGCTATGGGGTCTGGGGCCGCCTTCTCAATCCCGTAACGCTGCCGCCAGTTCCTCCATATCATCCGGCAGTGGCGCTTCGAAGTGCATGACTTCGCCGGTGCGAGGGTGTTCGAATTGCAGGAGGTAAGCGTGGAGTGCCTGGCGGGGGAAGCGGTTGACCACCTGCTTGGCAGCATCCGGCAGCAAATTGGCCTTGGTCTTGAAGCCACCGCCATAGACGGCGTCGCCGAGTAGGGGATGGCCGATATGGGCCATATGGACGCGGATCTGATGGGTACGGCCGGTTTCGAGATGGCAGTCGACCAGGGAGGCGAGCGCGGTGGCGTCCGGTGCCTCGTGAAAACGTTCAATAACTTCGTAGTGCGTGATCGCTTCGTCGGCGTCCTGATTGCCCGGACGCTTGACGGCGCGTCGGGTACGGTCGCCGGTGGAGCGGCCAAGCGGCGCGTCGATAGTCCCGATCAGTTGGCGGGGACGGCCCCAGACGATTGCCTGATAGGCGCGCTCCAGCGACCTCGTGCGGCCGTGGTCGGCGAATTGCAGGGAGAGGTGACGGTGGGCGACGTCGTTCTTGGCGACAACCATGACACCGGTGGTGTCCTTGTCCAGCCGGTGAACGATGCCGGGCCGGCGCACGCCGCCAATGCCGGAAAGGCTATCGCCGCAATGATGGATCAGGGCGTTGACCAGCGTGCCCGTCCAATTGCCGGCAGCGGGGTGAACGACGAGGCCAGCGGGCTTTGCAATGACGATGACGTCATCATCCTCGTAGAGTACGTCGAGCGGAATATCTTCGCCGAGCGGCGTCGGGTCTTCGGGTTCGGGCAGGGTGATCTGGTAGGTATCGCCAGGGCGCACCTTGCGTTTGGCGTCGGTTACCGGGGCTCCGTTGAGCAGAACGGCGCTATCCTTGATCAGGGCCTGGATACGGCTGCGGGAAAATTCCTCGCCGACCTGCGCCGTCAGCCATGCATCGAGCCGGCCTTCGGCTGTTTCATCGGCGGTTAGGACTTTTCTAATGCCCGCGGCTTCTTTAAAGGGGTCGCTCAAACGCATTTCTCCGGCGCACTGGGCGCTCTCTAGGGAATAGGACGCATCGATGACGAATCTCGAGCTAGACGATCAAGAGGAAAAGCCCCTCGATCCGGCCCTGGAAAATGTCCGACGCAAGATGATACGCCTGCAGATCGTCTCGGCTGCCATCATGGTGGTGAGCCTTATGGCGGTGTTCGGCGCTGTTGTCTACAAGACGATGCGCCCCGCGCCGAAAGCGGCGGGCTCTGCTGCCTCGAATATTCCTTCGGAAGCACCGGTGGCAGTGACCGCAGCGCTGCCGCAGGGTTTTACCGTGCAGTCCACGGCGCTTTCCGGAAACCAGGTGCTGTTCTATGGCACGCTTGCTAGCGGCCAGCGCCAGGCTATCGTCTTCGACTATGCTGTCGGACGTATCGTCGCGACCATATCGCTTTCTAACTGACGGCTTTGGGATGACAGGCGACCGGCTGATCGAGATCACGCATCCCGACGATCCGCGCATCGCCGAATTTCGCGATATCCGCGAGCGTGATCTCGTGGGCCGCGACAACCGCTTCATTGCCGAGGGCACGGTAGTGCTGCGGCTTCTGGTCGAAGCGCACGCGGCCGGCGGAGAATTCGTCGCCGAAAAAGTGCTGCTGCTGCGCAACCGCGCCGCGGGGCTGGAAGAAATCATCGCTGCCTTTCCGCCTGACGTGCCGGTCTATGTTGCCGATGCCTCGGTGTTGGACGGCATTGTCGGTTTTCATCTGCACCGCGGCGTGCTGGCGCTCGGCCGGCGCAAGGCGGAAGCGGATATCGACGCCTTTCTCGATCGTTTGCCGGAGCGGGCGCTTGTTCTTGCGGGCTGCGGCATTTCCAATCACGACAATGTCGGTTCGATGTTCCGCAATGCCAGCGCCTTCGGGGCCGATGGGGTGCTGCTCGACGAGACCTGCTGCGATCCGTTGTACCGTAAGGCACTGCGCGTCTCTGTCGGTTCGGTGCTGACCGTGCCCTATAGCCGTCAATTGAGCGATGTCGATCTGCTGACTGCGCTCGCGGAGCGCGGTTTTGCCATCTGGAGCCTTTCTCCGCGCGGCGACACCGATATCCGTGCCGTTCCGCCAGCCGATAGGATGGCGCTGGTGGTCGGCACCGAAGGGGCGGGGTTGCCGCAGAAGATCCTGTCGGCCTTTGGCAGCTTGCGGATACCGCAGGCGCCGGGCCTCGACAGCCTAAACGTGGCAACGGCAAGCGGCATCGCGCTTTTCACGATGGCGTCGTTGATCAAACGCGTCTGAAATTTCCGTCCTTGTATCGAGCGCTCATGGCTGCTTGGGCAGCAGGGCGGCGGCACGGTCGGCAAGGCTGATGCGTGCGCCTTGCTCGGCGGCGGTCGTCTCCTTTGGCAGGAGATCGAGGATCGGAGATTTGTCGCCTTCCTTGAGGGCGGTCAGCGCCACCATGTTGGCGGCGATGTTGGCGATCTCTTCCCGCATGGCCTGATCATGCGAAGGCGAGCGTGATTTTAGCAGGCGGTCGGAAATGGCTGCAGCGCGGTTGCGCACTTCCTCCGTCATTTGAGCGATGTCGTCTTCCACGTTGTGTTCCGGTTCTGCTGCGTTGGCGTCATGATCATCAATGTCCACGATCCTCGGTCCGACCGGGGGCTTGGAGCCGTTGGTCTGTTTCCCTGGCGGAACAAGACCGGCGGCCCGCAGTGCGCGGCCGGCTTCCTCCGCCTCGGCACTGGCCGTTTCCAGTTTTTCCTTTAGGCGTGCCACGTCATGAACGTGGCGTTCGATCGCGGTTTCCTTATCGGCATTGTCCGCAATCTCGCGGTCCAGCCGCTCCTCGAGCCGTTGGGCCTTGTCGCTTCCCTGGCCCAGTCGCAATTCTGCATCCTTGGCGCGGAGGCTTGCAAGGTTCAGGTCGTGGCGCAGCGTGTCGCGCTCGTCCCGCATCGTTTTGAGACGAAGCTTCAGGCTCTCGATTTCGGTCTCGCGGGTGGCAAGATCAATCTTCAGATTGTCGGCGTCGGCGCCCATCTTGGTCATCCGCTTGCGCAGGCCATCGATGTCGGCATCCTTCACTGCTCCGACCTGTTCGGCGGTATGAATGCCGGATTTGAGCTGGCTGATATAGCTTTCCTCACGGCGCAGGCGCGAGCGCAGTTCACCGGCTTCGACCTCGAGATCGTCGATCCTAGTCCGCAATTCGGTGTTTTCGGCGGCGAAGCGACCGGCCTCCTGCTGGAGCTTGCCGTTGCGGATCTGCAGGGCGACGCTCTTGTCGCGCTCCTGCGTCAGCGCCTGCTCGGTCTTGGCGTTTTCGGCGGCGAAAAGGGCGCGCGCCATGTCCTTTTGCGCGCGTACTTCTTGCGGGCTCAGCGGCATGGTCGCTTTCAGCCGTTTTTCCGTGAACCAAACGATGCGGCGATGCACTGCGGGCGCGATCAGGAAGACCAGAAAGGCGGCGGTCAGAAAGCCCAATCCAAACAGTAGAGCGAATTCAATCACGGCGCAGCCAGTATCTAGGAGTTGTTTTCAATCTCAATACAGTGATTAAGCAAATGATTAAGCATGGGGCGGCCATGCGGGCAAGCATTTAAATCGGATATGGTTTACCGGCACCCCGGGCGTTCGCGACAAGAAAAGGCCCGCAATCTGTGCGGGCCAGGGGATGAATCGACGTGATATCGCCGGGGGATCAGAAGGGATTCCAGGTCGGGTTCGGCGTAACCTTGAGGTAGCCCAGGTTGACGCCGAGACGAGCGCCGAGGCCGGTGCGGATCGGCACCAGCACGATGTCGTTGTTCTTCAGCACGGTCATTCCGACGCCGGCGACGACGAAGGCCTGGCCGCTGACGCCGCCAAAGCGGGTGTAGACGCTGTCGATGTTCGGCAGGTCATAGACGAGCATCATGACGCGGGTGCCCTGGCCGCCGTAGTCGAGGCCGAGCGACGGGCCCTGCCAATAGAGCGGGTGCTCGCCGGCGTTCTTGGTGTTGAGCTGGCCTTCGCCATAGGTCAACCCAGCGATGAAGGCGCCGGAGCCTTCCTGGCCGAGGATGTAGCCGTTCGGCAGGCCGTATTGCTGAAAGGCCCGTTCGACCACCTTTGCGAGGCCGCCGCTGGTCGAGCCGAAGAAGGAATGACCGGCATCGACGATTTCCTGCATCGAATATTGGTTGTTGGCCGCGGCGGCGGCCGGACGCACCGGCAGCGCGAAGCTTACGAACGCAACGATGGCTAAGATCAGGCCAAGGCCGACCGTTCTCGTGCCGGGGCGGGGCATTCTCTTCAGGAGTTGATAGCGCATGACATTCATCCGTTCATCATGGTCGGTGCAATCGGGAGCGGATGCCCTGCGCATTCGCACGAACGCGCCGAGTGTACCTCGCTCCTCAGTCCAGACCGTTCCGCCCATGTTCCGCACCGCGAATCGCGTGCGCAAGGATCTGGTGGTGATGAATGCATTTTGCGGCGATCATCTTAACAATCGGTTTACCAAATATGGTGTCTTTATGGCGTGCGGTACGCCGCCTGCGGCAACCCTCGGGCAATCTTGCCGTGGCAACGTAGAATCATACTGCGTTCCGCCTAGTCAGCATTCAGGAGACAATGAATGTCGAAGAATCCGAACCTCACCTTGACCGGACCTGATCTGGCCGCGCTGCTATGCAGCCGCGTTTGCCATGACGTGATCTCCCCGGTCGGTGCGATCAACAATGGCCTGGAGCTGCTCGACGAGGGCGGTGCCGATGCCGATGCGATGGAGCTGATCCGCACAAGCGCGCTCAATGCCTCTGTCCGCCTCAAATTCGCACGCCTTGCCTTCGGTGCGTCCGGCTCGGTCGGCGCCTCGATCGACACGGGCGAAGCAGAACGCGCCGCCAAGGATTTTGCCGCCGCCGAAAAGAAGACCGAGGTCAGTTGGGTTGGTCCGCGCGCCATCGTTGCCAAGAACCGCGTGAAGCTGCTGCTCAATCTCTTTTTGGTCGCTTACGGCTCGATTCCGCGCGGTGGCAATATCGAGGTCACGCTGGAAAATCCCGAATTCGAGGCCAAGTTCACGATCATCGCCAAGGGGCGGATGATGCGCGTGCCGCCGAAATTCGCGGAAATCTGCTCGGGTGCGTTGGAAGAGGCGGTTGATGCCCATTCCATCCAGCCCTATTACACGGTGCTTTTGGCAGACGAGAGTGGCATGGAACTCTCCTATAACGCTACACCGGAAGAGCTGACGTTCACCGCGTCCATGCGCAGCGAATAAGCGCCATTACGCATGATTTATCTGATGATCCCGCCGCCGAATGTCCGGTGGCGGGATTATCTTTAGGTGTATCGCCGCCCTCGCACATTCTTTCGGTTGTTCGCGCAATTATGAATACAACGGTAACGATTCCTTAGCCTCGTGCGCCTATCGTCCCAATTTGAGGATGGCGCCAGATAGGTGGGCGGCCGTGCGTAAAGGAGTTGATGATGCAGCGATTCATGATTACGGACGCGTCGGATGTCGTGCGTAAGGTCGGCAAGCGGATTCTCTCCGAGCTCGATTTTCTTGTCAGCGAAGCCGCCGATGCCCGTGAAGCGCTGTCGCGGTGCCAGGCTGAAATCCCTGACTATCTGATCGTCGACGCCGGCATGGAAGGCGCCCTCGATCTCATTGCCAGCATCCGCGCCATGCCGGATGGCAAAGACGTCAAGATCTACTACTGTGTCGTCGAGGCGGATTTGCGCAAGCTGATGGCGGGCAAACGCGCTGGTGCCACCGATTTTCTGCTGAAGCCTTTCGACCGCAAGATCCTGACGGCGGTTTTCGGCAATCGGGCCATCGCGGCCTAATATCTGACGCCAGATATTGACGGAATGGACGACGGCCGCTTTTTGAGCGGCCTTATTTTTTGCATCTATGAGATAGGCAACAAAAAATCCCGCCGGAAGGGCGGGATTTTTGATGGTTCGGCGGTGATCGGGGAGGGCGGCTTAGGCGCTTTCGGCGAACTCGCTGCTGTCGGGCTCGCGCAGCACATAACCACGGCCCCATACGGTTTCGATATAGTTGGCGCCGCCGGCGGCGTTAGCGAGCTTCTTGCGCAGCTTGCAGATGAAGACGTCGATGATCTTCAGTTCCGGCTCGTCCATGCCGCCATAGAGGTGGTTGAGGAACATTTCCTTGGTGAGGGTGGTGCCCTTGCGGAGCGAAAGCAGCTCCAGCATCTGGTATTCCTTGCCGGTCAGATGCACGCGCTGGCCACCGACTTCGACGGTCTTGGCGTCGAGATTGACGATCAGTTCGCCGGTCATGATCACCGACTGGGCATGGCCCTTGGAGCGGCGAACGATGGCGTGAATGCGGGCGACCAGCTCGTCCTTGTGGAAAGGCTTGGTCATGTAGTCGTCGGCACCGAAGCCGAGACCGCGAACCTTGTCTTCAATACCGGCCATGCCGGAGAGGATCAGGATCGGTGTCTTGACCTTCGACAGACGCAGCGTACGAAGCACTTCGTAGCCGGACATGTCGGGAAGGTTAAGATCAAGTAGAATGATATCGTAGTCGTAGAGCTTTCCGAGATCGACGCCTTCTTCACCGAGATCGGTGGTGTAGACGTTGAAACTTTCGGATTTGAGCATCAGCTCGATGCTCTGCGCTGTCGCGCTATCGTCTTCAATGAGTAGAACCCGCATAATTATCCCCTTTACCGCCGCCGAAAGGTCGTCAGCCCCCTTACGCGATACCGATCAAATCACTGCCTGATTTGGAAGCTGCCACGGAATGGTTAACAAATTCTGATTCACTCTGGCAAGACGTATCGAATTTATTAAATAATTTTTCCATTCCACTGTTTTCCAATAATAATCAGCAAATATCTTTCCTAAGGTGTTGCATTAAGAAGACACGCTAAGTGATTCATTCGACTCACCAATGCCAACATCTCGAATTCCGATCGCGGCATTTACTGACCCTTAAATGATCGTCCCTATCATTAACGATGCCCGTAAACGAAAGGTTACCAGCGGTAGGTTTTTATTAAGATCGCTGGAAATTTTTTTAACCAAGCCGTTTCAAAGCGGTGCGGTGGGTCAACATATCGAGAGCCGGGGTCTCGCATCACGGGAGTAATGCGTATGAAGTCACGTGAGAGCCTAACGCGCCTGAAGGAGTTTCAGGTGAACGAAAAACGCCGTCAACTGCAGCAACTGCAGATGATGATGGCGGAATTCGACCGTATGACAAAGGATCTGGAGAGCCAGATCGTGCTGGAAGAGAAAAAGTCCGGCATTTCCGATCCGAACCACTTTGCCTATCCGACCTTTGCCAAGGCCGCACGTCAGCGCGCGGACAATCTGCAAGTGTCGATCCGGGAATTGCAGGTGCAGGAAGAGGCGCTGGAAACATCGCTGGAAGAAATGCAGGCCGAATATGCCAAGGCCGCAGCGCTCGAAGAGCGCGATGGCTCGGGCCCGATGAGGGCACGCGCCTGAATTAACCATTCTGTCGCCATGTCTTGATCCTCACATAGTTCCGTTCCGAAATCGGAACGATTTTTGGGATTATGCGAGAAGCGACGGAAGGCGGCTCGAAAGCCGTGCATGACTGGCCATGGTGGATGGCCGGCCATGCACGGCTTTTGGTGTTTTCAAAAGGAGATTCTCGATCTCCAGTGCGCGGCTACATATTCACCACATCGCGCCATTCTTCGTGGCGCTGGGCCTGCGCCTTGAAAAAAGGGCAGAGTGGAATGATCTTCCAGCCGCCATTGCGGGCCTCTTCGACGGCGTGAAGGGCGAGCGCCTGACCGACGCCCTTGCCGCGAAGCGCATCGGGAACACCGGTATGGTCGATGATGATCAGCTTGGGGGAGGCGCGCGAGAAGGTCATCTCGGCTTCGTGGCCCTCGACTGTCGCGACATAGCGTCCGCCCGATGCGTTGTCTTCGTTGCGGATGTCCATGATTGTCCTCTGACCTGCAATGTTTCGGTTCGACGTCGGTTAACGTCCTGTCTTAGGTCGATGCTAACAAACCTGTCGCCGCTGGCAAGCAGCGGTCGCTGAGGGTTGCCGCCGTTCGAAAAACGATTTTGATTTTCGGGCTTCTGCGCTATGCGGGCTGTGATAAGGGCGATGCAACCACTTGAGAGGTTTCAGGCACCAATGCGCAATCTGCAAGCTGTGCTTCTGGTCACTGTCCCGTTTCTGCTGGCTTTCGGCCTTGTGTTGCCGCTGGTCCGTCTCGAAAAGCTTTATTTCTTCAGCGATACGCCATCCTTGCTCGGCATCATCGCTTCCCTCTGGCAGACGGAAAACTATCTTCTTGCCGCCATTGTCGCGCTGGTCTCCGTGGCGCTGCCGATCTTGAAGACCGTGAGCCTTGCCGTTGAAGCGATGGGAACGCGGAGAAAAAGTGAGGGCGGGTTCTTTTTCGACCATATCGTGCCGCAGTTGGCGCGCTGGTCGATGGCGGACGTGCTGCTGGTGGCGATCGTCATTGCCGCCGCCAAGACCAGTGGGTTCGCCACTGCGTTTACGCAGCCGGGCCTATGGTTCTATGCGGGTTCCACCATGATTTCGGGCCTTCTTCATATCCTGTTGAGGAAGGAAAAAGGCCCGAAATAAAGATCAAACTGATGTCGCGTCGGTGTTGCAGCCGTCAGTGACGATACTGCTGTATGCGGGTCGTCCGCAGGCCGGCAAGACCATGGGTATTGATGGACGACTGCCAGGAGAGGAATTCTTCGACAGTGAGCGTATAACGCTCGCAAGCTTCTTCCAAGCTCAGCAGACCACCGCGCACCGCGGCGACAACCTCGGCCTTACGACGGATAACCCAGCGGCGCGTGTTCGGCGGCGGCAGGTCGGCGATCGTAAGCGGGCTGCCATCGGGGCCGATGACATACTTCACTCGGGGACGTATCATTTCGGTCATTGGACTCTCTACACATACTCAAGACCACGGGAGCCACTCTAACTTGCCACATTTAAAAATTGCCTAAGCGCTTGGTAACACTTTGATAATAATTTTAAGGAAAGCCGGCGCGAGCTGATTTGCGTGGTGATGGCGACGCAGAAAATCCGGCAATTCGCTGTTATCGCAACGGAAAAGCCGGTTGTTCTATGAGTTTTCGTCAGTGAAAACTTACGCTTCTGGAGTGGTGTTTAGGCGTCGACCAGGCTTTTCCCGCCGCCCCAGCAGATGAAATTGGGGTTGGCAAAATCGCTATCTTCGCTCTGATCGATCTTGCCGTAAGCAAGCGGGCGGCCATCGAGCGTGACGGTCGAGCCGCCTGCAGCGCGCAAAACTGCGTCACCGGCGGCCGTGTCCCATTCCATCGTGCGCGTGAAGCGCGGATAGACGTCGGCCTTGCCTTCGGCCAGCAGGCAGAATTTCAGGGAAGAGCCGATCGACGTGCAGGCGGTGACGGCATTTTCCGCCAGGAAACTATCCGTCTTCGGGCTGCTGTTGCAGCGGCTGGCGAGCGCCAGCAAATGCTCGGGCCGGGCGCGTACCGCGATTGCGGAACGGTCGGCAATGGTGAAATGGTCGGTGACGGCGAGCTTACGTGCCTTGCCGGCCTCGCCGGTGAAGGCAATGCCGAGCGCCGGCGCAAAGACGATCCCGGCGACCGGGACGCCATTCTGGATATAGGCGATATTGACGGTGAACTCGTCGCGATGTTCGATGAATTCGCGCGTACCGTCGAGCGGATCCACCAGGAAGAAAGGGCGGCCGCGAACGTCGGGAATCTTACCGGCAGACACCGATTCCTCGGCAACCGCGGGAATGGCCGGAAAGTCGCGCGTCAGATGTTCGAGAATAATGTGCTCGGCGCGTTCATCGGCAATGGTGACGGGACTCATATCCTGCTTCAAGGCGACGGCATAACCGGCACGGTAGACCTCCAATATGGCCTTACCTGCCTCAAGGGCCGCTTTTTCAAAGGTCGCGAGCATTCGCCTTGTCGTCTTTCCGCAGCTCGTCCGTGTTTCGAGCTTAAAGATATAATATTTAAGAGGTCTTCACTTCAAAATTTAGACCTCGTGCCGATCACGTTTCAACCGCCTAACGCTTGGATCGGGCTTCTGCAACGGGGGTTCGCATCCATGCGCCGTTGTCGACAACATCTCTGGGTGCCGCGTGTTCTTTAAGATACAGTGCCTCGCCTTGCTGCGCATTCGGGAAAGAACATGTTCTGTTTGCGAAGGTTTTCCGTCCTTTCCGGACTTGTCGTTTCTGCTGCATATGCAAATGTGTAGCCGCGTAGAGACCGGGATTGATACATGCGTTATTCGGCATATCAGCTTCTGAAGCAGGCGCTTTCAGGAAACCGTCATTGGCAGCCTGTCTGGCGAACTCCGGAGCCGAAATCGCATTATGACGTCATTATCGTCGGTGGTGGCGGGCATGGACTGGCAACGGCCTATTATCTCGCCAAGGAGTTCGGCATTACCAACGTCGCGGTCTTGGAAAAGAGCTATCTCGGCTCCGGCAATGTGGGCCGCAATACCACGATCATCCGCTCCAACTATCTCTTGCCCGGCAACGAGCCGTTCTATGAATTTTCGATGCAGCTTTGGGAAGGGTTGGAGCGGGATTTCAATTACAATGCCATGATCTCCCAGCGCGGTATCATCAATCTTTTCCACTCCGATGGGCAACGCGACGCCTATGCCCGGCGCGGCAATGCCATGCGGATGCACGGGGTCGATGCGGAACTGCTGAACCGCGATCAGGTCCGCAAGATGATGCCCTATCTCAATTTCGATCACGCGCGCTTTCCGATCCTGGGCGGGTTGCTGCAGGCGCGGGGCGGCACAGCGCGGCACGATGCCGTCGCCTGGGGCTATGCGCGCGGCGCCGACAGCCGCGGCGTCGATCTCATCCAGCAATGCGAGGTGATTGGCATTCGCCGCGAAGGTGGCGTGGTGACCGGTGTCGAGACCACGCGCGGCTTCATCGGCTGCAACAAGCTGGCGCTGGCGGCGGCTGGCCATACTTCTATTCTTGGGCGCATGGCGGATCTGGAACTGCCGATCGAAACCCATGTGCTGCAGGCGTTCGTCACGGAAGGGCTGAAGCCGGTACTCGATCACGTCATCACCTACGGCGCCGGCCACTTCTATATATCGCAGTCGGATAAGGGCGGTTTGGTCTTCGGCGCCGATATCGACTATTACAGCTCCTATGCTCAGCGCGGCAATCTCGCCACCGTCGAACATACGATGGAGGAGGGGGTGTCGCTGATCCCCGGCCTGTCGCGCGTCCGCGTGCTGCGTAGCTGGGGCGGGGTGATGGATATGAGCATGGACGGCTCGCCGATCATCGACCGCACGCCGATCGACAATCTCTATTTGAACTGCGGCTGGAATTATGGCGGCTTCAAAGCGACGCCCGCCTCCGGCTTCTGCTTCGCGCACCTGATCGCAAAGGGTGAAAGCCATGAGGTCAGCCGCCTCCTGCGCCTCGATCGTTTCGAACGCGGTTTTGTGATCGATGAAAGCGGCAAGGGTCCGCAGCCGAATCTGCATTGAGGGCACGAAACAAATGGCAAGCCTGATCACCTGCCCGCATTGCGGCACGCGCCCGAAAGAAGAGTTCACCATTCGCGGTTCTGCTTCCGCCGATCGTCCGGCGCCATCCGCACCGGATGAAGACTGGCATCGTTATGTCTATATCCGAGACAACGAGCGCGGGCGCATTCTCGAATATTGGCACCATGCGGCCGGTTGCCGCCGCTGGCTGATCGTCGACCGCAGCAATGTCACCCATGAGGTCTTCTCCGTCACCGATGCCGCGGACAAGGCGAAGGAGGCGGCGCAATGACGGCCTATCGCCTTTCTTCCGGCGGCCTCGTCAACCGCAGCCGGCCGCTTTCGTTCAAGTTCGACGGTAGGGAAATGAAGGGGATGGAGGGCGATACGCTCGCCGCAGCCCTTCTTGCCAACGACCAATTGCTCGTTGGCCGCAGCTTCAAATATCATCGTCCGCGCGGAATTCTGACGGCGGGCTCGGCCGAGCCGAACGCGCTGGTGACGATCGGTAAGGATGGGCGCGGGGAGCCGAATACACGCGCCACAGTCGCCGAACTCTATCAAGGCATGACCGCCGTCAGCCAGAACCGCTGGCCGTCACTGAAGTATGACATTGCCTCGTTCAATGGTCTCCTCTCGCCCTTCCTCGGCGCCGGCTTCTACTACAAGACCTTCATGTGGCCCTCGGCTTTCTGGGAAAAGGTTTATGAGCCGCTGATCCGCCGTGCCGCCGGTCTCGGCAAGACGGCGATGCGGGCCGATCCCGATCGCTATGAGAAGGCCTGGGCGTATTGTGATCTGCTGGTGATCGGTTCCGGCCCGGCCGGGCTGATGGCGGCGCTGACGGCTGCGCGCACGGGGCTCCGCATCATTCTTGCAGACGAAGGATTTCGTCTGGGCGGATCGCTGCTGTCGGAGAGATTGTCGATCGGCGGCGTCGCCGCGGATGTTTTCGTTCATGCGGCGCTCGACGAACTCCAGAGCTTCGAGAACGTCACTTTGATGCCACGCACGACGGTCTTCGGCTGGTACGACGACAATGTCTTCGGTGCGGTCGAAAAAGTGCAGAAGCATGTGGCGATGCCGTCGCCCGATCTGCCGGTCGAGCGTCTCTGGCGCATCGCCGCCAAACGCGCCATCCTGGCGACCGGCGCGGAAGAGCGGCCCCTGGTGTTTGGCGGCAATGACAGACCGGGCGTGATGATGGCTGGTGCGATGCGCAGCTATCTCAATCGCTATGGCGTTGTGGCGGGCCAGAAGGTGGCGGTGTTCACCAATGGCGGGTCCGGCTATCGCACGGCACTGGATCTGGCGGCGGAAGGCGTCGAAATATCGGCCATTATTGATACGCGCAGCGCCTCTTCAGATGTTGCGCCGCAGGGTGTTCGCATCATTCATGGCGGCACCGTACAGGCCACGAAGGGCCGGCATCGCATCAGCGGCGTGATTGCCGATCGTGGCGGCTTGGACGAATTTATCGCCTGCGATGCGCTTGCCATGTCCGGCGGCTGGTCGCCGATCATTCATCTTGCCTGTCAGCGTGGCGCAAAGCCGGTGTGGTCGGACGAGCAACAGGCCTTCATGGCGCCGACGGTCGGCGGCGAGATGGAGATTGCCGGATCGGCTGCGGGTATCGACAGTGTTTCCGGCTGTCTCGCCGATGGCGCTGCAAAGGCACGGTTGATCGTCCAAAGTCTCGGGCGCAGGGCGCAGGAGGCTGAGATGCCGGAGGTCGAAGGCGATTACGATCCGTCCTTTGCGGCCATCTGGCATGTGCCGGGCGCCAAGGACAAGGCTTTCGTCGACTTCCAGAACGATGTGCATGCGAAAGACTTGGGCTTGGCCCTGCGCGAAGGCTTTGGTCATGTGGAGCACGCCAAGCGTTATACGACGAGCGGAATGGCGACCGACCAGGGTAAACTCGGCAATGTCAACGCCGCCGGCCTCATCGCCGGCATGCGCGGCGTCAGCCCGGCGGCTGTCGGCACGACGACGTTCCGGCCTTTCTATACGCCCGTCTCCTTCGGTGCCCTGGCGGGTACGGCGCGCGATAAGCATGCGCAGCCGGTGCGGGAATCACCTCTGCATGGCTGGGCGAAGAAAAATGGTGCGACCTTCGTCGAAGCGGGCCTTTGGTATCGCTCCGCCTGGTTTGCGCGCCCGGGTGAGAAAGACTGGCGCGACAGCGTCGACCGCGAGGTGCTGAATGTCCGCAACAATGTCGGCCTCTGCGATGTCTCGACGCTCGGCAAGATCGAAGTGTTCGGCAAGGATGCGGCGGAGTTTCTCAACCGGCTCTATTCCAATACCTTTTTGAAACTGCCGATCGGCAAGGCGCGCTATGGGCTGATGCTGCGCGAGGACGGCATGGTGTTCGACGACGGGACGACGAGCCGGCTGTCGCCAAACCATTTCTTCCTCACCACCACGACCGCGATGGCTGGAGAGGTGATGGCGCATATGGAATTCTGCGCCCAGACCCTTTGGCCGCAGCTCGACGTGCGTTTCGTCTCCTCGTCGGATCAATGGGCACAGATGGCGATTGCTGGGCCGAAGGCGCGGCTGGTTCTGGAACAGATTGTCGAGGACGATATTTCCGACGCGTTCTTCCCGTTCCTTGCCGCCGCAGAAGTGATGCTGAAGGGCGGTTTGAAGGCGAGACTGTTCCGCATCTCTTTCTCCGGTGAACTGGCCTATGAGCTCGCCGTTCCCGCTGGCTATGGCGAGGCTGTGGCGGATGCCATTATGGAAGCGGGTAAGGCGCACAGTATTTGCGCTTACGGGGTTGAGGCGCTGAATGTGCTCCGCGTCGAGAAGGGGCATATCACCCACAATGAGCTGGATGGCCGCACCACGCCCGATGATGTAGGCCTCGGCCGGATGATGGCGACGCAGAAGCCGGATTTCATCGGCAAGCGGCTTTCGACCCGCTTTGGCCTGACCGCCGCCGATCGTGTCCAGCTCGTCGGGCTGAAGCCAGTCGATGCCACCAAGGAAATCCGGGCGGGTGCGCACCTCCTGAAAGAAGGCGCAAAGCCGTCGACGGCGAATGATCAGGGCCATGTTTCTTCCGCCTGCTTCTCACCGGTTCTTGGCCATTTCATCGCATTGGCCTTCCTGAAATCCGGCCGCGAGCGGATCGGTGAACATGTGATCGTCTGGGATGGGTTGCGCGGCGAGGAGGTGATTGCCGAGGTGTGCAATCCGGTCTTCGTCGATCCTGCCAACAAGAAGCTTTTGGGATGAGGGATCGATGAGCGTCGCATATCAGAACCGGCATGTGCTGGAAGACCACATCTCCGGCTTCGAGGCGGAACCCAATCCGAACCATCTCGCCGTCGTCCGCCGTCCCGTTATATTTTCCGTGCTCGCCCATGCGGGCCAGGAAGCCTGGACGTTGGCGGCGCTGAACGCCATGGCGGATATTTCGGTGCGCCAGGCGGGGCCGGGCGAGTGGCTGGTGGTGTCGGACGTGTTGGGAGCCGAGAGCCTGGCGCGTGATCTTGCGCTATTGGATGCCGGCCGCGTTTCCTTCTTCGAACAAAGCGACGGCCGTGTGCTGCTGCGCCTTTCGGGTCCGAGTGTCCGGCGTATTCTGGCGAAATGCGTGGCTGTGGACTTGCACCCGCAGGTCTTCGCCGAGGGGCGGTCGGCCAACATGCTGTGCTGCCACGTCAGCGCCAATCTGGCCCACACCGGCCCCTACCTTTTCGAGATCATCGTCCCTCGCTCCTATGCCGGAAGCGTCTTCGAGGAGCTGATGGAGATGGGGCGCGAGTTCGCCCTGACGGCAGGGTTTGCTGATTGAGCGGCTAAGGGCTTATGCGCCAGGAAATAAATGGCGCGATCCGAACAATTGTGATGGCGCAAACAGACATATCGGTTTCGCAGTTCGGGCTATTTGGCCTCACGGATAGTCTCTAGGCTGCCCTGCAAATACGGTCGGTTGGGCGGGGAAACTCTCGCCGACTTCGCGCCGAACACAGGGGATTTCGGGATGAAAAGCCATGCCAAGGTCGTCGTCATCGGCGGTGGGGTCGTCGGATGTTCGGTGCTTTATCATCTGACGAAATTCGGCTGGACGGATGTCGTGCTGCTGGAGCGCTCCGAGCTGACATCGGGTTCGACCTGGCACGCGGCCGGCGGCATGCACACGATCAATGGCGATCCCAACGTCGCCAAGCTGCAGAAATATACGGTCGAGCTCTACAAGGAAATCCAGGACTATTCCGGCCAGGATATCGGCCTGCACATGACGTCCGGCCTGATGCTGGCGGCGACGCCGCAGCGTTTCGACTGGCTGAAATCGATCCTCGCCAAAGGGCGTTACAACGGCCTGGAGGCGACATTGCTGACGCCGAAGGAAGCGCATGCGATGATGCCGCTTCTTGATCCCGACCAGTTCGTCGGCGCGCTCTATGATCCCGTCGAAGGTCATCTCGATCCCTATGGCACCACGCATGCCTATGCGCGCTCGGCAAAGAAGAACGGTGCAGAGATTTACCTGCACACCAAGGTCGAGGAGCTGGTGCAGCGCGAGGACGGTTCCTGGCGGGTGATGACCAATCAGGGCGAGATCGTCGCTGAGCATGTCGTCAATGCCGCCGGCCTCTGGGCGCGCGAGGTAGGCCGCATGGTCGGGCTGGAACTGCCGGTGCTTGCTATGGAGCACATGTATCTGATCACCGAGGACATGCCGGAGGTTGCCGACTTCAACAGGACGACCGGTAAGGAGCTGATGCACTGCGTCGATTTCGACGGCGAGATCTATCTGCGCCAAGAGCGGCAGGGCATGCTGATGGGCACATACGAAAAGGCTTGTCGCCCCTGGTCGCCGGTGACGACGCCCTGGGATTTTGGCCATGAGCTGCTGGCCGAGGATATCGAGCGCATCACGCCAGAACTCGAAGTCGGTTTCCGCCATTTCCCCGCCTTCAACAATGCCGGCATCAAGAAGATTATCAACGGCCCCTTTACCTTCTCGCCGGATGGCAATCCGCTGGTCGGGCCGGTGCGGGGGCTGACGAACTACTGGTCTGCCTGCGCGGTCATGGCCGGCTTCAGCCAGGGCGGCGGCGTGGGGCTGGCGCTTGCCAACTGGATGATCCATGGCGATCCCGGCTTCGACGTCTTCGCCATGGATGTCTCCCGTTACGGTGACTATGCGACGCTGGCATATACCAACGCCAAGGTGCGCGAGAACTATGCGCGGCGTTTCTCCATCCGCTATCCCAACGAGGAACTGCCGGCGGCACGGCCGCTGCTGACGACGCCGATCTACGACAAGCTCAAATCTGCTGGTGGCGTCTTCGGCGCATCTTATGGACTGGAACAGGCACTGTGGTTCGCGCCGGCGGGTGAAGCGGATGAGTTCTCCTGGCGGCGTTCCAATGATTTCGACGTGGTCGGCGCGGAGGCGAAGGCGGTGCGCGACAGCGTCGGCCTGATGGAGACCTCCGGCTTTGCCAAATATTCGGTCAAGGGACCGGGCGCGGAAGCCTTTCTTGATCGGCTGCTGGCCTGCCGTATTCCGGCCGTCGGCCGTATGACGCTGGCGCCGATGCTGAAGCATGACGGCAAGCTGATAGGCGACTTCACGCTCGCCAAACTGGGCGAGGGGGATTTCCTCGTCATAGGCTCCGGCATAGCCGAGGCCTATCATATGCGCTGGTTCGAGAGCCAATTGCCCAAGGACGGATCGGTAGAGCTGAAGGCGCTCGGTCTGTCGCTGCTTGGACTTTCGATCGCGGGGCCGAATGCGCGCAAGCTCTTGGAAAAGCTGACGCATCAGGATCTCTCCGCAGCCGCTTTTCCTTTCATGTCCATCCGCCGCATGGATCTCGGCATGGCGCCCGCCATCGTCGGCCGCGTCTCCTACACCGGCGATCTCGGTTATGAGATCTGGATGAAGCCGGAATATCAGCGCTACCTCTTCGATCTGTTGATGGAGGCGGGTGCCGAATTCGGTATCAAGCTCTTCGGTCTTAGGGCATTGAACGCGCTACGCCTCGACAAATCCTATGGCAGTTGGGCACGCGAATACCGCCCGCTTTATGGGCCGCTGGAGGCGGGGCTTGGCCGATTCGTGGCGCTATCCAAGGAGGCCGATTTCATCGGCAAATCGGTGGCGGCCAGGGAGAAGGCGGAGGGAGGGGCCTTGCGGCTGCGCACGTTTATTCTCGCAGCGAAAGATGCCGATGTTATCGGTGATGAGCCGATCTATCACAACGGCGCCGTCTGCGGCTGGGTGACCTCGGGCGGCTATGCGCACGCCTCCGGCGTCTCGGTCGCCGTTGGTTACGTGCCGAAAGAGATTGCCGACGAGACGCAGGGATGGTCGATCGAACTGCTCGGCGAAATACTGCCTGCGACATTGCAGTCGCAGCCGTTGTTCGATGCCGAAGGTGCGCGCATGCGCTCCTGACCGTCAGGTCTGAAGGGAAGAGAGCGGGCTTCTCAGGAGCCCGTTTCTGAAGAGATTTTTTTGACCGAAATACACAGGCGGATTGTCTTGGCTATTTTTGAGCCAGAGAATGCTGTTTTTCTATCTTTTCTGGCTCGAATTGCGTCATTGCGCCGCCTTTTGAAAAGATTTTGTCAATTTCCTGCCTTTTTGGCTTCACATTTCCTTCGAAAACAGTATGGAATCGCCCCTACGGGCCCTCTTGAAGGAAACCCTAACCAATAAGAGATGCGGTCGATGAACTCCGCATCCAGGGGAAATGACATATGGATTATTTTATCCAGCAGCTCCTTAACGGGCTGACTCTCGGGTCAATTTACGGCCTGATCGCCATTGGCTATACCATGGTTTACGGCATCATCGGCATGATCAACTTTGCTCATGGCGACGTGTTCATGCTCGGCGGATTCGCCGCTCTTATCACTTACCTGGTTCTCGTATCGCTGTTTGCAGGACTGCCGGTGGCAATCATGCTTCTGGTGATGCTCATCGTCGCCATGTTGATGACGAGCCTGTGGAATTGGGTGATCGAGCGTGTCGCTTATCGGCCGCTGCGCGGTTCGTTCCGCCTGGCGCCGCTGATCACCGCGATCGGCATGTCGATCGTGCTGTCGAACTTCATCCAGGTCGCACAGGGCCCGCGCAACAAGCCGATCCCGACGCTGGTGGGCGATGTCTACAACATCGGCGGCGTATCGCTGTCGTTGAAGCAGATCATCATCTTCATCTGCACGGTCGTTCTGCTCGCTGCTTTCTGGTATCTGGTCAACAAGACCGCGCTTGGCCGCGCCCAGCGCGCCACGGAGCAGGATCGCAAGATGGCGGCACTGCTTGGCATCAATGTCGACCGCACCATTTCCGTCACCTTCATCATGGGCGCAGCGCTCGCCGCTGTCGCTGGCACGATGTACCTGATGTATTATGGTGTCGCCAACTTTACCGATGGCTTCGTTCCCGGTGTCAAGGCGTTCACCGCGGCCGTTCTCGGAGGCATCGGCTCGTTGCCGGGTGCCGTTCTCGGCGGACTGATGATCGGTTTCATCGAGTCGTTCTGGTCGGGCAATTTCGCTATCGCGTACAAGGATGTCGCGACCTACGGCATCTTGGCCTACGTGTTGATCTTCAAGCCGACGGGTATTCTCGGACGGCCGGAAGTCGAAAAGGTATAACGCCATGGCAAGTTCAAATTTCGTTCCAGGCAAGACCGCGCCCGGCCTTGTCCAGAAAGGGCTTACCGACGCCCTTTGGACAGCGCTCATCGCATTCGGCATGTTCGTGCTCTATATCGGCCTGAAGACCGAGCAGAATATCGACAACCAGTTGATCATCATTCAGCGCTGGGGCCTGTTGGCATCCATCGTCGCGATCGCTGCAGTCGGCCGTTTCGTCATGACGGTGTTCGTACAGCCCAATCTGGCGGCCATGAAAGCCGCCAAGGCGAAGGCTCCGCCCGTCGAAGCCGAACCCGGCTTCATCTCGAAGAACTTTAACGCGATAGCGCTGGTCTTCCTGCTCGTCTATCCGCTGTTGGCGCTGGCGCTTTTCGGTGCGCAGGGATCGTTGACCTATGTCGACAATTTCGGCATCCAGATCCTGATCTATGTGATGCTTGCCTGGGGCCTGAACATCGTCGTCGGTCTCGCCGGCCTGCTCGACCTCGGTTACGTCGCCTTCTATGCGGTCGGAGCTTATTCCTACGCGCTTCTGTCGACGCATTTCGGCCTGTCCTTCTGGATCCTGCTGCCGTTGTCTGGCATCTTCGCCGGGTTGTGGGGCATGATCCTCGGCTTCCCGGTGCTGCGCCTGCGCGGCGACTATCTGGCCATCGTGACGCTGGCTTTCGGTGAAATCATCCGGATCGTCATCACCAACTGGACGGATCTTACCCGCGGCAGTTTCGGCATTTCCAACATCACCAAGGCCTCGCTGTTCGGATTTTATACCTTCGATCTCAAGGATCCGCACAACGTCATCAAGACTTTCGGCCTGCCGATCTCGTCGGCCTGGTACAAGATCTTCCTGTTCTACGTCATCCTGGCGCTCTGCATGCTGACCGCCTATGTGACGATCCGGCTGCGGCGGATGCCGATCGGCCGCGCCTGGGAAGCCTTGCGCGAAGACGAAATCGCCTGCCGCTCGCTCGGCATCAATACGGTGACGACGAAGCTGACGGCATTCGCCACCGGCGCGATGTTTGGCGGCTTCGCCGGCTCGTTCTTTGCCGCGCGTCAGGGCTTCGTCTCGCCGGAATCCTTCGTGTTCCTCGAATCGGCTGTCATCCTGGCTATCGTCGTGCTTGGCGGCATGGGTTCGCTGAAGGGCATCGCCATCGCCGCGATCGCCATGGTGGGCGGCACGGAATTGCTGCGCGACATGGGCTTCCTCAAGATAATTTTCGGTGCTGATTTCACCCCGGAACTCTACCGTATGCTGATTTTCGGGCTCGCCATGGTGGTCGTGATGATCATCAAGCCGCGCGGCTTCGTCGGCACGCGCGAGCCGACCGCCTTCCTCAAGGAGCGGAAAGCGGTCTCCGGCAGCTTTACAAAGGAGGGCCACGGCTGATGAACGCTGTGACCGCAATCCCCGACGACATCCTGCTGAAGGTCGATCACCTGTCGATGAAGTTCGGCGGCCTGATGGCGATCAACGACTTCTCATTCGAGGCCAAGCGCGGCGATATTACCGCGCTGATCGGACCGAACGGCGCCGGCAAGACCACTGTGTTCAACTGCATCACCGGTTTCTACAAGCCGACGATGGGGATGATTACGCTCAATCAGAAGAGTGGCAAGCAGTTCCTCCTGGAGCGGCTGCCGGATTTCCGGATCACGCGCGAAGCCAAGGTGGCGCGCACATTCCAGAACATCCGCCTGTTCTCGGGCCTGACCGTGCTTGAAAACCTGCTGGTCGCGCAACACAACAAGCTCATGCGCGCGTCCGGCTTTACCGTGCTTGGTCTGCTCGGCATCGGCAAATATCGCGCCGAGGCCAAGAATGCCATCGAGCTGGCACGCTTCTGGCTGGAGAAGGCCGATCTTGTCGATCGCGCCGACGATCCGGCCGGCGATCTTCCGTACGGCGCGCAACGTCGTCTGGAAATTGCCCGTGCCATGTGTACTGGCCCCGAACTCCTATGCCTGGACGAGCCGGCCGCCGGTCTCAACCCGCGCGAGTCGCTGGTGCTCAACGAATTCCTGCGCAGCATTCGCAAGGATGCCGATACGTCGATCCTTCTGATCGAACACGACATGTCCGTGGTGATGGAAATCTCCGACCATGTCGTCGTGCTGGAATACGGACAGAAGATTGCCGATGGTACGCCGGATGAGGTCAAGAACGATCCGAGAGTGATCGCGGCCTATCTGGGTGTCGAAGATGAAGAAGTGGAAGAGGTGATTGCCGAAGTCGAGCACCTCCAAGAGGGCGAACATCGATGACGGGGCAACCGCTTCTGAAAGTTGAAGGCGTCGAAACCTATTACGGCAATATCCGCGCCCTTGCCGGCGTAAATGTTGAAGTCAACAGCGGCGAAATCGTCAGCCTGATCGGCGCCAACGGTGCCGGCAAGTCGACATTGATGATGACGATTTGCGGCAGCCCGCAAGCCCGCACTGGTTCGGTGACCTTCGACGGCCGCGACATTACCCACATGCCGACCCATGAGATCGCCCGGCTGCGTATCGCGCAGTCACCCGAGGGGCGGCGCATCTTCCCGCGCATGACGGTCTATGAAAACCTGCAGATGGGTGCGAGCCTCGACAAGCTCAAATATTTCAATGAGGACGTCGAGAAGATCTTCACCCTGTTTCCACGCTTGAAGGAGCGTCAGTCGCAGCGTGGTGGTACGCTGTCGGGCGGCGAGCAGCAGATGCTGTCGATCGGCCGTGCGCTGATGGCGCGCCCGAAGCTGCTTCTGCTCGACGAGCCGTCGCTCGGCCTCGCGCCGCTGATCGTCAAGGGCATTTTCGAAGCCATCAAGGTTCTGAACAAGAGCCAGGGGCTCACCGTCTTCCTGGTCGAGCAGAACGCTTTTGCGGCCCTGAAGCTTTCCGACCGCGCCTATGTCATGGTCAACGGCCGGGTGACGATGAGCGGCTCCGGCCAGGAACTGCTCGCCAATCCGGAAGTGCGTTCCGCCTATCTCGAAGGCGGTCACCATTGAGCCCCGTTCTGCGGAGAATTTGATATGCAAGGACTTTTCTTCGAAAGCGATAGCGGCGGGCGCCTCGTCATTCGTGCCATTATCGTTTTTTTGGGTTTCTGGACGGCATGGCGTGCCGGCCGCGCTGTGGCGAGCAACTGGAACTCGTATCCGCTGGCGGTGATCTATACGTTCCTGATCGGCCTCGGGCTGCAATTCCTGCATCATGCGCTGTTCAACGGTCCGGTTTTCGACCTCGGCAACTATATCCTCGATGTGGTTCTTCTCCTTATTTTCTCGACGGCTGGGTATCGTTATCGCCGCACCTACCAGATGGTGAACAACTACTATTGGCTGTATGAAAAAACTTCTGCCTTCTCGTGGAAGAAGAAGAATTGACAGTGCGCCGAAACTAGGCTCAGTCTGAACACAAGGTGGGCTTGATCCTATCCAAAACAGCTCGACACTTTCGGGATCATGCCCTCCAGACTTCGAAATACAAGCTTACCGGCGCGATGATTGGTGGGTATTGCGCACGGCAAATCAAACGGAACCCGCTCAAAAAATTGGGAGTAACAATATGAAGAAGTATCTTCTGTCGGCCGTGGCTCTGTCGGCGATGATCGCGCTTAGCGGCGTTGCGAAGGCTGACATCATCGTTGGCGTTGCAGGGCCTCTGACGGGTGCAAACGCGGCTTTCGGCGCTCAGCTCCAGAAGGGTGCTGAACAGGCGGTTGCCGACATCAACGCGGCCGGCGGCATCAACGGTGAAAAGATCAAGCTCGAACTCGGCGACGACGTTTCCGACGCCAAGCAGGGCGTTTCGGTTGCCAACAAGTTCGTCGCTGATGGCGTGAAGTTCGTTGTCGGTCACTTCAACTCGGGCGTTTCCATCCCGGCTTCTGAAGTTTACGCCGAAAACGGCATCCTGCAGATCACCCCGGCTTCCACCAACCCGGTTTTCACCGAACGCGGCCTGTGGAACACCTTCCGTACCTGCGGCCGTGACGACCAGCAGGGTGCAGTTGCCGGCAAGTACATTTCCGACAACTTCAAGGGCGCCAAGGTTGCCGTCGTTCACGACAAGACCCCGTATGGCCAGGGCCTTGCCGACGAAACCAAGAAGAACCTCAACGCCGCTGGCGTGAAGGAAGTTCTTTATGAAGGCATCACCCCCGGCGACAAGGACTACTCGGCCCTCATCGCCAAGATGAAGAACGCCGGCGTCGACTTCGTCTACTACGGCGGTCTGCACACCGAAGCTGGCCTGATCATGCGTCAGATGGCCGACCAGGGCGTCAAGGCTCACTTCATGTCCGGTGACGGTATCGTCTCGAACGAACTTGCTTCGATCGCCGGCGATGCCGTTGACGGCACGCTGATGACCTTCGCGCCGGATCCGCGCAAGAACCCGGCTTCCAAGGACCTGGTCGCCAAGTTCCGCGCTGCCGGCTATGAGCCGGAAGGCTACACGCTCTATGCGTATGCTGCCATGCAGGTCATCGCCGACGCCGCAAAGGCTGCCGGATCTAGCGACCCGATGGCTGTTGCCGACGCGCTGAAGGCAAAGGGCCCCTACAAGACCGCCATCGGCCAACTCGGCTTCAACGAAAAGGGCGACATCACCCGTCCGGACTACGTGATGTACAAGTGGTCCAAGGGTTCCGACGGCAAGTACAACTACGCCGAAATCGAAAAGTAATCATCCGTATCGTCGGCTTACCGGCGGTGCGTTCGAACTGGAAGCCCGGTCATTGACCGGGCTTCTTTGCGTTCAGGCGGTAACGACGGCATTTCCGTGGTTTTTCGGAGGGCGCAAGCTGTTGGATCGAGAGGCCTAATTCCTTCCCTCCGCCATGCGGTGGAGGATGACCTCAGTTACATCTCATGCAGCACATGCGCTGCCTTTACCGCCGCGGATGCTCGGTTTTCGACGCCGAGCTTCACATAGATCTGCTCCAGATGTTTGTTCACCGTGCGGGCGGACAGTCCCAAGATTTCGCCGATATCGCGGTTTGATTTGCCTTTGGCGATCCAGAGCAGCACTTCGGATTCGCGCTGGGTGAGCGCGAAATGCTGACGCAGCACGCCGTCATCGGCGCGCTGGTTGGTGGCGGTCAGGCGAAAGAGATATTCGTCGGGGCCGATCGCGCCGAGGAAGGCGAGCTGCAGAGCGGCCTGACTGCCGTTGTTGATGGAAAATGGGTTGTCGCGCCCGAAGCCTGGCCGTTCGCGCATGAAGGCGGCGATGTGTTTCGCCACGAGATCGAGGCCGTCGTCGCTGCCGGTGGCGGCATTGACGAGGCGCGTCGCTTGCGGTGTCGACCAATGGATAGCGCCATCGCCTTTGACCGCCAAGAGGTGCCGGCCGGCGGCGTCGAGCGCCACCCTGGCGCTCTGGGCAGAGCGGGCATTGCGCAGATGGACGCGGATGCGGGCGCGCAGTTCGTCGACGTTGATCGGCTTGGTGAGGTAGTCGACGCCGCCGGATTCCAGCGCATGCACCACATGCTCGGTTTCGGTCAGTCCGGTCATGAAGACCACGGGCACCTGCGCGACGCCGGCATTGGCCTTGAGCCGCCGGCAGGTCTCGAAACCGTCCATGGACGGCATCACGGCATCGAGCAGGATCAGGTCCGGCGTGATGCGATCGACGATGTTCAGCGCTGCCTGCCCCGATGTCGCGATCAGCACGGAGAAGCCCGATTGCTCCAGGGCGTCGGTCAGGAATCCGAGCGCCTCCGGCGAGTCGTCCACGAGCAAGACTATGTCGCGGGGAAGGGCGGTCTCAGCCAATCGGTTCTACCTTTTCATTGTCGAATCTGCGCAGGAAATCCAGGAAACCGGCGAGATCGAAGGCTTGGACATAGGTGCGCAGAGCGTCGGTGAAGGGTTGGTTTTCGTCCAGCTTGGCAAGGTCCGCGAGCTTCGCTTCGATGCCTCTGACGTAGCCGATCTCGCCAAGCCGCATCAACTCGCGCACATGCTCTATCCCCGGGCTTTTCATCTGTAGGGCGGGTTTCGGCAGGACGGGGACGGAGCCGTCGGCATAGACCCATTTCAGGCCGAGATGCAGCGCGAGCTTGTCGCGAAGCTGGCGGATATCGATCGGCTTGGCGATGGCGTCATTATGGCTGTGGTCACTGTCCTTGGCGGCGGCACCGTCGCCGATATTGGCCGACAGCATCAGGATCGGCGCCATCTGGCCGCTCTCCCTGAGGCGCGAGACCAGTTGCCAGCCGTTCATGCCCGGCATGGAGATGTCGACCAGGAAAAGATCCGGTTTGATGCCTTCGATCAGCGTCAGGCAGTCCGGTCCGCCATTGGCCGTCAGCACGATGAAATCGAGCGGCGACAACACTTCGCGCATCAGTTCGCGATGATCCTCATTGTCATCGACGACGACGATGGTGCGGCGCGGGCCTTCATAGCTGACGATGCGCTGTTCCTGCGCCGGTGGCTTCATCGGCCGGATCACCGCCGACAGCATCAGCCGCACCTTGAAGGTCGAGCCCCTGTCCTTTTCGCTGACGACGGAGACTTCGCCGCCGAGCGTATTGGTGAGCAATCGGGTGATGGTCAGCCCCAGGCCAAGGCCCGGCATCGGGCGGACGCTGTCGGCCTCGCCACGTTGGAAGGGCTCGTAGATGCGGGTGAGGTCCTTTTCGGCGATGCCGCGGCCGGTGTCGGCGATGGTGAAGCTAGCGACCTGGCTGCGATAGCCGACCTCGAAGCGCACGCTGCCCGTATCCGTGAACTTGATGGCGTTGGAGAGCAGATTGACGAGGATCTGTCGCAGCCGTTTTTCGTCGGTGCGGACATAATCGGGCAGGGCAGCGGATCGCTCATGGACGAAAGCGAGACCCTTGGCCTGTGCCTGCGGGTGGAACATGTCGACGATCTGGTCGAGAAAATCCTGAATGTTGATCTCGTTGGAATAGACCTGCAGCCGGCCGGCCTCGATCTTGGAAATATCCAGCAGCCCGTCGATCAGACCGGAAAGATGTTCGGCGCTGCGGCGGATGACCTTCAGCGAGGATTGCCGCGGCGCCGGGATAGTCTCGTCGCGCTCGAGGATCTGGGCATAGCCGAGCACGGCATTGAGTGGCGTGCGCAATTCGTGGCTCAAGCCGACGACGTAGCGGCTCTTGGCGCGGTTGGCGGCTTCTGCGGCCTCCTTGGCACTCTGCAAAGCCGCGTCCGTCTTCTTATGTGCGGCAATTTCCTTGAGCAGCAGCGTGTTCTGGCGCGAGGATTCTTCCTCGGCGACGACCCGGCTGTCATGGGCGAGCACATAGAACCAGCAGACGACACCGGCAATGACGGCGAAGACGAAGAAGACGATCAGGATGGTGCGGTCGACCACCGCTGCGGTTTCCGGCGAAGCGGAGCCGACCTGATGCGCGATCATCGCCAGGATGGCGCCCACGGCCGTCAACGCCACCACAACAGCAATGCCATAACGGCCGAGACGGGTAGCAAGCTTGGCGACGACGGTCTCCGGCAGCAGGGTCTTGGCGACGGTGCCGACCTGCGTGTTGAGCCGCGCCTTCGGCTTGCACATGTCGTGGCAACGGCTGTCGAGCGAACAGCAGAGCGAGCAGATCGGCGCGGCATAGGCCGGGCACCAGGCCATATCCTCTGGCTCGAAAGGATGTTCGCAGACGGAGCAGGTGATGGTGGTCAGGCGCTTCCAGCTTTGGCGCGGCTTGCGAGCGAGGTAGAATTTGCCCTTGGTTGCCCAGGCGAGCGTGGGCGAGGCGATGAAGGCAATGACTAAGGTGATATAGGGAGCGAGCGAGGCGGCAACCGCACCGAGGACACCGAAATGGGCGATGAGGGCAATCGTCGCCGAGAGCGCCATGGCGCCTAAGCCAACTGGATTGATGTCGTAGAGATGGGCGCGCTTGAACTCGATGCCGGGAGGGGCAAGGCCGAGCGGTTTGTTGATGAAGAGATCGGCGGAAATCGTGCAGAGCCAGGCCATGGCGATGATCGAAAAGATGCCGAGGGTTTCCTCCAGCAGCTTATAGATGCCGAGTTCCATCAAGAGCAGGGCGATGGCGACGTTGAAGACCAGCCAGATGACGCGGCCGGGATGGCTGTGGGTCAGCCGAGAAAAGAAATTCGACCAGGCCAGCGAGCCGGCATAGGCGTTCATCACATTGATCTTAAGCTGTGAGACCACGACGAAAGCGGCCATCAACAGCAGCGCGGCGTTGTGCCAGGGGATCATATAGCCGAAGGCGGTCAGATACATCTGCGCCGGGTCGGCGGCGCGATCGGCGGGGACACCGGAACTCAACGTCAGCACGACGAGGAAGGAGCCGGCCAGTAGCTTCAGTGCACCGATGATCACCCAGCCGGGACCGGCAAGAAAGATCACCAGGTGATGCCGCCATTTACGACGGCCTTCCGGCGGCAGGAAACGCAGAAAATCGGCCTGCTCCCCGATCTGCGACATCAGCGCCAGGATCACGGCGGAAGCGGCACCGAATTCCACGAGATCGAAGGGAGCGGCGGTTCCGGACGCACCTGATGCATGATGTATGCCCGCAAAGGCACGCCAGAGATCGAATTTTCCCCAATCTGAAAAGGCGATGAAGACGAAGGGCAGGATATTGAGGACGATCCAGAACGGCTGCGTCAACAACTGAAACCGGCTGATCAGACGGACGCCATGGGTCACCAACGGAATAACCATGACGGCGCTGACGATATAGCCGATCCACAGGGGTATCCCGAGCGTCAGCTCCAGCGCTCCCGACATGATGGACGCCTCGATGGCAAACAGCATGAAGGTGAAGCTGGCATAGATCAGCGAGGTGATGGTCGAGCCGATATAGCCGAAGCTCGCGCCGCGCGTCAGCAGGTCGATATCGACCCCATGGCGGATGGCGTAGCGGCTGATCGGCAGGCCGATCGCGAGCATGGCGATGCTGGCAACGATGATGGCATAGAAGGCGTTGGTCGTACCGTAAGAGAGCGTAATGGCGCCGCCGATCGCCTCCAGCGCCAGAAAAGAGATGGCGCCGATCGCCGTCTGCGAGATGCGCTGTGACGAAAATTGCCGGGCGCTTTTGGCGGTGAAGCGCAGCGCATAGTCTTCCAGCGTCTGGTTCGCGACCCAGCGGTTATATTCGCGTCTCACCGGAATGATGCGTTGCCGCGCCGCCATGCCCATCCTTCAGCAGTCTTTCCAAGTCTAGCCGATGTCGTAACACGGAATGCAGCAGCCCTTAAGTGCATGGGCCGCTAATATGCTGCACATTTCGCCCCGTTTCCTACGTCATATTACGTATGTGGAATCCCCCGGTGCTGCCGGATAGTCGCGGCAGGCAACGGTTAATCTTTGTTTACGGGCCGTTGCAGCAGACAAAAAGAGGGGAACTACACATGAAACTGAAGACTCTTGTCTCCGGCGCGCTTCTGGGCGCCATCATGTCGACGACTGCATTTCATGGAGCTTTTGCGGCCGACGACACCATCAAGGTTGGCGTTCTCCATTCGCTTTCCGGCACCATGGCGATTTCGGAAACGACGCTGAAGGACGCCATGCTGATGCTCATCGATGAGCAGAACAAGAAGGGCGGCGTTCTCGGTAAGAAGCTGGAGCCCGTCGTCGTTGACCCGGCCTCCGACTGGCCACTGTTTGCCGAAAAGGCCCGCGAGCTGATCCAGAAGGACAAGGTTTCCGCCGTGTTCGGTTGCTGGACCTCGGTGTCGCGCAAGTCGGTCCTGCCGGTGTTCAAGGAGCTGGACTCGATCCTGTTCTACCCCGTGCAGTTCGAGGGCGAAGAATCCGAGCGCAACGTGTTCTACACCGGCGCTGCCCCGAACCAGCAGGCGATCCCTGCCGTCGATTACCTGATGCAGAACGAAGGCGTGCAGCGCTGGGTTCTTGAAGGCACCGACTACGTCTATCCGCGCACGACCAACAAGATCCTTGCAGCCTACCTGAAGTCCAAGGGCGTCAAGGACGAAGACATCATCATCAACTATACGCCGTTCGGCTTCTCCGACTGGCAGACGGAAGTCTCGAAGATTAAGGCCTTCGGCTCGGCCGGCAAGAAGACGGCGGTCGTCTCCACCATCAATGGCGACGCCAACGTTCCCTTCTACAAGGAACTCGGCAACCAGGGCGTCAAGGCGGAAGATATTCCGGTCGTCGCCTTCTCCGTCGGCGAAGAAGAGCTTGCTGGCGTCGACACCAAGCCGCTGGTCGGCCATCTCGCCGCCTGGAACTATTTCCAGTCCGTCGATACGCCTGCCAATGCCGAATTCATCAAGGAATGGCACGCCTATACCAAGAACGACAAGCGGGTCACGAACGACCCGATGGAAGCCGCCTATATCGGCTTCAACATGTGGGTGAAGGCCGTCGAAAAGGCCGGTACGACCGATCCGGACAAGGTGATCGACGCGCTCGTCGGCGTTTCCGTGCCGAACCTTACCGGCGGCTACGCCACGATGATGCCGAACCACTACATCACCAAGCCGGTGCTGATCGGCGAAGTGCAGGAGAACGGCCAGTTCGACGTTGTTTCGCAGACCCCTGCAGTGGTCGGCAAGGAATGGTCGGACTACCTGCCTGATAGCAAGGACCTGATCTCGGATTGGCGTATGCCGCTTAACTGCGGCAACTTCAACGTCTCCACCGGCAAGTGCGGCGGCAAGGGTTCCTGAGTTCAGCTTTTAGTGTGCGCTCGTCGCGGGCAGGCTCCTCTGCCCGCGACAGCATGAGGGGACGCGCGATGTTCGACAAATTCGTTTACCGCATGGCCGTGGCGCTTGCCGCCGGCTTTTGCCTGATGCTGGCGCTGACGGCGACAGCGCTGCGTGCCCAGGAGGATGCGCATAGTCTTATCAACGCGCTGGGTCCGGCGAACTTCCAGCAGGCGGATGAGATCGTGAAGAGCCTCGCCAAGACTGGCGATCCCAAGGTGGTGCCGACGCTGCAGGCCTTTTCGGACGGCGATCTTTATGTCCGCAAATCCGACAATCAGGTCTTCATCGCCAAATCTTCGGGCGATGTCATGGCCCTGATCGATCCGTTGACCGGACAGGCGGCGGGCCAGGAAGCCAAGGGCAACCTCGGCAAAATCAAGATCAACAACAATCTTCGTCGCTCGGTCCGCGCGGCGCTCGGTGGCCTGACGCTGATGAGCCCGGATCGCGGCGTCCGATTGGAGGCGGCGCAATCCGTGTTGAAATCGCCAAGCGCGGATTCGCTGGAGGCATTGGAGGCGGCGTTAAAGAACGAAAAGGACGGCGAAATTCGCGGCGTGCTCGAGAGGGCGCGCGCGGTTGCTGTGCTCGGCTCCGATCGCTCGCCGGAGCAGATGAAGGCGGCGATCGAGACGATCAAGAACGAAGGCGGACGTGACGCCATCGGCATTCTCTCTTCTGTCTCCGTAGACGACAGCCTGAAGCCCGATGTCGCGGCCGCCATTGCCGGCATCCAAAGCCAATTGGCGATCTGGGATGCGGTGCAGAATGTTTGGTACGGGCTTTCGCTCGGCTCGGTGCTGCTGCTTGCCGCTATCGGGCTTGCCATCACCTTCGGCGTCATGGGCATCATCAACATGGCGCATGGCGAGATGGTGATGCTCGGCGCCTATTCCACCTTCATGGTCCAGAGCGTCATCCGTAGCTCCTATCCTGAACTCTTCGACTGGTCGCTGGCGATCGCACTGCCGGTGGCGTTTCTGGTGACCGGCGCCGTCGGCCTCGTCATCGAGCGCGGCGTCATCCGTTTTCTCTATGGCCGGCCGTTGGAAACGTTGCTCGCCACCTGGGGCATTTCGCTGATCCTGCAGCAAGCGGTGCGCTCGATCTTCGGGCCGACCAATCAGGAAGTCGGCAATCCCTCCTGGATGTCGGGCTCCTTCGATTTCGGCTACCTCTCGATCACCTGGAACCGTCTCTGGATCATCGTTTTCGCGCTCGGCGTCTTCGTCGCCCTGCTGTTGCTGCTGAAGCGTTCGGCCTTCGGGCTGCAGATGCGGGCGGTGACTCAGAACCGGCGCATGGCTTCGTCCATGGGTATTCGTACGCCCTGGGTCGACGCTTTCACCTTTGCCCTGGGGTCGGGCATTGCGGGGATGGCAGGCGTTGCGCTCTCGCAGATCGACAACGTCTCGCCAAACCTTGGCCAGAGCTACATCATCGACAGTTTTATGGTTGTCGTCTTCGGTGGCGTCGGCAATCTCTGGGGAACGCTGGTCGGCGCTTTCTCGCTCGGCATCCTCAACAAGTTCCTTGAGCCCTATGCGGGGGCGGTGCTCGGCAAGATCCTGGTTCTCGTCCTCATCATCCTCTTCATTCAGAAACGTCCGCGCGGGCTCTTCGCCCTCAAGGGAAGGGCGGTGGAAGCATGATCACGGCCTTTCTCCTCCGCTCGCTCGACCGCCGCATCAGTATCGCCATCGCGATCCTGCTGGCTGTGGCCGTGCTCGTGCCGCTCGCCAATCTGGCCTTGCCGGAAACCAGCCCGCTGCATGTGCCGACCTATCTGATGTCATTGTTCGGCAAGTATTTGACCTATGCGCTGCTGGCATTGGCGCTCGATCTCGTCTGGGGCTATTGCGGCATTCTCTCGCTCGGCCATGGCGCCTTCTTCGCGCTCGGCGGCTATGCGATGGGCATGTATCTGATGCGGCAGATAGGACCGCGCGGCACCTATGGCAATCCCATCCTGCCGGACTTCATGGTGTTCCTGAACTGGAAGGAGTTGCCCTGGTTCTGGTATGGCTTCGATCATTTCTGGTTCGCCATGATCATGGTGCTGGCGGCTCCCGGTCTGCTTGCCTTCGTGTTCGGCTGGTTCGCTTTCCGCTCGCGCGTCAACGGCGTCTATCTGTCGATCATCACACAGGCGATGACCTATGCGCTGCTGCTCGCCTTCTTCCGCAACGACATGGGCTTCGGCGGCAATAACGGTCTGACCGACTTCAAGGATATCCTCGGCTTCAACATCCAGGCCGATGGCACGCGCGCCGTACTCTTCGCCATCACTGCGCTGTTTCTGGCGCTGGCACTGATGCTGTCCTCGGCCATCGTGCGCTCGAAATTCGGCAAGGTGCTGGTTGGCGTGCGCGATGCGGAGAGCCGGACGCGCTTCTTGGGTTACCGCGTTGAGCACATGAAGCTTTTCGTCTTCGTCGTGTCGGCGATGATGGCCGGCATTGCCGGTGCCCTCTATGTGCCGCAGATCGGCATCATCAATCCCGGCGAATTCGCTCCCGCCAATTCCATCGAAGTGGTCATCTGGACAGCGGTCGGCGGCCGGGCGACGCTGATCGGCCCGATTATCGGCGCCATCCTCGTCAATGGCGGCAAGACGATCTTCACTGGCCTGTTCCCCGATTTCTGGCTCTTCGCGCTCGGCGGCCTCTTCGTTGCAGTGACGTTGCTCCTGCCCAAGGGCATTGTCGGCACGATAGCGCAATATATCGGCGGCGATCGCAAGCCGGTCAGCGCAAAGCCCACGGTCGAGGAAGACGAAGCCGACAAGACGACCATCCAGGCGGCGGAGTGAAGCCATGATCCCGGACATCAAGCCTAACAGCATGCTTTATCTCAACAACGTCTCCGTCTCCTTCGATGGCTTCAAGGCGCTGAATTCGCTGTCGATCGTCATCGAGCCGGGGGAGCTTCGCGCCATCATCGGCCCGAACGGCGCCGGCAAGACGACGATGATGGATATCATCACCGGCAAGACGCGGCCGGATCAGGGCGAGGTGTTCTTCAACGGCCAGATCGATCTGACCAATAAGGACGAGGCCGACATCGCCCAGCTTGGCATCGGCCGCAAGTTCCAGAAGCCGACCGTGTTCGAAAGTCATACGGTCTGGGATAACCTCGAATTGGCGCTCAACCGCAAGCGCGGTGTTTTCTCGACGCTCTTCTACCGCCTGACGCCGGAAGATCGCGACCGCATCCACGAAATCCTCGACACGGTGCGCCTCTCTCACCGGCGCGACGAACTGGCGGCCAATCTCTCGCATGGGCAGAAGCAATGGCTGGAGATCGGCATGCTGCTCGCGCAGGAGCCGAAGCTTCTTTTGGTCGATGAGCCCGTTGCCGGCATGACCGACGCCGAGACGGCGGAGACGGCGGTGCTGCTGAAGGAGATCGCCAAGACGCGGTCCGTGGTGGTGGTGGAGCACGACATGGGCTTCATCCGCGACCTTGGCGTCAAGGTGACGTGCCTTGCGGAAGGCTCTGTGCTGGCCGAAGGTTCGATCGATTTCGTCAGCAACGATCCGAAGGTGATCGAGAATTATTTGGGGCGATGAGATGCTGACAGTCGAAAACGCAAATCTGCACTATGGCGCCGCTCAGGCACTGCGCGGCATCTCCATCAAGGCTGAGATGGGGAAGATCACCTGCGTGCTCGGTCGCAACGGTGTCGGCAAGAGTTCGCTGCTGCGCGCTGTTACCGGCCAGCATGCGTTATCGGCAGGTTCGGTCGCCTTCAACGGGGTAACGCTGAACGGCATGGCGCCCTTTGCCCGCGCCAAGCATGGCATCGGATATGTGCCGCAGGGGCGCGAGATCTTTCCGCTATTGACGGTGAAGGAAAACCTGGAGACGGGGTTCGCCCCCGTGCCACGCCGCGACCGCAACATTCCCGAGGACATCTACAATCTGTTTCCGGTGCTGAAATCCATGCTGTCGCGCCGTGGCGGCGATCTTTCCGGCGGCCAGCAGCAGCAATTGGCGATCGGCCGGGCGATGGTGACGCGCCCGAAAATATTGGTGCTGGATGAGCCGACCGAAGGCATTCAACCGTCGATCATCAAGGATATCGGCCGGGCGATCCGCTATCTCAGGGATTCCACCGGCATGGCGATCCTGCTGGTCGAGCAATATCTCGATTTCTGCCGCGAACTTGCTGATTACGTCTACATCATGGATCGCGGCGAGATCGTCCATGAGGGGCTGGCGGAGACGCTGGATACGCCGGAGGCCCGCAGGCACCTGACGGTGTGAAGCCATTGCCGTTCTTTTCATCATCTGGTGAAAAATGCAGCGGATATCCGCCGCAGCCGGCCAATGTTCCGTGTGGCTTCATAAGGCACGGAAATTGCTTGCTTTTGTTCTTCGACGGGTTTCAATGATCCGCGATGGCATGATGTGATGAGTGGAGAAGCGGAATGGTGATGGCAGCGGCGAGCACAAGACCGCAGAGGGCGCGCGGGCGCGGCCATCTGGCGGCTAAGGCGCTTGATGGGCGCACGCGCCTTGCCGAACTTTTCCAGGACGGTGCGGCGAAGATTCGTCTGCCCGATACGTTCGATAATTCCATGGAAGCCGTTATCATCAACACGGCCGGTGGCCTGACCGGCGGCGACCGGATGGATTGGAGCATCGTCGCTGGGCCGGGCACGCGCATCGATGCGACCACCCAGGCCTGCGAGAAGATTTACAAGGCATCCGCAGGCACCGCCGAAGTCGTGACTTCCATCAAGGTCGGCGCTGGCGCGCGCGTCGATTGGTTGCCGCAGGAAACCATTCTGTTTGACCGCGCCTCGCTGTCGCGCAAGCTCGCTGTCGATCTCGACGAAACCGCCGAATTTCTGGCCGTCGAAGCAATCCTGCTCGGCCGCAAAGCCATGGGTGAGGCGATGGCGCAGGGCTTGTTTCGCGACCGCTGGCGCATCCGCCGCGCTGGGCGATTGATCCATGCCGAGGAGCTGCGGCTCGACGGTGATGTCGCGGCGTTGACGGCCGAGCGTGCTGTTCTGAGCGGCCAAGTGGCTTTCGCGACCCTGCTCTATGCCGGACCGCTGGCGGAGACCTATCTCGCCAAGGTGCGGCCTCTCGTTGAGGGGCACATGGGCGGCGTCAGCCAATGGCGCGACAAGCTGGTGGTGCGGCTCGCGGCACCCGACGGCTTCGCTCTCAGAAAAATCCTGATCCCGGTCATTTCCGCCTTGCGCAACGCAGCGCCAGTGCCGAAAGTCTGGAATCTGTAGTTCAAGCAATAGCAATCACATAGGTAGGCGATGAACCTCACTCCGAGAGAAAAAGACAAGCTGTTGATTTCCATGGCGGCAATGGTTGCGCGGCGGCGGCTGGAGCGCGGCGTTAAGCTCAACCATCCGGAAGCCATCGCGCTGATCACCGATTTCGTCGTCGAGGGCGCTCGCGATGGCCGCCCGGTCGCCGAGCTGATGGAAGCCGGCGCCCATGTCATCAGCCGTGACCAGGTGATGGAAGGGATTGCCGAGATGATCCACGACGTACAGGTCGAGGCGACGTTTCCGGATGGAACGAAGCTCGTGACCGTGCACGAGCCGATCCGCTGAACGACGGCAAGGGAAAAAGCCATGATTCCAGGTGAAATTCTTGCCGCAAGCGGCGACATCGAACTGAACGCCGGCGCACCGACGGTAACGCTGGAAGTCTCCAATACCGGCGACCGCCCGGTGCAGGTCGGCAGCCACTATCATTTTGCCGAGACGAATGGTGGTCTCGCCTTCGACCGCGACAAGGCCAAGGGCATGCGTCTCGATATTCCTGCAGGGACCGCAGTGCGTTTCGAACCGGGCCAGACGCGCTCGGTGACGCTGATCCCACTCTCCGGCAAGCGCGAGGTCTATGGCTTCCGCCAGCAGATCATGGGCAAGCTCTGAGGCGTATAGGAGATAGCATGTCCTTGAGATTGCTTGCGTCCAGCGCGTTTGTCGCGACTGTTTTGATGTGCGGTTCGGCCTATGCGCAAAATGATCCGGACGAGCCGGAGGTCGACTGCGCCAATGCGCAAACGCAGATGGACATGAACATCTGCGCGCAGCGGGACTACGACAAGGCCGATAAGGCATTGAACGAGCAATATAAAAAGACGCGCGCGGCAATGGTTGCCACCGATGCGGATCTCGAAGACGACCAAAAGGGTGCCGAAAAAGCATTGGTCAAGGCGCAGCGCGCCTGGGTCGATTATCGCGATGGCCAATGCGAGGCGGAAGGATTTGAGGCGCGGGGCGGGACGATGGAGCCGATGCTCGTTACCGGATGCAAGGCGACGTTGACGGAGCAGCGGACCAAGGAGCTGAAGACATTGGCCGATGGGCCGGAGGGTGCGCAGTGAGCGCCAGACGCAGGATCATGATCGTCGGCAACGGCGAGATTGCGGAAGGAGCGGCGCCGGAGATCGACGCCGCCGATCTGGTCGTGCGTTTCAATGATTGCCGCTCCACAGAGACGGGCGGTAGCCGCACGGATATTGTCGCGGTCTGCAATACCGGCCGGCCGGCGCGTGCCATGCTCGGTTCTGCCGAGTGGCGCAACAGTGCGCCGGTTGCGGCGGCATCGGAAATCTGGAGCGTCCGCGATCCCCGCAAGTTCGCTGCCCTCCGTGCGCCGCTGGCATTGTCGCATCCGGAACTCGGTGATTTCTGCGACGATTACACCAATCAATTCACCGCCTTCTGCAATGCCACAGGCAAACGTCATGTGGTCATCGACCAGTCGGTTCATGAGAGTGTCGATGAGGCGCTCGCAGCTTACGACCCCGGTCCTTATGTCGTGCCGAGCAGCGGCATGGTCGCGATCGCCGAGCTGCTTTTGCGCTATCCCGGCGAGGGCATCGCCATCACCGGCTTCAGCCATACCGGATGGGATGGCCACCCGTTTGCGGCGGAGAAGCGGCTGGTCGATCATTATATTTCCCTTGGTCGCCTAAGGCGCATCGCCGACAAGACCCCTATTCTTTCCTCCCAAGGAGCTTGATTTATGCCTTATAAAATCTCCCGCGCCGCCTATGCCAACATGTTCGGGCCGACGACCGGCGATAAGGTGCGGCTTGCCGATACGGAGCTTTTCATCGAGGTGGAGAAGGATTTCACCACCTATGGCGAAGAGGTGAAATTCGGCGGCGGCAAGGTCATTCGTGACGGGATGGGGCAGAGCCAGGTAACGCGGGCGAACGGTGCCGTCGATACCGTCATCACCAATGCGCTGATTGTCGACACCTGGGGGATCGTCAAGGCTGATATCGGCCTCAAGGATGGCAGGATCGTCGCGATCGGCAAGGCCGGCAACCCGGACATGCAGCCGGGCGTCAACATCATCGTCGGTCCGGGCACGGAGGCGATCGCGGGTGAGGGCAAGATCGTCACGGCCGGCGGCATGGACAGTCATATCCACTTCATCTGCCCGCAGCAGATCGAAGAGGCGCTGATGAGCGGGCTGACAACCATGCTCGGCGGCGGTACAGGCCCGGCGCACGGAACGCTTGCCACCACCTGCACGCCCGGCCCCTGGCATATCGCCCGCATGATCGAGGCTGCCGATGCCTTTCCGATGAACCTCGCCTTTGCCGGCAAGGGCAACGCTTCGCTGCCCGGTGCGCTCGAGGAGATGGTGCTTGCCGGCGCCACCTCGTTGAAGCTGCACGAGGATTGGGGGACGACGCCTGGCGCGATCGACTGCTGCCTGACGGTCGCCGATGCATATGACGTGCAGGTGATGATCCACACGGATACGTTGAATGAAAGCGGTTTTGTCGAGGATACGATCGGCGCCATCAAGGGCCGCACCATCCATGCTTTCCACACCGAAGGGGCGGGCGGCGGCCATGCGCCCGATATCATCAAGATCTGCGGCCAGTCGAATGTCATCCCGTCTTCGACCAACCCGACGCGCCCCTATACGGTTAACACGATTGCCGAGCATCTCGACATGCTGATGGTCTGCCATCACCTGTCGCCATCGATCCCGGAGGATATCGCCTTCGCCGAAAGCCGCATCCGCAAGGAGACGATTGCGGCGGAAGATATTCTTCACGATATCGGCGCCTTTTCGATCATTTCGTCCGATAGCCAGGCCATGGGCCGCGTCGGCGAGGTGGCGATCCGCACCTGGCAGACCGCCGACAAGATGAAGCGCCAGCGCGGCCGCCTTGCCCAGGAAACCGGCGACAACGACAATTTCCGCGTCAAACGCTACATCGCCAAATACACGATCAATCCGGCGATCGCCCACGGCCTCAGCCATGAGATCGGTTCGATCGAAGTTGGCAAGCGCGCCGATCTGGTGATCTGGAACCCGGCCTTCTTCGGCGTCAAGCCGGAAATGGTTCTGCTCGGCGGCTCGATTGCAGCGGCTCCCATGGGCGATCCGAACGCCTCGATCCCGACGCCGCAGCCGGTCCATTACCGCCCGATGTTCGCCTCTTTCGGCAAGAGCCTGACAAACTCCTCGGTCACCTTCGTGTCGCAGGCGTCGCTTGATGCCGGTCTCGCCGGCAGGCTCGGCGTCGCCAAGAGCCTCGTTGCCGTCAGGAATACCCGCGGCGGCATCTCCAAGGCGTCGATGGTCCATAATAGCCTGACGCCGCATATCGAAGTCGATCCGGAGACCTACGAAGTGCGCGCCGATGGCGAACTCCTGACCTGTGAGCCGGCGACTGTGCTGCCGATGGCGCAGCGTTATTTCCTGTTTTAATGGGAACCGTGACGTTTCATCGCTATAATTACCGGGAACCCCTGAATTTCAGGGGTTTTTCATGAGTTCTTCGAACTAATACAGCATAATCAGAGACTTGCGCCGATGGTTGTTTATATCGCAACTTCACCTTGGGTGACGCAAGTGTTCAGTGCCAATTTCCAGCAGCTTATAAGTTGAGAAATGTCCGGCATTTTAACGATCGTATTAAAGACCTGGAAGAGCGTTCACCCCTATCTCACTTCATCGAATTCGTGGGCTGAGGAAGGTGATTCGCATGAAAAGGTGGATTTCGCTGCAGGCCGAACTCGGTAATTTTCAGCAGCGCCGCACGATATATATTTTCGCGCTAAAGATGAGTTTTCTTGCGGTTATCCTGTCCGTCGCCATCATTCTCGTGATGCTGCCTGTCCTCGAGTGGCTCGGCCTGTTGCCGTTGCGGATGCTGGACGCGATCCGGCTTGGTGTCCTGCTTGCCTGGTTCATTGGCGGTACGGTTTCCGGCGCATTGGCGCTGCTGGCCGGCTACGCCATTCATAAGCTTGCCGTCTCGCGCGCCGAATTCGAACGGCTAAGCCGCACCGACATGTTGTCGGGACTGCTGAACCGTCGCGCCTTTACCGAGGCGTTGGAAGAGGCGAAAGACGACGCCTCGCTGGTGATCTTTGATGTCGACCGGTTCAAGACGATCAATGATCGCTATGGGCACGCTTCCGGCGATGCCGTCATCATCGCGGTCTCACAGATCTTCTTCGGCATTTTCGAGGGCAGGGACGTGATCGCCCGCCTGGGCGGCGAGGAGTTTGGCGCCATCGTCCATGGTCGTGACATGGCCGAACGCATCGCCCGCATCGAGGGCGTGAAAACGCGGATTGCCGATCACGCTATCGCTGTCGAAGGCGGCTCGGTGAAGATCACTATTTCCGCGGGGATCGCTGATATTTGGGGCGAGCGCAAGAAAGAGGTGGTCTATGCCGCCGCGGACAAGGCGCTTTATCTCGCCAAGGCGCTTGGCCGCAATCGCGTCGTTCATGAAAGCGAATGGCTGAATCATATCTGGCAGCGCCCTCCGGCCGAGGAAGGGCAGGAAGAGATGCCCGACCGTGGGGAGCCGCATCGATACGGCCATGGGATATAGGTCTACGAAACCGGTACTGGCCCTTGCGCGGAAAGCGGCTATTTTGCATGCTCTGATAAAGTTTTGAACTGGACATGTCATGCTACGCGTCACCTCCTATCTGCCGGCCGGCACCCCATCCTCCAATCCGATCGATCGTGTCGTGTTGCCGCATGATCTCCGGCATTTGCGCCGCAAGCTGCTGCATCTCGAAAATGGCGAGATGGTCATGCTCGATCTGAAAGAGCCGGTTCTGTTCGCCAATGGCGATCTGCTGGTACGGGAAGATGGCGAATTGATCGAAATCGTCGCGGCAGCGGAAAAGCTGTTCGAGATCAAGCAGCGTGATCGCCGGCATCTGATCGAGCTTGCCTGGCACCTCGGCAACCGGCACCTTTCGGCACAGATCGAGGAAGACCGCATCCTCATCCTGCGCGACCATGTCATCCGCTCCATGCTCGAAGGCCTCGGTGCCACGGTGACGGAGGTCAGCGAAGCCTTCCAGCCGGCGCGTGGCGCCTATCATGCGCATGGCGGCCATTCGCACGGACACGGTCACGATCATCACGATCATTCGCACGATTGAGCGTGATGGCTAGGATTTCAGAGGCGGAGAATGGCGATCTGCAGGCGCTCTTGCGGCTGATGGCTTGGCTCTCGCCGGCGTTTCCCGTCGGCTCCTTCGCCTATTCGGGCGGCCTCGAGCGTGCTGTCCATGATGGCCTTGTGCAAGACGTGGAAAGCCTTCGGGATTGGGTCGCGGCGCTGATACGCCATGGCTCGGTCTGGAACGATGCCGTCTTGCTTGCCGAGGCGCATGGTGCGGCCGAGGATGCGGCGCGGCTGGCCGAGGCAGCCGAGCTTGCCGAAGCGCTAGCCGGCTCGAAGGAGCGCCATCAGGAAACAATGCTGCTCGGCGAAGCTTTCCTCTCCGCCGCCAATGCCTGGCCGCATCCGGTCTTTTCCATGTTGCCTGCGAAAGTGGCTTATCCGGTAGCGGTCGGCGCCGTGGCTGGCGCGCATGGTATATCCCGGGAAAAGGCGCTCGCGGCCTTCCTGCATGCGCTGGCATCGCAGATGCTGTCGGCAGGCATTCGGCTTGGGGTGACCGGACAGAGGGATGGTGTCGCGATCCTGGCGGCGCTGGAAGACGTCATCGCTGAGGTCGCCAAGCGGGCCGCACGATCGAGCCTCGACGATCTCGGCGCGGCGACGGTGCACGCCGATATCGCAAGCCTTCGTCATGAGACGCAGGGCACCAGGCTCTTTCGGTCCTGAAGGGCTCGAGCAAATATTGCGGTTGAGCTACGTCATTCGCCGCTGTGCGAGACGCGTCTGCCCCGCTATTCTATGTTTTTATCGGAGTTTCGAGCATGAAATCGAGAAATGGACCTTTGCGCGTCGGTATCGGCGGGCCTGTCGGTTCGGGCAAGACTGCGCTTACCGAAAAGCTTTGCAAGGCGATGCGTGACGATTATTCCGTCGCGGTGGTGACCAACGATATCTACACGACCGAGGATGCCGAGGCGCTGGTGCGTATGCAGGCGCTGACATCGGATCGTATCGTCGGCGTCGAAACCGGCGGCTGCCCGCACACCGCCATTCGCGAAGACGCGACGATCAACCTGCAGGCCATTGCCGGCCTCAACGAGCGGCTTCCCGATCTCGACGTCGTCTTCATCGAATCCGGTGGCGATAATCTGGCCGCGACTTTTTCGCCGGATCTCGCCGATATTACCATCTATGTGATCTCGGTCTGCCAGGGTGAGGAAATTCCGCGCAAAGGCGGTCCGGGCATCACCAAATCCGATCTTCTCGTCATCAACAAGAGGGATCTCGCTCCCTTCGTCGACGTCGATCTTGATGTCATGGACCGCGACGCCACCCGCATGCGCCAGGCCCGCCCCTTTGTGTTCTCCGACATGAAGCGCGGCGATGGTGTTGCAACGATCGTCGACTTCCTAAAGGAACAGGGCGGCCTGTAAGCCGCCCTGCCATTGTCATTCCGCTTACCGGCCTGCCGCTCTATTCGGCAGCAAACGGCGGCAGTTTCAGGATATTCGTCTTGGCCTTTCCGCCGCGCTGCGGGACGTCCTTGTTTTCCACGGCGTCGAGGCGCTCTTCCAGTGCCGTGAGCGACTTGCGGTTTTCGTCGACGGCGGTTGCCAGCTTTTCCTTGGTCACGACTTCGTCGTTCACATCCTTCTTGCCGACGAGATGGCCGAAGAGCCAGGCAAGCAGGCGCGACAGGTCGTCCATGATCAGGAAGAAGGACGGCACGACCACCAGGCTGAGGACGGTCGAGACGATGATGCCGCCGATCACCGCGATCGCCATCGGCGCGCGGAACGTGCCACCTTCGCCGACGCCGAGCGCGGACGGCAACATGCCGGCGGACATGGCGATCGAGGTCATGATGATCGGCCGTGCGCGCTTGCGACCGGCCTCGACCACGGCCTCCAGCCGGGGCATACCATGGTGCATCATTTCGATGGCGAAATCGACGAGCAGAATGGCATTCTTGGTGACGATGCCCATCAGCATCAGAATGCCGATCATGACGGGCATGGAGAGGGCATTGCCGGTCACGATCAGCGCCAGCGCCACGCCCCCGATCGCCAGAGGCAGCGACAGCAGAATGGTGAAGGGCTGGATCACATCCTTGAACAGCAGCACCAGCACGGTCAGCACCAGCAGGAGGCCCAGCAGCATGGCATTGCCGAAGCTCTGCTGCATTTCCTTCTGGACCTTGGTGTCGCCGCTTTCAGCCAGATGGACAGTGGCCGGGATCTTGGCGCTGTTGACGGTGGCGAGAAAATGGCTCGAAGCTGTGTCCAGGGCCACGCCTTGCGGGAGGTCGGCGCCGATCGCGACGACGCGGTAGCGGTTGTTGCGCTTGATCGAAGACAGGCCTTCCGAATATTCGATATTGGCCACGCTCGACATCGGCACTGACGCGCCGGTGGCGGTCTTGATGCGCAATGCCCGGATCGCGGCAAGGTCGCGGCGCATGCCGACTGCAGCCTGCACCCGGATGGGGATCTGGCGATCATCGAGCGAAATCTTGGCAAGCGACGCGTCGATATCGCCGATGGTCGCGACGCGCACCGTATCGGAAATCATCTGCGGCGTAATGCCGAGGCGGGCTGCCTCGTCCTTGCGCGGATAGACCTGCAGCTCCGGCCGGGGCAGGGCGCCGTCGGCGCTGACGTTGGCAAGCGCCGGATCGGTGCGCAGCTTGGCTTCGAGGATGCCGACCGCTTCGTTCAGATCCTTCTCGTTGCGGGAGAGGAAGTTGTAGGTCAGGTCACGGTCGCCGCGGTCATTGAGCTTGGTGATGCGGACGTCGGGGATCGAGCGCAGCTTGGCGAAGACTTCCTTCTCGACCTCCCACTGCGGCTTGATGCGGCCGTGGACGGTAACCTTCGGAAGGTAGGGGCCGATGATGGGCAGCGAACCCGCCACATCGTTGACCAGCTTCTTGACGAGCGATTGGTCAAGCTTGCCGAGCGTCAGCGTTACTGTGGCGCGGCGCAGTTCCAGATCGCCCTTGGGCGAGGCGCCGCCAAGGACGAAGACATTCTCGACGCCGTCGATGTCCTTCACGCGCCTGTAAATCTCGTTGGTTGCCTGCTCGGTGTCGTCAAGCCGGGCATTCGGCGGCAGTTCGGCCGACAGCACGATGCGGGACGAATCGTCCGGAGGGATGAAGCTGCCGGGCACGAACATGATGAGCGCGAAGACGGAGGCGACGGAGAATGCAAAAGCCGCAAGCAATGTCGGATAGCGCGTATACCACCGCTTTGTTGTGATCCGTACCAGCCAGCTATAGCCGCGCATGAACCGGCCGTCATTGTCGTGGTGGTCTTCGACGGCATCCTCGGCGCGCATGAAGTAGGCGGCCATCATCGGTGTGATCAGGCGCGCGACCAGCAGCGAGAAGAACACTGAGAAAGCGACCGTCAGGCCGAACTGGATGAAGTATTGGCCCGGAACGCCCGGCATGAAGGAGACGGGCACGAACACGGCAATGATGGTGAAGGTCGTGGCGATGACGGCTAGGCCGATTTCGTCCGCGGCATCGATCGCGGCGCGATACGGCGTCTTGCCCATCTTGATATGGCGGGCAATGTTCTCGATCTCGACGATCGCGTCGTCGACGAGAATCCCGGTCGCCAATGTCAACGCCAGGAAGCTGACCAGGTTTAGCGAGAAGCCGATCTGGTTCATGACCCAGAAGGTCGGGATTGCTGAAAGCGGCAGGGCAACGGCCGAGATCAGCGTCGCTCGCCAATTCTTGAGGAACAGGAAGACGACGATGACCGCCAGCAACGCGCCTTCCAGCAGCGTATGCATCGCCGCCTCGTAGTTGCCGTAGGTGTAATAGACCGCATCGTCGATCATCTCGATCGAGACGTTCGGGTTTTCGGCACGCACCTTGGTCAAAGTGCCAGCCACGGTATTGGCGACGGAGACTTCGCTGGCACCCTTGGCGCGGAACACGCCGAAGGTCACGACAGGCGTGCTGTTGAAGCGCGAGAAGGACTTCGGTTCCTGATAGGTATCCTTGATGACGCCGAGATTGGAAAGCTTGACGAAGCGGCCGTTGGTCAGCGCGATCGTGGTGTCGGCGAGTTGGGCGACATCGCGGGCGTCGCCCAGGACGCGGATCGCCTGTTCGCTGCCCGCCACCTGGCCGCGGCCGGAACCGAGATCGATATTGGTGCCGCGCAACTGCTGGCTCACCGAAAGCGCGGTGATGCCGTAGGCATTCAGCTTGTTCGGATCGAGCTCGATGCGCACTTCGCGATCGGCGCCGCCATAGCGATCGACGCGGCCGATGCCGACCTGACCCTGCAGCGCACGTTTGACGGTGTCGTCGACGAACCAGGACAGTTCTTCGAGCGACATATTGGGCGAGGAAACGGCAAAGCTCTGGATCGCCTGGCCTTCAACATCCACCTTGGAGACGATCGGCTCGTCGATGGTCGACGGCAGATTGCCGCGGATGCGGTCGATCGCGTCCTTGGTATCCTGAACGGCTTGCTGCGTCGGCACTTCCAAGCGGAAGATGACGACGGTCTGCGACTGGCCGTCCGTCACCGTCGATTGGATCTCGTCGATGCCGTTGATGCTGGCGACGGCGTCCTCGACCTCTTTCGTCACCTGCATTTCGAGTTCGGCAGGCGAGGCGCCGCTTTGCGTTACGGTCACGTTGACGACCGGCACGTCGATATTCGGGAAGCGGGTGATCGGCAGATTGAAGAAGGCGTGCGCGCCCACCACCATCAGCAGGAAAAAGCCGAGGAGCGGGGCGACCGGATTTCGGATTGACCAGGCGGAGAAGTTCATCTTGCCGTTCTCGCTCAGTTGGACGCTTGCGGAGCTTCTTTGACGGGCGTGATGTGGTCACCGTCGCGAACATAGGCGCCGGCTTTGGCGACGACTTCGTCGCCATCCTTCAGGCCCTTGACGATCTCGACGTAAGCGCCATCCTGAATGCCGGTCTGGACATTGACGAATTTGACGACGCCACCCTCTACCTTGCGGGCAGAAGAGCCATTTTCGTCGCTGTTGACTGCCGTCAGCGGCAGGGAAACACCTTGTGTCTCGCGGACGATGATCTCGGCGCTGCCATACATGCCGGCGCGCGCCTTTTCGTCGTCATCGATGGAGATGTGGACTGCGCCGAGGCGGGTCACCGCATCGACGATCGGCGCGACCAGGCGGACGGAGCCGGTGAGTTTTTCGCGGCTGCCGGAAAGCGAAATCAGCGCCTTCTGACCAAGGGTAATTTTGGTGATGTCGCTTTCGGAGACATCGACCACCAGCTCCAGATCGCTGTCGCGGATGATGGTGAAGAGCGGATCTCCATTGCCGTTGGCGATGGCTCCCATGCGGGCGTTACGCGAAGCGACGGTGCCGGCAACCGGCGTTTTGACGCCCGTGCGGGCGAGCTTCAGGTCCGTATCGGCGATCTGGCTGTCGATGACCTTGAGATCGGCTTCAGCAACTGCGATTGCCTGTTCGGCCGAGGCCACGCGCGCCTTGTTGGCGGCGGCCGCCGCATTCGCCTGCTCGACCGACGAGGTCGAGACGGTGCCCTTGGCGCCCATGGTGACGGCGCGGACGCGCTGCAATTCCGCTTCCTCAGCATTGGCGCGGGCCTCGTTGAGCTGCGCGCGAAGCTGGGCGAGGCTTGCTTCGCCCTTCGCCTTCGTTGCTTCCATCTGGCTCTTCTGCAGGATCAGCGCATCATCGTTCAGCGTGGCAAGCGTGCTGTTCGCCTCGACCTTGTCGCCGACGTCAGCGTTGAGCGAGCGGATCGACAGGCCGTCCACCTGCGGCTGGATATAGACCTCATCCACCGCTTTCACGGTGCCGGTGGCGACCACTTTGTCGGTCAGTTTGCGTGTTACGGCCTGTGTGACGACGATTGCAGGCAGGTTCTGCTTTGGCGCGGTGACGGTGGGTTCTTCGGCAAAAGCCGCCGGTGCCGTCAGGAGAACAAGCAACATTGCAGTCGTGCTCAGAAATCTATGCGGCGTGAAGGCCATGCGTTCAGTTCCAGTTCGGTATTTGTGTAACGGGATCTCGCTGTTTTCCGTCGCGAGCACGGGGGATCAATGCATGCGGGCCGGCTCTTCCGGCGGATCAACATCCGTCTGTCATGCCTGCAAGTCCCTCATCCTCAATTTGCCCCTTTAGGTGGGAACGATTTCCAAATCCTGCAAGATCACGAGAAAATGATTTCTACGTGGCGCGCAATTCTAATGGGCGTTGCATTGCAAATCAATTACGTGCTCGTGATGTCTGCATTACGATACTTGATCGAAGCATGGTTTTTTAGGCAAACGCGACGACAAAGCCAGTCTTTTATCACGGCTGTTACAAAATGAAAAAAACGCGCGTGGCGTGAACCGCGCACGTTTCTTCGGATTTTCGGCGTCGGGCCTATTTCAGCGCGGCGTCGGTGATCTCATGCGTATAGGCGCCGGTCGGCTTCTTGTTGATGATCTTCTGGTCGAGCAGGGCGGCTACGGTGCGATCGTAGAGTTTCCCGTCGAGCTTGCCGGTGCCGATGAGCTTGGCGACTTCGCCCATCATGCGCTTCTGGTGATTTTCGTCCTGGCCACCATTATCCATGACGATTTCGGCGGCTTCATCCGGATGTTCGACAGCGTATTTCCAGCCCTTCATCGAAGCACGGACGAACTTGACCATGTTGGCCTTGAACTTCGCGTCCTTCAGCTTGGTCTCGTTGACATAAAGGCCGTCTTCCAGAAGGTCGTTGCCGAGCTTGCTATAGTTGAAGACGATCAGATCTTCCGGCTTGAAGCCGGCATCGATCGCCTGCCAGTATTCGTTATAGGTCATGACGGAGATGCAGTCGGCCTGCTTCTGGACGAGGGGCTGAACGTCGAAGCTCTGCTTCAAGACGGTGACGCCATCCTTGCCGCCGTCGGTCTTCAGGCCGATCTTATGCATCCAGGCGAAGAAGGGGTATTCGTTGCCGAAGAACCAGACGCCGAGCGTATGGCCCTTGAAATCGGCTTCGGTCTTTACCGGACCGTCCTTCGGGCAGATCAGTTCGAGGCCGGACTTGTCATAGGGCTGGGCGATGTTGATCAGCGGCACGCCCTTTTCGCGAGCGACCAGAGCGCCACCCATCCAGTCAACGATGACATCGGCACCGCCGCCGGCGATTACCTGTTCCGGTGCGATATCCGGACCGCCGGGCTTGATGTCGACGTCGAGGCCTTCCTCCTTGTAGAAGCCCTTGTCCTTGGCGACGAAATAGCCGCCGAACTGGCCCTGCGCCACCCATTTCAACTGCAGCGTCACCTTGTCGGCAGCCTGCGCCGCCTGCGCTGCGGCCAACGCCATCGCGCTTGCCATCAATGCGACCATCAGTTTTTTCATATTTTTTGTCCTTTTCCCTCTGAAGTTATGCCCTGATCCCTTGGCAGGATCCTGAACTACGTCTTTCCACCACGGATAGACGGATGCCAGAACGTCGTCATCCGCTCGAGAACGGCGACGATACCGTAGAAGACGGAGCCGACGACCGCGGCGACCGCGATCTCAGCCCAGACCATATCGAGATTCAACCGACCGTTCTCGGTTGAAATACGAAAGCCCATGCCCGACATGGGTGTGCCAAAGAACTCTGCCACGATGGCACCGATTAGGGCCAGGGTCGAGTTGATCTTTAGTGCATTGAAGATAAAGGGAGCCGCGGCCGGCAGGCGAAGCTTGAACAAAGTCTGCCAATAGCTCGACGCATAGGTGCGCATCAGATCGCGCTCCATATTGCCGGCGGCGGCGAGGCCGGCGACCGTGTTCACCAGCATCGGGAAGAAGGTCATGATGACGACGACAGCCGATTTAGATTCCCAATCGAAGCCGAACCACATGACCATGATCGGCGCGACACCGATGATCGGCAGGGCGGAGACCAGATTGCCGATCGGCAGCAGGCCGCGGCGCAGGAAGGCGAAGCGGTCGGCGAGAATGGCGACGATGAAGCCGCTGGTGCAGCCGATAATGTAGCCGATTAGAACCGACCGGAAGATCGTCTGCTGAACATCCGTCCAAAGAATGGAAGCGGAGCTGGCAATGCGGGCAGCAATGGCGCTTGGTGGTGGCAGCAGGATGAAAGGGATGCCAAACCCGCGCGTTACGGCTTCCCAGATGATGATGATCCAGACGCCGAAAATCGCGGGAATGAGCAACCGTAGCGTATAGCTCCCGGCGGTCGAATGTGCCGGGGTGACCGACAGGATGGCGACGCAGCGCCAGGCCAGCAGCCACGCCGCGGCAAGCAGGATAAAAAACGAGGCGAGCGCGGTGCCTTCGTTGCCCGATATTCCATCCAGCAGAAGCAAGGCGGCTGCATGTGCGGCAAAGAAGAGGATCGACGCACAGAGGATTGCGGACAGGTTCATGAAAGAAACAAGGGCCGCGGCACCAATGAGAACGAAGATGACGAACGTGGTTCCGCTACTGATGGGGGTGGCGGCATCGGCGGCGAGCAGCGGCAGCGCCAATAGCGCCGCAAGACAGAGAAGAAAGGAGAGCGTGCCTTGCCACGACACATGAGAATTCTTCATGCCGCCCGACCTCCCATTGCACGATCGACGATACGTGCCGCGATGCTGACAACGGCAATCAGTGCCGCGGCTAGTATCGAGCCGGCAACGAGGGCCGCCCATATATCGATGGTCAAGCTTTGATAGGAGCCGGCGAGCAGTTTGGCTCCGATGCCGGCGACGGCGCCCGTTGGCAGTTCGCCAACGATTGTTCCGGTGAGGCTGGCTGCGATCGCAACTTTCATCGAGGTGAAGAGGAACGGAACCGATGCGGGGACACGCAGCTTCCAGAAGGTCTGCATCGAACTGGCATTGTAGGTACGCATTAGGTCGAGATGCATGATTTCCGGCGATCGCAATCCCTTGACCATGCCAACGGCGACGGGAAAGAAGGAGAGGTAAGTTGAGACCAGCGCCTTGGGAATAAGGCCGGTAACGCCGATCGAACCCAGGACGACGATGACCATCGGCGCGATGGCCAGGATCGGTATCGTCTGCGAGGCGATGATCCATGGCATCAGGCTGCGGTCGAGTGCCAAGACATGCACGATGCCGACGGCAATGAGGATGCCCAAAAGGGTCCCGAAAGCGAAACCGACAGCCGTGGAGGACAAAGTCACCCAGGCATTGTAGACGAGGCTGCGATTGCTCGTCAGCGGTCTTAGAAACGTGTTTTCGAAGACATTCTGCGCCACCTGATGCGGTGCCGGCAGGATCGGCTTCGGCTGCGCGAGCGTCTTGCCGATGAATTCCATCGTACCGGAAGTGACGTTGGCGCGGCGGTCGAGATCGCGCTGGAATGGCGCGTTGAGAATGACGGCAAAGGCGTACCACAACACGATAATTGCCACCAGGATGGCCGTGACCGGCAGGAATTTATGTTTGAAGAATTGCTCCTTCTCCATGGTCACGCGCCCCTTTCCACCGGAAACAGCATCAGCGCCATCGCGACGATGCCGAGCCCGACGCCGGCAAGCTGCGGCAGACTGAGCCGCTCGCCGAAGACGACGAAGGCAACGATATTCACGACCACAAGCTGAGCAATGGCAGAGGCGGAGATCGCCAGACCAAGCCCGCCCTCGCGCATCAGCCGGACCATCATCAGATTGCCCACGCAATAGAGGCTGAGCGCGAAGATGAGGATCAATATGTTGTTGTTGGCGATATAGGCCCGCGAAGCAGTCGCGCCACCGATGAAGACCGCCATGGCACCAGTGAGCCAGAGGAGAAATTGCGGGTTCATAGCGTGATCCTATTCCTCATAGCTATGCCCGGCTCTCAGCCCGTCGCGGACACGATGGGCGATCTCCAGAAATTCCGGGGTTTCGCGAATACCCAGTGGGCGTTCGTGCGGAAGGGAGGATTCGATGACATCGGTGACGCGGCCGGGGCGCGGCGACATGACGACGATCTTGGTGGAGAGATAAACCGCCTCCGGGATCGAGTGCGTCACGAAACAGATGGTCTTGTTCGTTCGCTTCCAAAGTTTCAGCAGCGCTTCGTTGAGGTGATCGCGCACGATCTCGTCGAGGGCACCGAAGGGTTCGTCCATCAGCAGCAGGTCGGCATCGAAGGCGAGCGCGCGGGCGATGGAGGCGCGCTGCTGCATGCCTCCGGAGAGCTGCCAGGGATATTTGTGCGCGAAGCCGGTGAGGTTGACCAGATCAAGCGTCTGCTCGATGCGCTTGGCCTGATCGCTCTTCGCATAGCCCATGATCTCCAGCGGCAGAGCGATGTTCTTTTCGATCGTGCGCCAGGGATAAAGGGCAGCCGCCTGAAAAACGTAGCCATAGGCGCGGTTGGTGCGCGCCTCTTCCGGCGTCATGCCGTTGACGGTGATGTCGCCGGAGGTCTTGCGCTCAAGATCGGCGATGACGCGCAGGAACGTGGTCTTGCCGCAGCCGGACGGGCCGATGAAAGAGACGAAATCGCCCTTCCGCACGTCGAGATCGACATTGCTCAGTGCATGCACCGGCCCGTCATTTGTCTCGTAGGTGAGGCAGAGGTTCCGCGCGGAGACGACGGAGGGAGCGGATGACGTCATTAACACCTACCAGTCATGTTTTCGCCGCGCAGCCGAGGCGGATTGCGTGTTATCCTATACGGCATCGCGGTGGTTTTAGAACCGGAGGATGCCGCAGATCTATCGAATTTTATGGAGGAATGGCATGAGCGTTTCATCGAAGCCAACCTGCCGCATCGTGCAGCCCGGCAGCACCTATGCCGGGAAACAAGGCTTCAACTATTTCGAAGGGATTGCCGCCGAGACAGTGGGTTCGACAGGCATCTGCATGCATCTCCTGACGATTCCCCCGGGCGGACGCGCCAAGGCGCACCTGCATGCCGCGCATGAGACGGCGATTTACGCTTTGTCCGGCGAGACGCATTGCTGGTTCGGCGATCAATTGGAAGAGCATGTTGTCGTTCATGCCGGCGAGATGTTCTACATTCCGGCCGGCGTTCCGCATCTGCCCGCCAATCTCAGCGACCGGCCGGCGACAGCCATCATCGCCCGCACCGACCCGAACGAGCAGGAAAGTGTCGTCCTGCTGCCGGATCTGGAGCGATATGTGCCGTTGTGAGCTGATGGACCGGAACGCCGTTGCCAAGCGTCACACCCCGCTTGCGGGGATGCCGCTGCGCTGAACCTTGCGCGGCGCGGTGACCTCTTTCCAGGTCGAGAGTGCGCGGTTGGCGGCGGTGAAAGGCTCGCGCTTGACGAACTCGCCATGCCCCTGCTGCGTCTTGACCGTGCCTTCCTCGATGGCAACCACACCGCGGGTTAGCGTGTAGCGCGGCAGGCCCGTCACCTGCTTGCCTTCGAAGACGTTATAGTCGATCGCCGACTGTTGAGTGTTGGCAGAGATGGTCTTCGAACGCTTCGGGTCCCAGACGACGATATCGGCATCGGCGCCGACGAGGATCGCGCCCTTCTTCGGATAGACGTTGAGGATTTTGGCGATGTTGGTCGACGTCACCGCGACGAACTCGTTCATGGTCAGGCGGCCGGTGTTGACGCCATGGGTCCAGAGCATCGGCATGCGGTCTTCCAGGCCGCCGGTGCCGTTCGGAATCTTGGTGAAGTCATTCAGGCCGAAACGCTTCTGCGCGGTCGTGAAGGCGCAATGGTCGGTGGCCACCACCTGCAGGGAGCCGGAAGCGAGGCCGGCCCAGAGGCTGTCCTGATGCTGCTTGTTGCGGAAGGGCGGCGACATGACGCGGCGGGCGGCATGGTCCCAATCGGCATTGGCATATTCGCTCTCATCGAGCGTCAAGTGCTGGATCAAGGGTTCGCCATAGACGCGCATGCCCTTCTGACGGGCGCGGCGGATGGCTTCGTGCGCCTGTTCGCAGGAGGTGTGCACGATGTAGACCGGGCTGCCGGCCATGTCGGCAATCATGATGGCGCGGTTCGTCGCTTCGCCTTCGACCTCCGCGGGGCGGGAATAGGCGTGTGCTTCCGGACCGTTATTGCCTTCGGCAAGCAGTTTCGCCTGCATCTGCGCGACCACGTCGCCATTCTCGGCGTGAACGAGCGGCAGCGCGCCGAGTTCGGCGCAGCGCTGGAAGGAGGAGAACATCTCGTCGTCATCCACCATCAGGGCGCCCTTATAGGCCATGAAGTGCTTGAAGGTGTTGATGCCCTTTTCGCGGACGACGGCTTCCATCTCGTTGAAGACCTGCTCGCTCCACCAGGTAATCGCCATGTGGAAGGAGTAATCACAATTTGCCCGCGTCGACTTGTTGTCCCACATGGTCAGCGCTTCGAGCAGCGATTGGCCCGGCGAGGGCAGGGCAAAATCCACCACCATCGTCGTGCCGCCGGCAAGGGCAGCGCGGGTGCCGCTCTCGAAATCGTCCGAGGAATAGGTGCCCATGAATGGCATTTCGAGATGCGTATGCGGATCGATGCCGCCCGGCATGACATAGCAGCCCGTGGCGTCGAGCACTTCATTGCCGGACAGGTTCTGCCCGATCTCGACAATCTTACCGCCTTCGACCTTGACATCGGCCTTATAGGTCAAGTCGGCCGTGACGATGGTTCCACCCTTGATGACTGTGCTCATGGTGTCTGCTCCCGATGTGTGAATGTCTGGTGCTGCGCGAGGATGGCCGTCACGCCACAATCTCCGCAGTCTCCAGGACCGCGTGGAACAGGACATCCGCACCTGCGGTCGCCCATTCCTTGGAAATCTCCTCGGCCTCGTTGTGCGACAGGCCGCCGACGCAGGGGCACATGACCATGGTGGCCGGTGCCACCTTGGCGGCCCAGCAGGCGTCGTGGCCGGCGCCGGAGATGAGGTTCATGTGGCTGTAGCCCAGCTTCTCTGCCGCGTCGCGCACCGCGGTGACGAGCTTCGGATCGAAGGTCACCGGTTCGAAATGGCCGATGGCTTCGACGGAACAGCCGACGCCGAGGGCGTCGCAGATACCAGGCGCTTCAGCCTCGATCTTGGCGCGCATGCGGTCGAGCTTCGCCTTGTCGGGCGAGCGGATGTCGACCGTGAAGACCACCTTGCCCGGCAGCACGTTGCGCGAATTTGGCGAGAAGAAGACCTGGCCGACACCGCCGACGGCGCCCGGCTGGTTTTCCATCGCCACACCCTGCACCATTTCGATGATGCGCGACATGGCAAGCCCGGCATTGACGCGCATGTTCATCGGCGTCGAGCCGGTATGCGCTTCCTTGCCGGTCAGCGTGAATTCCAGCCACCACAGGCCCTGACAGTGCGTGACGACGCCGATGGTCTTGTCTTCGGCTTCGAGGATAGGTCCCTGTTCGATGTGATATTCGAAATAGGCATGCATCTTGCGGCTGCCGACCTCTTCATCGCCGAGCCACCCAATGCGCTTCAGTTCCTCGCCGTAGGTTTTACCCTCGGGGTCCTTGCGGCCATAGGCATAGTCCAGCGAATGCACGCCGGCGAAGACGCCGGAGGCGAGCATGGCAGGGGCGAAACGAGCACCTTCTTCATTGGCCCAATTGGTGACCACGATCGGATGCTTGGTCTTGATGCCGAGATCGTTCATCGTGCGAACAACCTCCAGCGCGCCGAGCACGCCGAGCACACCATCATATTTGCCGCCGGTCGGCTGGGTGTCGAGATGCGAGCCGACGTAGACCGGCAGGGCGTTCGGATCGGTGCCGGGGCGGGTCGCGAACATCGTGCCCATCTTGTCGACACCTACTTTCAAGCCGGCCTCGTCGCACCATGTCTTGAAAAGGCTTCGGCCTTCGGCGTCGGCGTCGGTGAGCGTCTGGCGATTATTGCCGCCGGCGATGCCGGGGCCGATCTTCGCCATGTCCATCAGTGCGTCCCAAAGGCGATCGCCATTGATACGCATGTTTTCTCCTGGCGTTGCCACCATGATGCAATCCTCACCTGTTTTTCCCGGGTCATGCAAGGCGCATGCCCAATTGTTCCCGATGGTCGCTTCCGGCGCGCTTGCTTGTTTTTCTCGCCCCGGAAAATCGCCGGTTGCCTTTAAAAGACATCTGACGGATAATTTGACCGATTGGTAAACATTACAACTTCCGTGGCGGCGCTCAAGACGAAAAGCACGAAAATTCCCGACAAAATTACAGGCAGTTGCCCAAAATTAAAGCATGGGCAGGGGAATGAGAGCTTGGCCGAAGGGCTTGGATTTCAAGGAGAAACAAACCAGACATGGCCATCCCCAGAGCCGCCAAGACGCAACGCCGCACTCGAATTCAGGAAGAAAAAGAAGAAGTAATACTCGAGGCCGCGCTGGACGTATTCTCCGTGCATGGCTTTCGCGGCTCGACCATCGACCAGATCGCCGAGGTCGCCGGCATGTCGAAACCCAATCTGCTCTACTATTTCCGGACAAAAGAAGCCATGCACCGCGCGCTGATCGACCGGGTGCTATTCACCTGGCTGGAGCCGCTGCGCGCCTTCGACGCCAATGGCAATCCCGAAAGCGAGATCCGCTCCTATATCCGCCGCAAGCTGGAGATGGCCCGCGATTTTCCGCGGGAAAGCCGCCTGTTCGCCAACGAGATGCTGCAGGGAGCGCCGCATGTGGAGGATGAGCTCCGAGGTCCGCTGAAGAGCCTTGTCGATGAAAAGGCCGAGGTCATCCGCGCCTGGGCGAAGGCCGGCAAGATCGCCAAATGCGATCCCTATCACCTGATCTTCTCCATCTGGTCGACGACGCAGCATTATGCGGATTTCGACGTGCAGGTGCGCGCGGTGCTCGGGCAGGAACATTCAGGGGAGGGGCGTTTCGAGGATGCGGCACGGTACCTCGAACAGCTTTTCGTCGACGGGCTCCGCATGCGCCACACTTGAGCGGTGACGCAATCCTCGAAAGAAATTGCGTCACACATGCCAGGCTGATTGAACTCAGTTCCGATCTCTAAAAATAGTAGTCCCGCTCGATGCCGTCATAGCGGCCTGATTTCAGGCAGCAATTCTTGAAACCGCCTCCGAGAACCGCAGGGGCAGGGATCGTTGCGGCCGAGTTTTTCGATCAGCTCGACATCGCCATGAACGAATTGTGAGCCAGTCTTAACCCGCGATTCCGATGGGAAAGCCTTACGTCGTTTGGACGTGACCTCAAAAGCTCACGTCGTGGAGGGTGTGGGACTTGCGTGACATGGTCGCCTCCTTTGGATTGTTATTTTTGCGATTATTCGCAGCGCGTGCCCCATAGCTCGTTTTCTATGCTTCCGCGAGCCGCGAAACATGTTTTTTGAATGAGGCCGATGCCAGCTACGAAGAGGCGGCCGCAGCAAGCTGCGACCGCCTCTTTATGTTCAAGCGAATTGTCGCCAGTGTTACTCCGCCGCCTGCCGGGCCATCGGATTGTTCGGATGGGTCGTCCAGTTGGCATAGTTCGGGTCGACGGTCTTGCCGGTGCGCTTGTCGAGGCTGCCGGCCGGCAAGGCTTCCATGGTGATGCAGTTCTCGACGGGACAGACGCTGACGCAGAGATTGCAGCCGACGCATTCCTCATCCATCACCTCGAAGTGTCTGGCGCCGTCGACCATGTTGGTGATGGCCTGGTGCGAGGTGTCTTCGCAGGCGATATAGCAGCGACCGCATTTGATGCAGGCGTCCTGATCGATCTTCGCCTTGGCGATGTAGTTGAGGTTGAGATACTGCCAGTCGGAAACATTCGGCACGGCACGGCCGATGATGTCGTCCAGATTGCTGTGGCCCTTTTCGTCCATCCAATCGGAGAGGCCGGATATCATTTCCTGGACGATCTTGAAGCCATAGGTCATTGCGGCGGTACAGACCTGCACGTTACCGGCGCCGAGAGCCAGGAATTCAGCTGCGTCACGCCAGGTGGTGATGCCGCCGATGCCGGAGATCGGCAGGCCGTAGGTTTCGGGATCGCGCGCTATCTCGGCCACCATGTTGAGCGCGATCGGCTTGACGGCCGGGCCGCAATAGCCGCCATGGCTGCCCTTGCCGCCGACCGTCGGGTTCGGCGCGAAATTGTCGAGATCGACGGAAACGATCGAGTTGATCGTGTTGATCAGCGACACGGCGTCGGTGCCACCGGCCTTGGCTGCCCGGGCGGGCTTGCGGATGTCGGTGATATTCGGCGTCAGCTTGGTGATGACGGGCATGCGGGTGTACTGCTTGCACCAGCGCACGACCATTTCGATATATTCCGGCACCTGTCCGACCGCGGAGCCCATGCCGCGTTCAGACATGCCGTGCGGACAGCCGAAATTGAGCTCGATGCCATCCGCGCCGGTTTCTTCCACCAGCGGCAGGATGGCCTTCCAGGCCTGTTCCTCGCAGGGAACCATGATCGAGGCGATCAGGGCGCGGTCCGGCCAGTTCATCTTCACCTGCTTCATTTCGCGCAGGTTGGTGTAGAGGTCGCGATCGGTGATCAACTCGATGTTGTTAAGGCCGAGCAGGCGGCGGTCGGCGCCCCAGATCGCGCCGTAGCGCGGACCGTTGACGTTGACGACCGGCGGGCCTTCCTCGCCGAGGGTCTTCCAAACCACGCCGCCCCAACCGGCCTTGAAGGCGCGTTCGACGTTGTAGGCCTTGTCGGTCGGCGGCGCCGAGGCGAGCCAGAACGGGTTTGGGGATTTGATGCCAACGAAATTATTGCGGAGATCAGCCATGTTGGTTCTCCTTTCAGGCGACTGCAGCGGCCGGCTTGGCGGCAGCGAGCGCACGGTTGATGGATTCGGCCGCGTCGCGACCCTGTGCAACAGCGGAGACCGTCAGGTCGTCGCCGCCGAGCACGCAGTCGCCGCCGGCCCAGATGCCCTCGAGCGAGGTCCGGCCTTCGCCGTCGATGGAGATGCGGCCGGATTCCATGCGCAACGCGCCTAATCCGGAGGCCTCGAATGTCTGGCCGATTGCCTTGAAGATCTGATCGGCGGCGATGACGCCGGTATCGCCGGTGCCGGTCAGCTTGCCGTCGCGCAATTCGGTATATTCGACTTCGATGCCGGCGACCTTGCCGTCCTTGTCGAGAATGCGCTTTGGCGCCAGCCAGTGGCGGATGATGACGCCCTTGGAGGCGGCGAGATCCTGCTCGTATTCCGAGGCGTTCATATTCTCCTTGCCGCGGCGATAACAGATCGTCACCTCTTCGGCGCCGAGCAGCTTTGCCTGCACGGCGGCATCAATCGCGGTCATGCCGCCGCCAAGGACGACGACGCGGCGGCCGATGGCGATGTCTGCCTTGTTCTTGGCCTGGCGCAGATCGGCGATATAGCCGACGGCATCGGCAACACCGTCGAGATCTTCGCCTTCGGCACGCAATGCGTTGACGCCGGCAAGGCCGAGGCCGAGGAAGACGGCATCATACTGCGACGAAAGATCGGCAAGGCTGAAATCGCGGCCGAGTGCCTGGCCGTTCTTCACTTCGATGCCGCCGATCGACAGCACGTAGTCGACTTCCTTCTGGGCGAAATCATCGACCGTCTTGTAGGTGGCGATGCCATATTCATTGAGGCCGCCGGCCTTTTGGCGGGCGTCGAAAATGGTGACGTCGTGGCCATTCACTGCGAGGCGGTGGGCGCAGGCGAGGCCGGCTGGACCGGCGCCAACGACAGCGATCTTCTTGCCGGTGGAGGCGGCCCGAGCGTAGAACTGCTTGTTCTCGGCCATCGCCGTGTCAGTGGCATAGCGCTGTAGGCGGCCGATTTCGACGGGGCGCTCTTCGGCAGTGTTGCGCACGCAAGCCTGCTCGCAGAGCTGTTCGGTGGGACAGACGCGGGCGCACATGCCGCCGAGGATGTTCTGGTCGAAGATCGTCTTGGCCGAGCCAATCGGATTGCCAGTCGAAATCTGCCGGATGAACAGCGGAATGTCGATGGAGGTCGGACAGGCCGTCATGCACGGCGCGTCATAGCAGAAATAACAGCGGTCGGCAGCGACCAAGGCCTCGTGACGATCAAGGCGCGGATGCAGATCGGAAAAGTTCGCATCATATTCGGCCGGCGTCAGCCTGCCTTTATGAATCCCAGTTTCCAGGCGTCCCATTGAAGTTCCCTCATTATAGTAAACAGCCAGTGGTATGAACGGTAACTCAGGATAAAAAATTTATCAAACGGTAAAATTTTGGAGCGTTCTGCCATTGTCAGCACAGGCAGCGCTGTCGCGATCATGCAGTGCTGCACCCAGTCGAGGGGTCTCCGCTAAACATATGGTTCGATTTTATTTTCGAGGAACGGATGCCGGCTGAGCGGAGCGCAAAGCGGTAAGCTTCCGAGTTCAGCGCGGCCTCAAAGGTCCGTTGGCGCCCATTTTTGACATTGGCGATAGATGCTGGAGAAAAAATCGAAATTTTTTTAAGAAAGATGGAACCAAGGTTCGGCGCCATCGTTAAGGAGGTGTCCTGGTGATGATCGCATCAACCGATGCACGCCCCCAAAACTCATCACCGGGCATCTACTCACGGTCCCCTCCCGATGAGTGAAAAGCAGCCAGTGCGCCGCCCTCGCGCTGGCTGTTTTCTTTTGTAGCTTTGCCTAGAGCGGGAAAGCGTTTCACGGAATCGCTTTCCCGCTCCGGACAGAAAACTGCTCTAGGACCGGCGCTTCAGGATTTCATATTCGGTTTCGGGTATTGTCAGGCGATAGCCGATGCTGTCGTCGTCGATGGCGAACTGGGCGCGTCCGTTCATGGATGTGGGCACGACCCGCTCCAGCACGGTGCGGCTGAAGCTGTTGTCCTCGAACTCATGATCGGCGGGGAAAAAGAAGCGCTCCGACCAAGCCACCTCGATCGCCTTCTTACCATCGAGTTCTGCTTCCTTGCAGTTCAGCGTGATGCTGGTGGCGCCGGCGGAGATGGCGCCATGCGAGGCGGAATTGACGATCAGCTCATGCAGGGCAAGCCCGAGATGCACTGCGGCATTCGGGGTGAGATGCGCATTGATGCCGTAGATCGGCATCGGCACTCCCGCATCGGGCCAGTAGGGGGCGAATTGCTTTTCGGCGAGTTCGAACAGATAGGCGCCGCGCCAGCTTGAATCGGTGATCAGGTCCTGCGAATTCGATAGGGATTGCAGGCGGCCGCGGAACTTGATCAGGAAATTGTCGAGCGACAGCGTATGACGCGCCGTCTGCGTCGCAATGCCCTGGATGATCGCCAGAAGGTTCTTGGAGCGATGCGACAGCTCGCGCAGCAGCGATTTCAATACTTTTTCGCGGTGGCGGCTCTCGGTGACCTCGGTGATGACGGAGAGCAGGCCCTGCGGCTTGCGCCCTCCGATGCGCTCGATCTTCAGCTCGTAAATGCGCACGCCATCGCCGGTCACGAACTCCACTTCGGCGCTGACGGGCTTGCCGCTTTCCAGCACGCCGCGTTTCAACCGAGACAGGTGTTCGCCATCCTTCTCGCCGAAGAGATGGATGTCCGTGCCGCCGATGATGAGGGACGGTTTCAGGTGATCGGGCAAGTTTTCCGCATAGCGGATCGCAAGGCTTGGGTCTTGAAAGAGGATCGAGATACCGGCGCTGCCCAGCGCCCGCTCCATCATAGCGACCTTGCCTTCAAAACTTAAAGGCGTGCCGGATAATGGTTCAGTCGTATTCACCGGCTTGCCTTTCACTCCAATTTCGAGAACCCTGCCGACAGGGTATTCTCAGCCGGAAGAACTCGATCCGGTTTATACAATCATTCGCTATAACAGTCGGTAAAGCGTCCCTAAGCAGCCGGAACGTCCGGTTGCTTTTTTTGTTCCGCGACAAAATGTCGATTCGGGTCAGGCGGCCACCTTTGTGGTTTCGTTAAAGAAAAGCGCCTGGCTGATCAGAGCTTTCACCATGTCGGGATTGAATGGCTTGGTCACAAGGAAGGTCGGCTCCGGCCGCTCGCCGGTCAGTAACCGCTCGGGGAAAGCGGTGATGAAAATGACCGGTATGCTCGACGTCTTGAGGATGTCATTGACAGCATCGATGCCGGAGCTGCCGTCGGCAAGCTGAATGTCGGCGAGCACCATGCTGGGATTGGTGGCATTGTGCAGGGCAACCGCCTCCGCATGGGTGCGGGCGATGCCGGTGACCCGATGCCCGAGGCTTTCCACCATCTGCTCGATATCCATCGCGATCAGCGGTTCATCCTCGATGATCATGATGTCTGTCGCGACTTGGCGTGAAATTTCCTGTGATGCCTTGTCGAGCAGATTCATGGCTTCGGTCTCCGTCACGTCGAGAATGTCGGCGATTTCGCCGAGACGGAAGTTTTCGACGGAGGCGAGCAGGAAGGCCTGGCGCGCGACCGGCGAAACCTTGGCGAGATTGACCGAAGCGCGCTGTTCCCACGCATAGGGCGAGGTCGGCTCGGGAATCTGGATCGCCGTGGAACCGAAGAGTTGAGTGAAGAGTTTATAGAGTGCAACGCGGTCGTTGGGCGTGTCTGGGAAGATGGAAAGATCGGCAATGATCGCTTCCAAAACCGCCGCGACATAGGCGTCACCCGATGTCTGTGTCCCGGTCAGCGCACGGGAATAGCGGCGCAAATAGGGAAGATGCGGCGCAATGCGTGTGGAAAGTGTCATCAATGGCTCCCGCCCTTTATCAATTCCTAATTGAAACACAGCCTCCAAGACTGCAATGACAAACAAACGCAAATTCAGTAAAAAAGTTCCTCGGCATCGGAACTTTTTTTGAGGAAAGACATTACCCTGCCGACGAACAGTAGGCTTCAACCTCTCCGAATTCGGGCCAAGAAGGGACGTGAGGAGGGCAGCGGCCTCCACATTGGGGTGCATAGAGGTACACCCCGAATCCATGAACGCAAGAAATGCGGAAGTGAGCAGGCTAAATGACCACCCAGAATCAAGAGGACGCGGACCGCAAACGGCCTGACGTGCGTGCTGTCGATATCCTCGATCCTAACAATCAAATCGGCAACCGGTTGCGCTCATTCTATGCTGCGGCGCAGGATGAGGCTATCCCGGATCGCTTGCTCGACCTGCTCGAGAAGCTGGATCAGGCCGAACGTTTGGCTTCCGCAAAAGTCTCCGATTAAGGAGGAAGCGTTATGGAACCGCAACCGAGCTTCAAGCGCGAACTCCTGGCTGCCCTACCGAGCCTGCGTGCCTTTGCCATTTCGTTGACCGGCCGCCACGACCGAGCCGATGATCTCGTGCAGGACACGATCATGAAGGCTTGGGCCAAGCAGGACCATTTCGAGATGGGCACCAATATGAAGGCCTGGCTCTTCACCATCCTGCGCAACGAACTCTACAGCCAGATGCGCAAGAGCGGCCGCGAGGTGCAGGACAGCGATGGCCTGTTCACGGAATCGATGGCGACGCATCCCGCGCAATACGGTGCGCTCGACCTGCAGGATTTCCGCAAGGCACTGGACCAATTGCCGCCCGATCAGCGCGAAGCCATCATCCTGGTCGGCGCGTCCGGTTTTTCCTATGAAGAAGCTGCCGAAATCTGCGGCTGCGCTGTCGGCACCATCAAGAGCCGGGTCAACCGCGCCCGCCAGCGTCTGCAGGAATTGCTGCAGATTTCCGGAGAAGCGGACTTCGGCCCGGACGCCACTTCAGCGCCTTTGACGTCCAAGGCGTTTGCCTTCTAAATCATGTGATCTGCATCCCTGTCGTCCGCGCCTGGTGGCGCGGGCACGGCAACATTTCTAGGCGTTGCCGGCGGCTCATGGGATTTGAACTGTTTGCGGTGATGTGCTGCAATACGGGCCTGATCAAGCCGCTCTCAATCATCTCGCCTCTTTGTGCCGATCAGATTGCCGAACACCAGCGCGGTAGCGATGGCAGCGGTCAGCAGCGGTTGCGACTTTGCAAGGCCGAGCGCCGCGACGGCCATTGATTCCAAGGCGGCGCGGCGTTCGCGGGCACGCCGTTCTTCCTGCCTGTCGATGATGACCATGATGACGAGAAGGATCAGGGCGAGCAGCAGCGCGCCGGCGGCAATCAGCAGCGCCGAAACGGCTAGACCATAGATCGTTGCCAGCCAGATAGCGGCCGCTATGAGGGCAAAGGCATAGGCCGTCAGAAGGAGGACAGTGGCGATACCGATGAAAACACCGTCGCGCTTTGTACGCGCAACGGTGCGGCTCAATGTGCCCGAGAGAAACAGGCCGAGGAGCGGAGCTAGCATTGCAGCTCCTTAGCGGCGTGACAGAAGCAGGGCGAACGCCAATCCGAAAGCTGCAGCAGCCCCGATGGTGGCAATGGGATGTTGGCGCACGGTCCTGCGCATTTCGCGCGTGCCCTTCGTATAGCCGTGCTGCAAGTCACGCAGCAAGTCTTCGCCACGAGCCGCCAAATCTTCGAACCCGGTCTCGGCGCGCGCGCGCATCGTCTTACTCTGGATAGCACTGTTTTCACCGACGATCTTGGCGAAAGCGGCAATTTCGTTGCGCAGATGCTGGATCTGCTCCTCAATGCTGGCTTCGAGGTCGTGCAGGCTGCCGCCATTCCGTTTAGCTCGCGCCGAATGGAGGATGGATGTTGCCATGGTCTTGCTCCCTTGCGTCGTTAGCGTCTTTGGCCTGGCGCTGCAAAGCTGCGCCGGCTTTTGCGATGAGCGAATGCTGCCAGACATATTGCGCTGATGATCGCGCAGAACATTGATCTGGATCACCGATCATCAACGCGGCGATGCAACGAAAAGTTCCGGATTTGACGAAAGGAAGGTCAGTCCGCCAGTGCGCTATGGGCGAGAACGAATGGGACGCCGTCGATGGGAACACGATTGACCCTTAGCGCGCAGCCAAAGACATCCTGTAAATGCCGGTCGGTTAGAACGTCCCCCACGGGACCCGCTGCCCGCGACCGCCCGTTCTTGAGCAGGACCATTTGGTCGGCGAAGAGCGCGGTCAGGTTGAGATCATGCATGACGGCGATGACGCCGCCGCCGCGCCGGCAGAATTGCCGGGCGAGCGTCATGATGGTCAGTTGGTGGCTGATGTCGAGACTGGAGACGGGCTCATCGAGAAGCAGCCAGCAGGGCTTACCGTCGACGATAGGCTCGGAAATTTGGCATAGAACCCGGGCGAGTTGGACGCGTTGTTGCTCCCCGCCGGAAAGCTCCTGATAGAAGCGCCCTTCGAAGCCGGCAAGATCGACGGAGGAGAGCGCCTCGGCAGCGATGCGATCGGCCTGTTCGGGATGGCTGTTGCGCCCGCTGGTCAGCCCCATACGGACAATTTCGCGAACGGTGAAAGGGAACGAGATGGCGCTTGCCTGGGGCAGCACGCCGCGCATTTCAGCCAGTTGCCAAGCCTGAAGGCTGCCGATCTCCGATGCGTTGAGGCGCACCGAACCCTGATAGGCGATTTCCCCCGAAATGGCCTTCATGATCGTCGTCTTGCCAGAGCCGTTCGGCCCGCAAATCGCCGTCAGCGCGCCGGCCTTGGCGGTGAAGCAAACATCCTGCACGACTGTCTTGCCGGAGAGCCGGACGGAAAGGTTCGAGACGTCGATCATCGGAACCTCACAGGCTGAGGCGCGAACGCTGCCGAAGCAGCATCCACAGGAAGAAAGGCCCGCCGACACCCGCGGTGATGATGCCGATCGGCAGTTCGGCCGGCGAGACGACGGTGCGGGCCACCACGTCGGCGATGATCAGCAGCGAACCGCCGAGCAGGGCGGAAGCCGGCAGCAGGAAGCGATGGTCCGGGCCGATTGCCGTGCGCAGGATATGCGGCACGATGATGCCGACGAAGCCGATGCCGCCGCTGACCGCGACGGAAGCGCCAACCGCGGCCGCAACGCTGACGATGGCAATATTCTTCAGCCGCTGCACAGCGACGCCCATATGGAAGGCTGCTGCTTCGCCGAGCGTCAGCGCATTGAGGCCGCGCGCCATGAAGGGCAGTGGTAGCATGGAAAGGACGATGATCGGTCCGGTGGCGGCGATCTTGGTCCAGGTCGCGCCGGCGAGCGATCCCATGCTCCAGAAGGTGAGATCGCGCAGTTGCCGGTCATCGGCCATATAGATCAGCAAGCCGGTCGCTGCCAGCGCCAGCGCGCCGAGCGCAATGCCGGCCAGCAGCATGGTCGCTATGGATGTCAGTCCCTGTCGCGTCGCCACTCTGTAGAGAAGTATGGTCGTGACGAGGCCGCCGACAAAGGCTGCGATCGGTAGAGAGAAGATGCCGAAGACATGTGCGACCGGCGCGAGGATGCCGCCGAGGACGATCATCCCCACTGCGCCGAGGCTGGAGCCGGCCGAAATGCCGATCAGGCCGGGATCGGCCAGCGGATTTCGGAACAGGCCCTGCATGACCGCGCCGGAGACTGCGAGCCCGCCACCGATCAGGAATCCGAGAATGGCGCGGGGCAGGCGGATATCGAAGATGATGATGCGGTCGCGGTTGCTCAGCGCATTGTCGGCGCCGCCGTTCACCATGCTGCCGATGACGTCGACGATCGAGGCATCGGATGCGCCGGTGGTGATCGAAAAAGCGAACGCAAGAAGGGCGGCGATGACGAGGCCGGTCAGCACGAAGAGGGAGAGTGCAGTGCGGTCGCCCTCGCGGTGGTGGCGGTCCCTTCGGTGCGACATGCGCTTCAGCCCCGGCATGACCTCGTTGAGCGCCACCCTCAGCCTCCGTAGATCGCGGCATTCAGCTCGCGCACGGCACCTGCGGTGCGCGGCCCGAAGCCGAGCAGATGCAGCCCATCCATGCGGACGATCGCCTTTTGGCTGGCCGCGGGTGTCAGCGAAATTGCCGGCTGCTTCAACAGGTCGTCGTCTTTCATCGACAGCGGACCTTCGCGATCCATGATGAGGATCACGTCGGGCTTTGCCTCGATGATCGCTTCGTCGGTCATTGGCTTGTAGCCTGAGAAATTGCCGACGGCATTGATGGCCCCGGCAAGCTTGATGATGCCCTCGGCGGCGGTATTGCTGCCGGAGGCGAGGATCTTGCCGTTCTGGTTGCTAAGGATGAAAAGCACACGTTTGCGTTCGGCCTGCGGGCGCTTCTCGGAGTCTGCAATTGCCGCATCGAGATCGGCGGCAACCTTGTCTTCCAGTGCCTTCGCCTTGTCGGGCACACCGAGCAGTGAGCCGACGACGTCGATTTTCTTCAGGATGCCGGCGCGGTCATAGGTCTGCGGCACTGTCTCGAAAGGTATGCTGGCATTGCGCAACACTGCCAAAGCCTCCGGCGGACCGGAACCGTCCACGGCAACGATGGCGGTCGGATTGACGGCGAGGATGCCCTCCGGCGACAGCGCCCGCATATAACCGACATCGGGCAACTTGGCTGCCGCCTCCGGATACGTGCTGGTGGAGTCGCGGGCGATCAGCCTGCTTTCCTCGCCGAGCGCATAGATGATTTCGGTGACGTCGCCGCCGACCGAAACGAGGCGGGATGTATCGATCTTCGGCGCTTCCGCAGCATGAGCGCGCTCGACCAGACCATAGCCGCCCTTGACCGGGCTCGGGGGAACAAGCGGCAGAGCCATCACCAGCGCGGTCAGCGCGATTTCCCACGGCTTGATGCGCTTGAGGTTCTTCAGCATCGTCATGGCTCGATCCTTACGCGGCGACGCTGGCGTCGGCCTTCGGCAGATTTTCGATGATGGCGCGCCAGTCGGGACGCTCGTCGAAGCCTTCCTTCCGCTTGCCGAAGAACTGGATGATCATCTCGCCTTTGGCGTTGTAGGCTTCGAGCGAGGTGACGTGACCGTCTTTCGTCGGCTTACGCACGGCCCAGGCCTCGGCGATGTGATCCTTGCGCAGATGCAGATGGAAGGTGGGGTCCATGATGTTGATCCACGGACCCATGGCCTGCACGTTGAAGATCGGGCCGGAATGAATCTGCACGATGCCGTCATTGGCGACGAAGCACATGATCGGCAGACCTTCGCGAACGGCGGTATGCATCATCTCGGCGACCGCGTTCGTCTCCAGTTTCCAGGCATAATCGTCGCCGACCGTGCGGATTGCCGCCTGGCGGCCGATCTTCAGCTTTTTCAGCATGCCGAAGAATTCATGCGTGTCCGTCATGCGGCTCCAGTGGTCGCGCAGTTCGTACCGGCTGACGTCGCCGTCGATCTCGCCGTTGTCATAGCCGGAGCGATCCTCGACAAAATCCTGCGACTGGTCTTCGAGCCGCAGTTCGGCGACCATGGCGTGATAGGCTTCGACATCCGAGGCGGGGCGCAGATGCACCTTATGAACGGCGTCGCCGGCCTTATCGAAGAACTGCAGGCTGAGCCGCTGCTGGTCGCCATCGGTCTTGATGACGGCGAAGGCATGCGCCCAGCGCTTCGGGAAGATGCGCAGGTCGATATTTTCGCCGAGCACGATGGCCGCCTGCGCGCCTGATTTGATGTTTTCGTAAGCCCCGATCTTTTCGTGCACCGCGCTTTCGTTGCGCGACAGCGCCAGGACTTCGCCGAGGGAAGCAATGTGGGCAAGGAACCGGTGGGCATCGGCATCGATGCGGGTAGCGGAAATGCCGACTTCAGCGGCGACTAGGGCCGCTTCGGAAACACCCAAGCGAGCCGCGATATCGCGCTCGCGCATTTTCGAATTTTCGGCGCGAAAGGCGCGAATATCGGCTGGGGCCAATCGGGTCGTTTCTCTGGTCGTCTCAGTCATCTGCAATGCCTATTTGTTGAGAATGAGTTTGCCTTGGCGCGTGATTTTCATCCGGTAGATGACGCCCTCGTGCCTGATCATGATTTCAGTCTGGCCACGAAAAATATCCGTGCTCTCGACAATTCTAATGTGCGGTGCGGCAGTCGGCGGCACCGGCTGTATTGGTGTTTTCTCAGCAATCATCCTGCTTGGTTTTGCCTGAAAATTCATAGGAAGCCGGGCTCTGCTCCGGCCAGATTTATCTTGACTCACATACTCAAGGTTTCCTAAAGACGCAATAGAAGACTTTGAGAGTCAAGTTTTAATTTTGGGCGATGAACGCGCGGCATTGATCCGCGCTCGCCAGCAAAGATTCAGGAGAGATTGCCGATGCCGACGAAGACGATTTTGGCGGTGGCTGCCGGCGGGCTGTTCACCATTGCCTCCTGCCTCCCGGCCTTCGCTCAGGATTCGACTGCGGCTTCGACGAACGCGCCGAAGCTCAATGTCGAACTGAACGCGCTCGTGCCGTCTCAGAAGGGCTGCATGATGACCTTCGTCGCGGAAAACGATCTGGCGACGCCGATCGGCAAGATCTCCTTCGAGCTCGCCTTCTTCAACGACAAGAACGCAGTCGACCGTGTGACCGTCCTCGATTTCCGCGACCTGCCGGTCGGCAAGAAGCGGGTGCGGCAATTCGATATGCCTGGGGTGAAGTGCGAGAGCGTCAGCCGCATCATCATCAATGACACGCCGGTGTGCGATGGTCCGGCGGCGGGCGAATGCAAAGCAGCGCTGACGACACGTTCGCAGCTCAACGTTCCTTTCGAAGGCTGAGATCATGGCCTCCCGCTCGGTCAAGGTTTCCATCGAGCGTCGCCGCACTGGCGGTGACATGAATGACAATTATCCGAGCGTCCTTCCAGGCCACGAGCTAACCGGCCTAGATGGCTTGCCGAGGCCGCCAGCCGCCGAGGCGGTTGTTCATTATAGCCGCTTTGCCCAAATTGGTTCCTTTCCCGCCCATCCTGCCGAGCCTGTGCCAGATGCGTCAGAGCCGCCCATCATGGAGCTGCCGGCGGAGAGACCGAACCAGGCTCTTTCGACGGGCAAGAGAACAGTCACCTTCGCCTGCCTCGGCTCCTTCCTTTTTCACGCCGCCATTGTCGCCGCTTTGCTGGTGACGATGGTTGCTGCGCCCGAAGATGCCGTGGAAGAGGCGGGCGATACCGTCAGCGTCATCATGCTCGGCAGCTCCGATATGGACCAGATGTCGGCAGGTGAGGAAAGCAAGGACCCGCAGCCCGAAGAGATAACGGCAGATGTCGTGCAGCCGGAGACGGTGCAGCCAGCCGACGTAAAGCTCGCAGAAACGGAAGCTGTTCAGCCGATGCCCAAGACCATGGAGGTAGCGCAGCCGTCGCAACCGCTGCAACAGGTGTCCCCGGAAACCGTCGTCAGCCCGGAACCGGAGGTGCTGGCGACTGAGTCTCCGGCCGAGACAACAGTGGTTCAGCCGATGACGGCAATGGCGCAGCCGACGGATGCGGAGCCTGCCGAAGTCCGGCCCGCGGAGCCCGTTGAAGTACAGCCGGCGGAAACCGCGCAAGCAGCCGTGCCACCTACCGAAGTGGTGACCCCGGTCGAAAAACCGGTTCAGCCAGCCAAACCGGTCGAAAAGCCGAAGGATATCGTCAAGAAGCAGCCGCCGGAGGTCGCAAAGAAGGCTGGCTCCGGCGGTGAGAGCGAGCAGGATTCGAAGAAGGGCTCTGCCGAAGGGACGGAAACGGTGCAGTCGAATGGGAATTCGCAGGCCGACGGCCAGCGCACGGGCTCGGGCAGTGCGGCAGTCGCCAACTATCCAGGCAAAGTGCAGTCCCGCATTCGCCGCGCCGTCCGCCTGTCTTCGAAATACGAAAAGGGCATAACGGTTCGTGTGCGTCTGACGATTGGTGCGAGCGGTGAACTCAGTTCACTTTCCGTAGCGCGGAGTTCCGGCATTCCTGAACTGGATGATGCCGTCACGGACGGTGTTCGCCGCGCCGCGCCGTTTCCGCCTCTGCCTCCGGAATGGGGCAAGCCTAGCTGGTCCTTCACGCAAGAGGTTCAGGTGACAGGACGATAGGTCGCAATAAAATATGACATAAATTATCAACTTTATACTTTACTGCAAAAATCAACTTTAATATGGTCCGCTTGCGCTCGCCGGAATCGAGCGCGCAAGAGCAACCAGCAAACGGGTGACGCATGGCGCGTAAGGGGAAAAGGGATTTTGGCCGCGATAGCCGCGAGGCGCAAACGCCGGCGCAGGTATCGGCAAGGTCCAGTCTCGACGGGCGCAGCTTCCTTTATGTCGGCGGCCGCGATTGCCAGGTCGCTCATCTTCGCCAGATCGCCAGCAACTTTGGCGCCGAGCTGATCCATCACGACGGGGGTTTGCGTGAAGCAGTGTCGCGCATCGACACCGTGCTGCCTTCCGTCGACTGCGTCTTCTGCCCGATCGACTGTATCAGCCACGATGCTTGCCTGCGGGTGAAGACCGGCTGCAAGAAATTCGGCAAGGCTTTCATACCTTTGCGCAACGGCAGCAAGTCGAGCCTCGAGCGGGCGCTGCAGACCATGAACGAACGAGACAATTCCCGATGACTGACAAAGGCCCTGACGGGTTCATGATGATCGGCCTGCATAAGCTGGCCTCGCAGAATGGCGACGGCCTAGTGCCGGAACTCTACGAGTTGCTGATGCGTCGCGCCGAAGAGCAGCGACAGGCTCCAAACGTGACGGCTTTTCCCTTTTGGCAAGCGCGGCTTCCAGGCGAAGCACCGGATGCGCCGCTCGGCATTTCTGCGCGCGACGGCACGAATGTCATTGCCTTTACACAACAGCCGGGCAAAACTGCCGAGCGCCGCAAGAAGGTTTGACCGCCGGGAGATCCAGCCATGTACATTGCGATGAACCGCTTCAAGGTGATCATCGGTTCGGAGAGCGCTTTTGAGGCCGTTTGGAAAGGCCGCGATTCACGGCTGGAAGAGGTCCCCGGTTTCGTGGAATTCCGCCTGCTGCGCGGCGGCACGAATGTGGAAGAGGGCTTTACGCTGTTTTCCTCGCACACGATCTGGCGCAGCGAAGAGGATTTCCTCAACTGGACGAAATCCGAGAATTTCCGCATGGCGCACCGCAATGCCGGGGATAACAAGGCGCTCTATTGGGGACCGCCTCGCTTCGAGGGATTCAATGTGGTTGCCGGGGTTTGACGGCGTCGCCATATATCAGTCAGGCGAGATGAGCCGCCGGTTCTTCAAGCTTCCGCCGCGGCTCTTTTAAAGAACGCGCCCAGAGCCACTACGGCCCATCCCGCTATCATACCGAGCCCTCCTGTGGGTGCGGCAAGCGGGAAAAGCGAATCGCCGCCGAAATGGCGGCTGACGAGATCGCCGGCAAAGATCAGTGTTCCCAACCCAAGCAGCACCGCCGCTACCGGCGCGGTGCGGATACGGTCGTATCCGGCGTGGAGCGCAAGCAGGGCAGGGGCATGTGCCAGGCACATGATCGAGGCAGACCCGAGAAAATGCGCATCACCGCCATGGGATGCCGCGGCTGCGAGCGCGACACCGGCGCCGCCGAGAATGCCGGCAATAAACAGGGTGAGTGGACGGATTGGGGCGCTGAAGCTCATGTCTTTTGTCATTCCCGGTTCTGCATGTGAAAGGCAAGGCGCTCGATCGGCTCCCAGATGATGGCCCGAAGCTTCTCGTTTTCGATGGTTTCGTCCATGGCGCGGCGGAAGCAGAGCAACCATTCGTCTCGCTCTTTTGGGCCGATAGCGGCGATGAAATGGCGGCTACGCAGGCGCGGATGGCCGCGTTTTTCGATATAGAGCTGCGGTCCGCCGAGATAGCCGGTCAGATATTCGTAGAGTTTCTCGCTGGAGCCTTCGAGGCTTGGCGGATGCACGGCGCGGCAGTTCGCTGCTTCCGGCAGCGTATCCATCAGGTCATAGAAACGCGCTGTCAGCGCCCGCACGGTCCGATCGCCGCCGATTGCCTGGTAAAGTGTGATGGTCTCTTCGCTCAAATGCCGGCCCCTTTTTGCGATGTCCTACATGGCAACTGACAGGCTGTGCCGCAACCGTCGACGCGGCCGGTGCGGCGTTTCGGCGCTGCTTTATTTTTTGGTCCCTAGCTCGAAAGCGTCGCTTTCCCCAGGCATGAGTTCGAGCGGCCAGATCGTCTGGCGCGTCTTCCCGGGGTATTCCTCGCTGTAGGCGGGCATGCCGGAAAGCAGGATCTCCGCCAGCTCGACGCCAAGATCATGCAGCGAGGTGCGAAAGCAAGTGAGTGGCGGCTGCAGGAATTTGGCACGCGGCGCCTCGCGAAAGCCTACGACGGCGATGTCTCGCCCGGGAATGATGCCGGATTCCATTACGCGCCGGTAGAAGCCAATGGCCATCAATTCGTAGATCAGGATGACGGCCGTTGGCCTGTCTTCGAGGCGCAACAGCTCATCGGCAACCTGATAGCCGCCCTGTTCGCTCGATTTGGCGCGTATGACCAGGGCCGGGTCATGGATGATGCCATGCCGTTCCAGCGCCCGGCGATAGCCCTCCACAAAAACGAAACCGAGATTGATATCGCTGGAGGGCGCGCTGATGGCGATACGGCGGTGCCCATGCGCCACGAGGCGGTCGACTGCGCTGTTGACGACACCATCAAAATCCAGATCGATCCAGGAGGCGTTGCCGTCCGAAAGGCTGCGGCCAAGCGCTACGAAAGGGATTTTCGTCTTGGCGAGCAAATCGAAACGCTTGTCGACGCGTTGCGTCTCCGAAATGATCAGCGCATCGACGATGCGTCTTGCCACCATCCGCTTCAGATATTCATAGGGATCTTCATCATGCGGGCAGGGCAACATGACCAGATCGAGTTTGTGGCGCGAGAATACACTCTGCAGCCCGCCCGTGACGGTCAGGAAGAAATTGTCGCTGTTTTCAACGGTTTCCCTGCTGGATTGAATCATCAGGCCGATGACATTCGTCGTGCCCTGCCGAAGGCTGCGGCCTGATTGGTTCGCCACATAGCCAAGCTGTTCTGCTGCGGCGAGCACGCGCTTGCGGGTCTCTTCATTGACATCCGGCTTGCCGTTTAGCGCCCGCGACACCGTGCCGATCGAGATATCGAGATGTTCGGCAAGCTGACGGATTCCCTTCATAGACTGCGATTTTCCTTCCTGCGGCAATTTCCGGTCTCCCTCTATTGACACAGTAAAATCTTTTCGCATAGGATCGTAAACGTTTACGGGACGTGTGTCACGAGGAGTTTGGCGCCGTTCGCTGGAGGAAATCGTGAAATTTAACGCCATTCTGTGCGGGTGCGGAGCTATGTCCAAGGGCTGGCTCAGGGCCATCGCCTCGACCCCGGCGCTTGCCGAATCCATTCAGATCGTCGGTCTGGTCGATCTCAATCGAGCGACCGCTGAAGGCCTCGCGAAAGAGTTCTCTCTCGAGAATGCCGTGATCGGCTCGGATCTGGCCGAGGTCATTGCCGCGACGAAGGCCGATCTGGTGTTCGATGTCGTCATCCCCGCCGCCCGTTTCGGCGTCGTTTCGACCGCGCTGAAGGCTGGCTGCCATGTGTTGAGCGAAAAGCCGATGGCAACCTCGCTGGCCGAGGGCGCTGCCCTTATCGATCTCGCCACCGAGACCGGCAAGGTGCATGCCATCATCCAGAACCGCCGCTTCATCTCTGGCGTGCGCCGCATGCGCCGTTTCGTAGAGGAGGGGGCGATCGGCGAGCTCACCGGCATCCATTGCGATTTCTTCCTCGGCCCGCATTTTGGCGGGTTCCGTGAGGAGATGGACAATGTGCTTCTGCTCGACATGGCCATCCATACGTTCGATGCCGCCCGTTTCGTTGCCGGCAAGACGCCGCTTTCAGTCTATTGCGTGGAGAAAAATCCCGCGGGCTCCTGGTACAGGCACGGCGCGTCGGCGCATGCGCTATTCGAATTTTCCGACGATGTCGTCTTCAGCTATCGCGGCTCCTGGTGTGCCGAAGGCAAGCGCACGAGCTGGGAGAGCCAATGGCGGATTACTGGCAGCAGGGGCATGCTGACCTGGGACGGCGAAGAGCATTTCGAAGCTTCCGTTGCCGGCCGTGAGCCCGGCCTGCTGCACGGTTTTACCCCAATCGAAGTCCCCGGTCCCGAGCATGATGAGGAGACACATGGGCATGCCAGCGTTATCGCGTCGTTCATCGAGGCGGTGAAAACAGGCGAGCGGCCGGAAACCGATAGCCGCGACAACATCCACAGCCTCGCCATGGTCCTCGGTGCGATCGAAAGCGCCAAATCGGGCCGACGTATCGACATTTCAGCATAAGGACAGTGAGATCATGACAAATCCGGCAAAGGCCATCCGCATTGGCACGATGATCAGGGCGACCAACGAAGATGCCGCCGCGGGCATTGCCAAGATCGCCGATCTCGGCTTCGAAAGCTTCGAACCCTTCTTCTGGCAGACGACCAACGGCCAGAACCTTGCGGAACTCGGCAAGCGCTGCCTCGATGCGATCGGCAGCCGCGACATCACCATTTCGTCGATCGGCATGTTCGGCAATCCGCTCGAAGGCACCGAGCTTGACCAGCAGACACTGCAGGGCTGGAAGGATTGCATCGACAATGCCCATCATTTTGGCGCGACCTGCGTTGCGGGCTTCACCGGCCGCATCCGTAACAAGCCGCTCACTGACAGCCTGCCGCGCTACAAGCAGGTCTGGAGCGAGCTTGCCAAGCGCGCCGCCGACAAGGGCATCAAGATTGCGTTTGAGAATTGCGCCATGGACGGCAATTGGGCGACCGGCGACTGGAACATCGCACACAACCCGGATGCCTGGGAGCTGATGTTCAACGAGACCCCGGACGACAATCTCGGCTTGGAATGGGAGCCGTGCCATCAAATGGTCTATCTGATCGAGCCGCTGCCGCAGATTCGCAAATGGGCGAAGAAGATTTTCCACGTCCATGGCAAGGATGCGACCATCCGCTGGGACGTCATCAGGGAACACGGCATTTTCGGCAAGGAGAAGTTCGTCTTCATGCGCACGCCGGGTTTTGGCGACAGCAATTGGACGGATATCATCTCCGAATTGCGTCTCGCCGGCTGGTCCGGTTCGATCGACATCGAAGGCTGGCACGATCCGGTCTATCGCGATGAGCTGGAAATGACTGGCCAGATCCATGGCCTGAACTATCTCAAGAAGAGTCGCGGCGGCGAATTCGTCGAATAGCGCGCAGTCGCCTAAATCCGGATCGATTTAGGGGAGGAGTTGTGCGCTAATTCGGGACGCTGGAGCGGCTCTCTATAACGCTTCAGCCTAGCCCGGGCGTCGAAACGGAGGAGCGTTGCGAGGTCGAAGGACTGTTTGCCGGGCTCAGGTGGCGGACAGACATAAAGCCAAGAGGAAAACGCCGATCGGCATCGCGAGCCATGCCATCGGGCGGGTACCGTCACGGTTCGCAAAGTGGAGGAGAATATATGAACATGTTTTCGAAGCTGGCGATCACGGCCGGCATGTCGCTCCTGTTGGCTGCCGGCGTGGCGCAAGCCCAGAGCAAGACATTTAACGTCTGGTGGTTCGAGTTGCCGGACACGCCTCAGGCCAAGGCCTGGACCAAGGCTCTTGAAACGCTCAAGGCCAAGCATCCGGATATCACCATCAATTTCGAACAGAAGACCTTCGAGCAATTGCAGAAGGCAGGCAGTCTTATCCTCAATTCGGATCAGGCTCCGGACCTTCTCGAATACAACAAGGGCAATGCCACGGCCGGTCTCGTCGCGTCTCAAGGCCTGCTGACGCCACTTGACGACCAATTCAAGTCGCGCGGCTGGGACAAGATCCTCAACGAAACCAACACCCAGCTCAGCAAATATGATGCCAACGGCATTTACGGTTCAGGCCCGATGATCGGTGTTCCGACCTATGCCGAATTCGTCTCGGTCTTCTATAATATCGATATGTTCCAGGCCAACGGCGTGAAAGTGCCGACCACGCTGGAGGAATTCGAAGCCGCTCTCGACACCTTCAAGAAGAAGGGCATTACGCCGCTTGCCTATGGCACGGTGGATTCCAACGCGCAGCACCTGCTTTATACGCTGGCCCTGACGCAAGCCGACGACACCTGGGTCAAGAACTATCAGGGCCTCAAGGCACCGCTCGACACCAAACCCTTCCTGTTCGCCGCACAGAAGATCGTCGACTGGGTGAGCAAGGGCTATATCTCCAAGGATTCGACCGGCCTCAAGGGCACGGGCGGTGCCGACAACCTGTTCTCCTCCGGTAAATCGCCAATGTTTGTCAGCGGTACCTGGAACAATGGCAATTTCGCGACCAATATCAAGAACTTCAAGTGGAGTCAGTTCGTCTTCCCGACACCGAAATACAGCACCGGTTCGACCGGCAACCTGTTCATGGTGCCGAAGAGCTCCAAGAACAAGGATCTCGCCTACGAATTCATCGATCTGGTGCTAGGCAAGGAGAACCAGAATCTGGACGCCAATCTCGGCGGCGTCGCCATCGCCGCTGATCCGGCCGTGATCACCGACGAGGTCGGCAAGCGCAATGTCGAGCTCTTCAGCCAGATTTCCGGCAAGGGCGGTCTTGGCCTCTATCCGGACTGGCCGGTGCCGGGCTACTACGAGCTTCTCATCCAGGCGACCACCGGTCTGGTGAACGGCTCGACGACGCCCGACCAATTCGTCGCGCGCCTGAAGAAGGCCTATGACGACGTGCAGGCGGCTCAATAAAACCATCGGCAACAATTCACGGCGGCGGGACGGCTTCAAAGCCGCCTCGCTGTATCGAACTGGAGGAATTTGATGGAGAAGTCGCAGAACGCCGGGAGAGCAGGGTACTATCTTTATATAATCCCAGGCATGCTGGGATTTACCCTGGTGGTGCTCGTTCCGTTGATCGCCAACTTCGTGATCAGCTTTACCACCTGGAAAGGTGGAAACATTGCACCGCGCTATGTCGGACTTGAGAACTACCAGAGGCTGCTCGCCGATACGGTGTTCTGGAGTTCGATCCAGCACACGGTTCTGTTCATCATTTCGATGACGATCGTGCCCATTCTGCTTGGATTGGTTCTGGCGGCGGTTCTGTTCGACTATATCAGCGCGCAGTTTAGCGAGACTTGGTCGAGTTTCTTTCGCGCTGGCTTCTATCTGCCGCAGATTTTGCCGCTGACGGCCGCCGGCGTTCTCTGGGCGTGGATCCTCAACCCGGTCGGTATCATCAATGCGGTGCTGAAAGGGATTGGCCTCGATTTCCTGGCGAAGAATTGGCTGGGGGACGCAAGCTTTGCACTCTGGGCCGTGTCCGCCGTTATCGTCTGGGTCCAGGTCGGCTATTGCCTCGTCGTGTTCATGTCCGGATTGGCGCGCGTCGATCCCTCGCTCTATGAAGCTGCCGAACTCGACAACGCGAGCTGGTTCGGGCGTTTCCGCTACATCACGATCCCCATGCTCATGCCCGAGATTTTTGTCGTCGCCCTTACGACGCTGATCGCGGCCCTCAAGGTCTTCGCGCCGATCTATGTTCTGACGTCGGGCGGCCCCGACAACGCGACGACGGTGCCGTCCTATCTGTCCTACTATCATTTCTTCACGACAAACCGCGTCGGCTATGCAGCGGCGATCGCGACCTTGCAGACCGTGATGACGATCGTGCTCGGCATCCTCTTCCTACGCATGCAGTCGAAACAAGAGGGAGGGCGCTGACATGACGACCACGGTGTCGCTTTCGACTGAAGTTGCATCGGAAATGCATGTGCATCATGGCCAGAAGAAGGGCTTTGCCCGCTGGGTCGTCCTGGCTATCCTGCTCATTCTTCTTGCTGCCACGCTCTTTCCATTCCTGCTGGCGGCTTTGAATGCCATCAAGACGCCGGCGGACTATGCGGCCAATGGTCCGCTTGCCCTACCGCATAGTTTCGACCTGACAGCGCTCAAGAACTTCTGGACGACTGTCGATTTCACCCGCAAGCTCCTTAACAGCATTCTGATCAGCGGATGCACGGCCATCTTGGCCGTGGTCCTCAGCCTGCTCAATGCCTATGCCATCGGCATCGGGCGCGTGCGGGGCGGGAAAGCATTGCTGGTGATCCTACTGATTTCCATCATGGCCCCGCAGGAGGCGCTGGTTTACCCGCTCTACTATATGGCCAAGCAGACCGGTTTGTTCGACTCGATGCTCGCCGTCATCCTGATCTTCGGCGTCTTGCACACCGCGTTCGGGACTTATCTTTTGTCATCGGTGCTGACGACGTTCCCGCGCGAGATCATTGAGGCTGCGCAGCTTGACAATGCGAGCCGATGGCAAATCCTTTGGAAGGTGATCGTGCCGGTGCTGCGGCCGACGCTTGCCGTGCTGGCAACCTTCTTCTTCATCTGGACCTGGAATGAGTTCCTGATTCCCCTGGTTTTCCTGGTCTCCAACAATAATCAGACAGTCTCCGTTGCCATGGGCGTGTTGTCGGGCGCCAATACGCAGGACCCGACCGCGATTGCTGCGGCGTCGTTGCTCGGCGTCACGCCGACGGTGATCTTCTTCCTGATTTTCCAGCGCACGCTGACGCGTGGCGTAGCCGTTGGTGCTGTCAAATAGACCGAGGGAAAAGGCAGGTCTGACAAGGTTCAATTCTCCTGGAGGAGGAAAAAGTGGCAGGTATCAACATCAAATCCCTCAGCAAGCATTTCGGTGCGGTGCAGGTTCTCAACGACATAGACCTGACGATAGAGCGGGGAGAGTTTGTCGTGTTCCTGGGCGGGTCGGGTTGCGGCAAGTCCACCTTGCTGCGGATGATTGCCGGGCTGGAATCGATTACGAGCGGCGAGATCTGGATCGGCGGCAAGCGCGTCGACCAGCTTCCGCCGGGCGAGCGCGGCGTGTCGATGGTGTTCCAGTCCTACGCGCTTTATCCGCATATGACGGTTCGCGACAACATGTCGTTCGGCCTCAGGAACATCAAGACGCCGAAGGCAGAGATCCAGAAGCGCATCGATGCAGCCGCCAAGATATTGGAAATGCCGCATCTGCTCGACCGCAAGCCGTCCGAACTTTCCGGCGGGCAGCGCCAACGTGTCGCCATCGGCCGCGCCATCGTGCGGGAACCCGAGGTCTTCCTGTTCGACGAGCCGCTGTCCAACCTCGATGCCGGTCTGCGCACCCGCACGCGTGTCGAGCTTGCTCAATTGCATGAGCGACTGGGCGCGACGATGGTCTTCGTCACCCACGACCAGGTCGAGGCGATGACGCTCGCCGACCGGATCGTATTGCTGAACAACAAGAAGATCGAACAGGTGGCAACACCTGTGGAGATCTATACGCGTCCGGCAACGCGCTACGTCGCTCAGTTTGTCGGCTCCCCGGGCATGAACTTCGTTGGTGTGGCCGATGTCGGCGAAGCCGGCGGCTTTGCGACGGCGACCTTGCCGGATGGATCTGTCATCAAGACGGCCATTCCGCTGAATGGTATCATGCGGTCCGAACTGACGCTCGGCATCCGGCCCGAATATCTGGTGGTCACGACGGCGGAGAAGGGCGATATTGCCGGCACCGTCGAGACGGTGGAGAGATTGGGCGACCGCTCGCTCGTCCATGTCAGGCTGAAGGACGGCTCGAAGATCATCGGAACCGATCCGGGCATGACCACCATCGCCACGGGGGCGCCGATCGCCTTTGCCGTCAACAGCGCCAAGCTGACGATCTTCGACCAGAACGATGTCGCGCATCATTCCGCGATCGAGGGAACGCACTAACAGCCAGAATAACCGCGGGCGGCGGCCCCCACCAAACTTATCATTGACGAAACCGTCTAATTGGTATGTTATGTTGGCATGTCTGACGCGCACCACAGAAAGAAGCAGCCTTTGCTCGTCCGCCAGCAGTTGCTGGAGGTTGCTGCACGGCTGGCTTCGGAGAAGGGGATGACGGCGGTGACGCTGGATGCAGTTTCCGGCGCTTCCGGGGTCAGCAAAGGCGGGCTGCTGCACCATTTTCCCAACAAGAATACGCTTCTGGAGGCATTGTTCGATAGTCTGCTCGAGCGCCTGGACGGGGCAATCGAAGAGGCGATGCGCGCCGATCCGTTGCCGCACGGACGTTTTACGCGCGGCTATCTCCGGGCCTGCCTCGCGCTTCGCGATCAGCCGCAGGAAACGAGGGATTGGGCGCAGGTGACGATGGTGCTGCTCAGCGAGCCGCACTTGCGGCAGCGCTGGCGCGATTGGGTGCGCGAACGCAGCGAGGAATATGTCGGCACGGACTCTTCGGCGGATGCCGCGATCGTGCGTCTGGCGACCGATGGGATCTGGCTTGCCGACCTGCTCGGCAGCCATGAGATGGATGAGAGCGCCCGCGAGAAGCTGGTCGACCGGCTCATCGAACTCACGCAGCTTTAAAAATTAAGGAAGACCGTAATGGCGAATGCATCCGTCTATGCGATGCTGCTGGTGGCGATTGTGCTGGAGGTGATTGGCACGACGGCGTTGCAGATGTCGCAGCAGTTTACCCGCCTCGGTCCTTCGATCGTGCTTGTCCTATGTTATGTCGGCGCCTTCTATTTCCTGTCGCTGACGCTGCGTGTCATCCCGGTCGGCATCGCTTATGCCATCTGGAGCGCGCTGGGTATCGTGCTGATCTCTGCCGTCGGCTTGGTGTTTTTTCGCCAGAAGCTGGATTTGGCCGCTATTATCGGCCTCGGACTGATCATCGCCGGGGTGCTCGTGGTCAATCTTTTTTCGAAATCCGTGTCGCATTAGGCTGAAAACCCAATCATATAGTTGATTATATATTGTCTTTCTGATTCAATCTAGCTGTTTGAAGGAGATTGGATCATGGCAGGGGAATTCTGGCTCGATGATTATCAGTGGGCGGCGATTGAGCCGCTGCTGCCGACGAACCAACCCGGAGCGCACCGCACCGACGATCGCCGCGTGATCAGCGGCATCATCCATGTGTTGAAGTCTGGCTGCCGCTGGCAAGACTGCCCGGCCTGTTATGGACCTTCGACGACGATCTATAATCGCTTCCATCGATGGTCGGCCCGCGGTATCTGGCGTCAGCTATTCGATGCTCTGGTCAAGACGGATGACACCGATATTCAGATGATCGACAGCACAACCGCCAAAGTCCACCGCTCGGCTGCAGGTGGAAAAGGGGGGCGGATGCCCAGGCCATCGGGCGCTCGCGAGGCGGCAGAACGACAAAAATCCATGCTGTTGTCGATCGTTGCGGCCGCCCCGTCGCGGTCAAAATAACACCCGGCCAGCGCGGCGACGCTCCCGTCGCCATCAGCCTGCTCGAACCCCTACCGCCCAGTCGTCTCTGCGCTGCCGATACCGCCTATGACAGCAATGCCCTACGGCTTTTCCTCATCCAGCGAGGAACCTGTCCCGTCATTCCCAACAACCCGACCCGTAAACGAATCCAGCCGTTCGATCCCCAGGCCTATAAACGCAGAAACATCATCGAACGCATGTTCTGCCGTCTCAAGGACTGGCGCAGGGTCGCTACGCGCTACGACAAGCTCGCCACAAACTTCGCCGCAACATGCTATATCGCCGCAATCATCATTTGGTGGATCTGATTGCGTCTCGACCCTAGTGCGGGTTACACGCCTTACATTCACAGTTTATATTATGTGACCGAAAACGTTTTCGGTCCGGCGTTTTTGCCTTTGTCAAATCGCTAATGAGGGGCTATGTCTTGCATCAGGATGCCGACAGGAGAGTTGAGCGGCTATTTCTCAAAGCGCTTTGGATCGGCCAACCTATTCAATCGAGTGTGTTTTAGAGGAGCACCGAAATGACCATTCGCACCGTCGTTTGGGGGGAGAATATTCATGAGCAAACCAATAAGGTCGTAGCCGAAATCTATCCGGAAGGCATGCATACGACGATTGCCAAAGCGCTGAATACCGATGCCGGCATAGAGGCGACGACTGCGACGCTGCAGGAGCCGGAGCATGGTCTGAGCGAGGCACGGCTGAAGGACACGGATGTCCTCGTCTGGTGGGGTCATAAGGACCACGGTGCCGTGAAGGACGAAATTGTCGAGCGGGTCGCCAAGCGCGTCTGGGAAGGCATGGGCTTGCTCGTGCTGCATTCCGGCCATTTCTCGAAAATCTTCAAGCGGCTGATGGGCACGCCCTGCGCGTTGAAGTGGCGCGAAGCGGGCGAACGCGAGCGCCTTTGGGTCATCAATCCCCGCCATCCGATCGCCGCCGGTCTTGGCGAGCATTTCGAGCTGGAAAACGAGGAAATGTATGGCGAACAGTTCTCCGTTCCCGAGCCGCTGGAAACGGTGTTCATTTCCTGGTTCCAGGGCGGTGAAGTTTTCCGCTCCGGCATGACCTGGCGTCGCGGCGCGGGCAATATCTTCTATTTTCGTCCCGGCCACGAGACCTATCCGACCTATCACAATGAGACCGTGCAGAAGGTGCTGATCAACGCCGTCAAGTGGGCGCACAATCCGCTCGGCACGCAGACAAGCATTCATGATGCGCCGAATGTCCCGGTCGAAAAGGCGCTGGAGCCGATCGTCGAGCGTGGCCCAAGACTCCACCAGGCCGGCGAAGCCGGTTATCGCTGAGGTACGATATGCGTCTCATAGTTGTTGGCACGGGCGGCATGGCGAAGAACCATGTAGAGCATTTTGCCCGTATTCCAGGAGTCGAGATCGTGGGCGCCGTCGATACGGATGCGACGAGGCTCACGGCCTTCACCGATATGTTCGATATCAAGAAGCGCTTTTCGTCGCTGGACGAAGCGCTGGCCTGGGGCGAGTTCGACGCGGCGACCAATGTCACGCCGGACCGGGCGCATCATCCGACCACCTTGCCGCTGCTTGCTGCCGGCAAGCATGTTCTCTGCGAAAAGCCGCTTGCGGAGAATTACGAAAAGGCACTGGAAATGACGGAGGCGGCGGAGCGCGCCGGCGTCGTCAATATGGTCAACCTCACCTATCGCAATGTCGCGCCGCTGCAGAGGGCACGCGAGATGGTGATATCGGGTGAGATCGGCACAGTGAAGCATGTGGAGGCGTCCTATCTGCAGAGCTGGCTCGTCTCACGGGCTTGGGGCGATTGGCGCAGTGAATCCAAGTGGTTGTGGCGGCTATCGACCGGTCACGGTTCGAACGGCGTGCTCGGCGATATCGGAATCCATATCCTCGATTTCGCTGCCTATGGCGCGGCGACGGATATCGACCATGTCTTTGCCCGGCTGAAGACCTTCAACAAGGCGCCGGACGAGCGCATCGGCGAATATACGCTTGATGCGAACGACAGCTTCTCGATGACGGTCGATTTCGCCAACGGCGCGCTCGGTGTGGTGCATGCGAGCCGCTGGGCAACGGGGCATCTCAACGAGCTGAAGTTGCGCATCTATGGCGAGCGCGGCGGGCTGGAGATCTCCCATAGCCCGTCCGGCTCCGAATTGCGGGCTTGCCTCGGCGACGATACGGAAACGGCGACATGGAAGGTTCTCGAGGTTCCGCCGGTGCCGACCAACTATCAGCGCTTTGCCGAAGCGGTCATGACCGGCAGCCATCAGGACCCGACCTTCCGGCATGCCGCTAACCTGCAGCGGGTGCTCGATCTTGCGATGGTCACAGAGTTGGAAAGACGCGAACTGAAGGTTTAACGGCGCCTCTATTTTGTCTCTGAGGTTTATGCGGCCGCCTTTGGGCGGCCGTTTCTTTTGGAGACAGTAGTATTCCGGGGCATATTTCGCCGGATTTTGGTAAAACAATGATATTGTTGATGATTTTTTGTATATTAGACAAAATAGATATTTAAAATATTCTATAAAATATCGATAATACCAAAAATGTTTCTTGTATTATTTGGAAATCATATCAATAAACTGATTCGGACATAATACTTATGGGTGTTGTGGGTGAAGTGCTTGGATCGGTCGATGAGGCCGAGGTGAGGGGACAATGCGGTTTGATCTCCATGCGCTAGACCGGGCAACGGACGGATTCTTCGGCGCTGCGCTGGATCCGACGCTGTGGCCGGTCGTGCTGGAGAAGGTCTCGGCCGCGACCGGATCCTACGGCGTCAACATCGCGCCGATCGAAGGTCGGTTGCTGAACACCTTCATCGTCACGGAAAGTCTTATTCCCGCGATGGAGAATTATTTCGCGGAAGAGTGGTATAAGCAGGATTTTCGCAGACTGAACGTGCCGATCATGCGACGTGCGGGAGTGATGGTCGAGCAGGATTTTGCGGGGGAGGACGAGTTCAAAACGCTCGACTTCTACCAATCCCAAGAACGTTTCGGCCTGCGTTGGTCGGCAATAGTGGGTTTTTCGTCAGGTGACGATCTCCTGGCTTTTGCCTTGCAGCGGCGGATCAAGGACGGTCCCTACAGTCGAGAAGAAGCAAGAAATTTATATCGCATTCGTCAGAAACTTATGATCACGGCGAGAATTATGCGCGACATATCCGCAAGTGAAGTGAAGGGCATGGCGGCCGCCTTCGAAATGGCCAATGTCGCCTGCGTCTTTTTCGATCGGATGGGTCATGTGACCACCGTCAACGAGAAGATGCGCCGATTGCTCGGTCCTGATCTGCAAATCACCCAGGGGCAAATGCGGCCGGTCCGTAAGGACGACGCAAACGCGTTCGACCGGCAGCTCAAGGCTATATTGGGCGAAGAGAACCTACTGACGATGGCGGAGCCCGATATCTTGCTGCTCAGCCGCAAAGGAAGGCGGCCGCTGATCGTACGCATGCAGCGCCTCGATGGCGATATGCAGGATATCTTCTGTCATTCCTGCGCCTTTGCGACCATCGAGGATCCCGAAGAAAAAGTCCACCAGCGCCCGGCAACGCTAACCAAGCTTTTTGGACTGACCCGCGCCGAAGCGGAAATTGCCCTGATGCTGGCGCAAGGCATGACTTTGCACGACATTGCCGCCCAACGCACCGTCAGCTATCAGACGGCGCGCGCCCATCTGAAATCGATCTACCGCAAGACCGACACGAACCGGCAACCGGAACTGTCCCTGCTGCTGGCAGGAATCAGGATGGGGTGAGACGCGGTCGGGCGAAGCCTGACCGGCATGCGTTACGATTTCTAGCGATCCGTCTCGTACACGCGAATTGCAACCGCTTGACGGAGCGGGGGCGGGGGCGCAGCATTCTTCCATGATCGTGTGAATGCGAGGTCATGGGAGAAGGGGTCATGTCCACCGAAGAAAAGGTTGCAAGCCACTATACGCATGGATCGCTGGGATCGACGATCCTTGGCGCGCTCACGGCCAGCGGCAAGGATATCGATCATCTCAGCACTGACGATCTCGCTGGTGTCGATGAATTCCATCTCGGACGGCGCGAGGCGACGGTGGAGTTCGCAAAGGATCTCGATCTGCTGGATGGCATGCGGCTCATCGACGTCGGATCGGGGCTTGGCGGACCGGCGCGCTATATCGCCAGCGCCTATGGCTGCATCGTCACCGGAGTCGATCTGACCGATGAATTCGTCAATGTCGCCAATGACCTGACGGCGCGCTGCGGCATGGCCATGCAAGTATCCTTCCATCAGGGAAGTGCTCTGGCGCTGCCTCTGGCAGATGAAAGCTTCGATCGCGCCACGTTGATCCATGTCGGCATGAACATCGAGGACAAGGCGGCATTGTTTGCCGAAGTACGGCGGGTGCTGAAGCGTGGTGGCCGGTTCGGTCTCTACGAAATCATGCAGGTCCGCGACGGCACGTTGCCCTATCCGATGCCCTGGGCGATGACGCCGGAGACGAGTTTCGTGTGCAGCCCAATGACCTATCGTCAGTTGCTCAAAGAGGCCGGCTTCACGGTGGAGTTCGAACAGGACCGCAGCGCTCTGGCAATCCGGATGGCGCAGGAGATGCGCGCGAGCGCCGCAAATGGCGGGCAGGGGCTGAGCCTCGGCGCACTGATGGGGCCGAGGGCGGCGGAGCGGATGGGCAATATCAGCACGGCGGTCGGAGGCGGGTTAGTCGCACCGATCGAAATGGTGGCCAAGGCCGGCTGATGGAGTCTCGCCTACTTTGTCCGGATTGACAGGAGCGTTCGCCTGTCTGTATGGAGAATCCAACGGTAATGGATTCTGCCGGGCCATGGTGGCCGAACCGCTGCTCTGAATTTCCAGGGACGCTAATGACTCCTACTCAACACGTCCGATAGGGCGAAGGAGTAGAGTCATGTCTGCAATTCTGTTGTTACCCCTTTCTTGCTCAATGATCATTTTCCCCGAAAGATCCACCGCTGGTCTTCCGGGAGAGGCGAACTGATGTCCGCATCCTTATTTTTTCATCATCGTTTTCAGCAACTGCGCAGCATATTCAAATGGATCGTCCTAGTGGTGCCGATGGCCGCCGTGGTCGGATCGCTCTGCGCGCTGTTTCTCTGGAGCCTCGACCGGGCAACGGCGGCGCGTTTCGATCAGCCCTGGTTGATCTTTCTGATGCCGGTCGCGGGCTTCCTGATGGTGCTGACCTATCAGCGCTTCGGCCGGGGGGCGGAGGGTGGCAACAATCTGATCGTCGAGCAGATCCATGAGCCCGGCGGCGGCGTGCCGCTGCGTATGGCGCCGCTTATCCTCGTCTCGACTGTATTGACGCATCTGGTCGGTGGTTCGGCGGGGCGCGAGGGAACGGCAGTGCAGCTCGGCGGCAGTATTGCCAGCGCCTTTGCCAAGCTTTTCCGTCTCAGCCATGCCGAAGTTCGTATCCTGCTGATGGCCGGCGTTGCTGCCGGTTTCGGCGCGGTGTTCGGTACGCCGATTGCCGGCGCGGTCTTTGCGCTCGAGGTGCTGACCATCGGGCGCATGCAATATGAAGCGTTGATCCCCTCTCTTGCTGCAGCCATTGCGGCCGACTGGACCTGCCATGCCTGGGGCATCGAACATGTTCAGTATCACGTCGCCTATCTTGCCGGCACGCCCGCGAGCACGTTTCATCTCGACCCGCTGCTGCTGGCAAAAGTCGGCGTCGCCGGCGTGCTTTTCGGACTGATGGCACGCTGCTTCAGCGAAATTTCCCATAGGATGTCGGCTCTCTTCAAGAGCATCTGCGCCTACGCGCCGCTGAGGCCGGTCATCGCCAGCGCAGTCCTGATCGGCCTCGTCTATCTGCTCGGCACGCGCGAATATCTGGGCCTCGGTGTCTGGTCGCCCAATATCGGCGATGCGACGATTCCGGGTTTCTTCGATCCGGCGCGTATCGACTACTGGAGCTGGTTTTGGAAGGCTGTCTTCACGATCGTGACGCTCAGCGCCGGCTTCAAGGGTGGCGAGGTGACGCCGCTATTCTTCATCGGTGCCGCACTTGGCAATGCCATTGCCGCCGTTCTCGGCGCGCCGGTCGATCTGTTTGCGGCTCTCGGTTTTGTCGCGGTTTTCGCAGGTGCCACCAATACGCCGCTCGCGTGCATGATCATGGGCATCGAACTCTTCGGCGCAATGCATACGGTCTATCTCGCTGTCGCCTGCTTTCTTGCCTACATCTGCAGCGGTCACACCAGTATCTATCTGTCGCAGCGCATCGGCATCGTGAAGAGTGCTGCCGCTAGTCACATTCCCGTTGACGTCACTCTTCGTCACGTTCGCGATCTCAACGTCAATTCACTCGGGGATATGGTCGGCAAAGTTCGCCGGGCGCCATCACAAACCCAATGGGAAGGCTCGGAGCCATGATCCGTCACGATCTGCTCTGAAAGGCAACGCGACAGGTTGCTGGCCAGGCATTGGAATGCGGTCGTCGCGACAGGACGGCTGAAGGTTTTCTGAAAGCAGATATCGTTGTGTAATTTCTACTAGGGGAGTTCCATGAATTATCTGATCGTCTTCCTTGGCGCCGGATTGGGCGGCGCCTTTCGTCTTGGCGTCAATCAGGCGAGCATCCGCTTGTTTGGTCTCGGCTTTCCCTATGGGACTCTCGTGGTCAATGTCGTCGGCTCATTGATCATGGGCTTGCTGACCGAATATTTCGTTCTCCGCAGTGGCTTGTCGCAGGAGTTGCGGCTCTTTCTGACCACGGGCATCCTCGGCGGCTTCACGACATTCTCGACCTTTTCATTGGATGCCATCGCTCTCTGGGAGCGGGGCCAATGGGCGAGCTCGTTGATCTATATCATGTTTTCCGTTTTCCTGTCATTGGCCGCATTGGTCGCCGGGCTCATGATCATTCGGCTGCTCGGGCAAAGCCAGACGGCATAACTCTGCGCCCGGATGTAAGCTGGAGACGCTTGGCGCGGCTATCGAAAATGTGAAGCTGCCTGCGGCAAAAAGCATTGTTGTCGGCCGTATTTTTGCCGATTCCGCGGTGCAGCATTTCGGGAAATTCGTTGGAATTTCATCGCACAACAAGACGCCGCTCTTGCGAACGGTTCCCCTTGCGAAATTCGACTAACGAACTCATATAATCGCCTATTGTGATCATTGCATAACAGAGGAGTCGCGCGTCGATCAGGGATGAGCCAGGCAAGCGCTGAATTGTCGGACCGTCGCCTCTCCAAGATTTCTACGCAATTTCTCCCGAGACAAGATTTCCTCCCCCAATACAGCCCCTATTAGACAGACATGACGGAGAGCACTTTGAGCGTACCAGCTCCCACAACCACCGAGCCGCGTGCTCCGGAACAAACCTTCGGCACAGCCGGCATCGCACCGATGGACCGGCCCAGCGCAATGACACGCTTTTTCATGGGCATCGTCGCTTGGGCCGAAAGCCTCAACCTGAAATATGCCAAGCTCGGCAATCCGCCGGTCTATGACAATGCGACCTTTCCCTGGGCCGCCGAGATCGAGAAGGACTATCCCGCGATCCGTGCCGAGCTGGAAAAGGTGCTGCTGCGCCAGAGCGAGCTGCCGACCTTCCAGGACATTTCCACCGATGTGAAGACCATTTCGACGGATAGCCGCTGGAAGACCTTCTTCCTTCTCGGTTTCGGCGTGAAGTCCGAACAGAACATCAAAGCCTGCCCGAACACCTGGGCGGCCGTGCAGAAAATTCCGGGTCTGAAAACGGCGATGTTCTCGATCTTCGAGCCGGGTAAACACCTTCCGGCTCATCGCGGCCCCTATAACGGCGTGTTGCGCCTGCATGTGGGTCTCATCGTGCCGGAGCCGAACGATCAGCTCGCGATCCGCGTCGACAGGCAGGTCTGCCACTGGCAGGAAGGCAAGGCGCTGATTTTCGACGACGCCTATGAGCATGAGGCCTGGAACCACACCGACAAGACCCGCGTCGTGCTCTTCGTCGATTTCGTCAAGCCGCTGAAATTCCCGGCCCGCGTGGTCAACTGGGCGCTGATGAACCTGGCGATCTTCACGCCGTTCATCCGCGAAGGCCTCGACAATCACAAGGAATGGGAAAAGAAGTTTTATGCCGAAGCCGAGGCGCTGAGAAACCGCCCGAAGGCATGACGCGTACCGGCATGTAGATCATACGGAAAACCCCGGAATCTCTGAGATTCCGGGGTTTTGTTTTGGCTGAACTGACGTTGTTTACAGCTATTTGATCGTTCGCACGATGGCGGCGCCCGATGTCATGCCGCCGCCGAAGGCGACGAGGCCGAGATTGAGCGGCTCGGGGTGTTCTTTGGCAACGTGCATCATGGCAAGCGGGATGCTTGACGAGCTGGTGTTGCCGTAGGTTTCGATGACGCTGAGCGCCGGCCGGCCACTGCGCTTGGCAATGGTGTCGATGATGCGCTGGTTGGCCTGATGCGGCACCAGAAGATCGAGATTGGCGAGTTCAAGCCCGGCATCGACGCAAGCGTCCTCGATCGAGCGCGACATGGAATGCACGGCTTCGGTGAAGACCGAGCGGCCGTTCATCGAAATGACGCCTTCGTCCGGCAGCGGCACATAGAGAAGGTCACCCGGCTCCGGACGGCCGCTGATGACCGGACGGCTCGCGGCAAACAGCGGATTGCGCGCCATGTCGCGGCTGGTCACGAGACATGCCGTGGCGGCATCGCCGAACAGGATGGCCGTCGAGAAATCGTTCATGTCGAGCAGCGGCGATAGCACTTCCGAAGTGACAATCAGCACCTTGGCGTCGTTCTGCTGGGCGATGAAGTCGTAGGCCTGCTGCAGGGCGTAGAGATAGCCGGAGCAGGCGGCTCCCATGTCATAGGCGGCAAGCGAAGGCCGCACGCCATCTTCGGCAACGGCAACCGCAACACGGCTTGCAAGCGACGGCGTGGCAATATCGGGCGTGCCTGTCGCTGCGATGACGAGGTCCATGTCATGGATCGTCATATTGGTCTGGCGCAAGAGATCGCGGACAGCCTTGGTCGCGAGGCTCAACGTGCCTTCGTCGGGGCCAATCCAGAAGCGGCTCTTGATGCCGGTCAGCGCAAAAATTTCCTCGGCGCGCCGGTTCGGCCAGTTATGGATGATGTCTTCGTTGCTGACGCGGCGGGCGCCGGTCGCAAAACCCATGCCGCTGACGGCAATTTCGGAGAAGTTGCCGGAATGACGGCGGAGCGCCGGGATCGAATGGGATTTCAGCCGCCGGAGCACGAACTTATTATGGGCTTCCGAGGCAAGCGCGAAATTGCGTTCGCTGAGGTCACGGTCGGCGTCGACGGTCAAAAGCGCGCTGTCGGTGGCGATCTGATCGCCGATCTTGGCGAAAACTTCCTGAACAACGCCGCCGATATTGGCGCAGATTTCGACCGAAGCCTTGGTTGCTTCGACCACGGCGACGAGCTGGCCGACTTCGATCGTATCGCCGGGCTTGACCAGCATATCGGTCACCAGCACGCTTTCATCGGCAGGGCCGGAGCCGATGGCCTTGATGGCTGCAGTCGGGCCGGACTTGTCTTCCTCATGCCAGGTAACCTCGCATTCGAGAACCTCGGCCATCAGATCGACCAGCTTGCTGTAGGATGGCAGCGTTTCCAACTGATTGCGGAAATTAAACGGCACATGCGCATCCGAACGGGCGAGCCGGCGGACGACGACCGGTACGTCGGTCTTCTCGGTGACGGTCGCGACGATTTCGGCGCCCATGCCGACCGTGCGATTGTCCTCATGCACGACGATCAGGCGCCTGGTGCGCTTGGCGCTCGCAAGCACTTCCTTCTCGTCCCAGGGCGAGATCGAGCGGAGGTCGATGACTTCAACCGAAAATCCCTGGGCTTCGAAGGCACTCGCCGCCTTGGCACAGAGCGAAACGGTGTTGCCGTAGGTGACCAGCGTCAGGTCGCGGCCGCGGGCGACGTAACGTGAGAGGCCGGGGCGGACGAAATGCTTATCGAGATCGGTGGATGTGCGACCGTCGGAATTGTTGAGCACGGCCTTTGGGTAGAGGAAAACGGTCGGGCGGCGTGACTCGAAGGCTGCGTTGAGCAGGCCAGCGGCATCGCCGGCGCTGGAGGGCATGACGACGTCGATACCGGGCGTGTGCGCCAGCATGCTCTCGAAGCTTTGCGCATGGAACGGTCCGAGGCCCGGCTTGTAGCCGCCACAGCTCACCATGAGGATGACGGGTGATTCCCAGGCGCCCTGGGTGCGCCAGAACATGCTGCCCATTTCCGAGACGATCTGGTTATAGGCGAGCGGCAGGAAATCGGCGAATTGCAGGAAAGCAACCGGGCGCTGACCGGCAAGCGCACGGCCGACCGCGGTGCCGACAATGGTGGATTCGCTGAGCGCCGCATTGTGCACCCGTTCGGGATATTTCGTGCTGAGACCGCGGGTGACGCCGAAGACGTCGCCCTTGGGGTCTTCGATATCCTGGCCGAAAAGGACGACATCCGGATTGTCGGCAAGCTGCTTGTCGAGCACGCCGTTCAGCGCCTCGCGCATGGTCAGCGTGGCGGCACTCTTGCCGCCGCGATATTCAGTCGTCTTGTCGAACGAAGCCGGGTAGGGCGCCTTCGCTTCCGGCTCGACATGCGGCGCATCTTCCTTGCGGGCAAGGGCTGCTTCCGCCTGCACCTCGGCGGTCAGATCTTTCTCGATCTGTTCCAGTGCGGCAGCGTCGACACCCGCTTCCAGCAGAGCGGCACGCAGATTGACGAGCGGATCGCGGACGGAGCCGGTCTCGATCTCTTCCTGGGTGCGATAGGTCTTCTGGTCATCGGCATTGGTATGGTCGGATAGGCGCTCGACATTGACAATTACGAGGCTCGGCGTGCGGTTGTTGCGGCTGTGGCGGACAGCTTTACGGAAAGCTTCGCGCGACGCCTGCAGATCATCGCCATCGGCACGGATGATATCGAGACCGTAGAAAGAAGAGGCGGGTCCGTTTGGCAGATCGAAGAAGGTCTGCTTGGTGGTGCGCGTCGAGATGGAGAAACTATTGTCTTCGACGATGAAGACGACGGGATATTGGCTGCGCACGGCTTCAGCCACGGCTTCGACAAATTCGCCCTGCTGCGTAGTGCCGTCACCGAGGCAGCAAATGGCGATCGGCATGCCGGACTTGTGTTTCAGCGCCGCGCCGACGCCGACGGCATGCAGTGCATTGTTGCCGACGGGGCCGACGATCGAGGTGATGTTGAGAGCGCGGGAGGAAAGATGCGCGCTCATCTGTCGGCCGGCGGAATGAGAATTGGCTGTGGCGAGAAGACTGGAGAAAAACTCACGAATGGGCATGCCGCGCGCCAGCATCAAAGCTTTGTCGCGATAATGCAGATGCAACCAATCGTCATCATGGAGGAATTCGTTGAGCAGCGCCGTCGACTCATGTCCGGCACCGGAAACGTGAAAATGTGCTATGCCTTGCTTGATGAATTCTCGTTCAAGCCGGTCTATTTCACGCGATGTGAAAAATATTCTATGAAGTTGCTTGAGATGATCTGGGGTAAATCTCCCTTCCATTTCAATGATTTTCCTAATCTGTCATGACCATCAATTTGCGTCGGATAGGTACCCCCGTGTGGTATCTTTTTCAATACACGTTAAATGACAATATCTTCTCGGTTTGAAATAGGTTTCCGAGCACTGGTTGCATCCTGGAATTTTACGGCGACGGTTTCGACCAAAAAAGTCTACGCCTCCCGCCATCGCTGGCGCGGTGAGCATCGCGGCACTATTCGCCGTGGCTAACGCTTCGATGCCAACCAGCGGATGCTGGTCGTCATCCCTCAGCTCGTTTGCGGATCGGCTCGTCGGCCTGCTTGCGTAGAGCGGCCTTCCTTGCCGCCAGCTCTTCCTTGGCCACCAGTTCCTTCGGCTTTTTCCCAATGATCTGCCTGCGTCCCTTGGTGGAGAAGGGTTGCACGAGCTGCGCCAGGAAACCCTTAGCGACCTTGCCGGTGATGCCGATGTCCGTGGAGGAGGGGCGGGGCGGGTTATAGTAAGTACCGAGGATCTGGTCCCAGATCACGAGGTTTTCGCCGTAATTGGTGTTGCCCTCGGAAAGCAGTTTCGAGTGATGCCAGCGGTGCAGGCGTGGCGTCGAGAGGAACCAATCGAGCGGGCCGGTACGCACGTCGATGTTGCAATGGGTGAGGAGGCCGATAAACGCGGTTACCGCGCCAATCCACAGGAAAACCGGCAGCGGCGCACCGAGGAGATAGAGCGGGATCTGGCCGAGCGCGATCTTGAACAGCGAATCGATGATGTGGAAACGTCCGGTATTGATGACCCACAACCGCTCGACGCTGTGATGCAAGGCATGGAAACGCCAAAGTGTCAGGTACTCATGCGCAAGGCGATGGGCCGCATAGAGGCCGAATTCGGCGATGATCAACCCCAGCACGACCTGCAAGGCCATCGGCCATTGCTCCGGCCAAATATGCGCCTGATGGCTCAGAAAAGGTTGCGCTACAGTCGCCACAGCCATTGGAAATGACGTGGCGATGGCTGCCGCGATCTGCACGCTGCCCTTGCTCAAAAGGGTGTGTGCGATGTTGCTAAACGTCTCGCCGTCGCGCTCCAGCCAGGTCTCCTCGTAGGGCATAAGCCGCTCGAAAAGCGCAATCGTCGCCACGGCGGAGAGATAGACGACATTGAACCAAAAGAGCTGCATATGCGACTGAAACGCAAAATAAGAGCCTGTCAGTCCGGCGCAAAAGATTGCCGGCCACAACAAGGATGAAACAGCAGCGTAGAGACGCGAACTGTTTTGAAATGTCATGCCATTATCCTCGGATTCTAGTCGATCGGGTGAGCTTGCGCGTAAAATACGCGCGATATGTACCGCGAGGATTGTGGGCGAGGAAGCGAAATTTTAATCCGAGATGGAAGCGTTGTATCTCGCCGTGTTGCGGTTGGTCGGCACGGGCCGCCGATTACGGAGGTTGTCGAGACGATACGAGGCGCATTCCGAATGGTTTGAGGGGAACACATCATCGTGCTCCCCCTGTGCAAGGTCGATAAGCTTCGTTTCTACCCGAATGCCAGCTTGCTTTTCTGCTGCCCGGCCTCGTCAAAATTCTCAGGCGACAGCCATCTTTCGTAACCGGCCTTCAGGCGCGGCCAGTCGGCGTCGATCATGGCGAACCAGGCGGTGTCGCGATTCAGGCCTTTGGCGACCATGTGCTGGCGGAAGATGCCTTCGAAGGTGAAGCCGAAACGTTCGGCAGCGCGCTTCGACGGCTCGTTGAGATTGTTGCATTTCCATTCGAAACGGCGATAGCCGAGCGTATCGAAGACGTAGGAGGCGAAGAGATAGAGCGTTTCGGTGGTGATGCGGCTGCGGGCGATCGCCGGTCCCCAGAGGATGCTGCCGATCTCGATGACGCCATGCACGGGATCGATGCGCATCAGCGCCTGCCGGCCTTCGGCCTTGCCCGTCCGCTTGTCGATCGTCGCAAAGAACAGCGGATCGGTGCCGGCGGCAGCTTTTTCGAGCCAGGGCGTGAAGGCGGCGAGGTCGGCCGGTGCACTCTCGAACAGATAGCGGAAGCGATCGTCGGCTCCAGGCGCTTGGGCCGAGGCGTAGAGATCGGCGCCATGGCGGGCCGCGTCGAGCGGCTCCAGCCGGACATAGCAGCCTTCCAGGGTGATGCGTTCTGGGCGCGGCACACCGTTCCAATTTTCGAGGTTCATGTCGAAGTCCTTTGGTATCAAATGCGAAAAATAATCTATCGAATCCGGCCCGATTGTATCAGTGCCGCGAGCGGTTCGGGTAGCTCTATCCCTTCGGGCAATCCGGACGCCGCTTCCGCCGGGGCCAGATGGCTTTGCACCGGCAGAACGCCTGCCCAGACGGGGAAATCCGCCTCGTCGCTATCGCCTGGCGGGCCGTTGCGAACCTTGGCCGTCGCCTCGTCGATTTCCATCCTCAGTACTGACGTCGCTTTCACCTCCTGGCGCGTCATCGGCCGCAGACTGTCCCAGCGGCCGGGAAACAGATTTTCGATGAAGCGGCGGAGCGCGTCGGCCTTTTCCTCGACATCGTCGACAAGGCGGGCTGTGCCGAAAACCATGGCGGAGCGGTAGTTGACCGAGTGGTTGAAGGCGGAGCGGGCAAGGACGTAACCATCCATGAGGCTGCAGGTGAGGCAAACAGGCATATCCTCGGCCGCGCGCAAAAAGCGGCTCGCCGCTGAACCGTGCCAATAGACATGGTCGCCTTCGCGCCAATGCAGTGTCGGCGTCACATAGGGTGCGCCGTTGATGACATAGCCGACGTGACAGAGGGGCGCGGCATCCAGAATGGCATGGACATCGGCACGGGCATGGCTGCCGCGATGATGTTCGCGCCGCACGCGTGAGCGTTCGGTAGTCGGATAGTCTTCTGTCTGCGGCGGGTAAAGGTCAGCCATGATGTCCTCATCGGTATCATTTCTGTTTATGCGCCAAAGAGGTAGGTTATAAACGGCCAGTTTTTCTATTTCTTGCAGACCAGTTGGAGATGTCATGACAGCCGTCGCACAATGGCCGACGCTCGATCGAGTGGCGGGCGATTTGGAAGGCCAGGTGTATCGCGTGATGCGCGATCGCATTCTCCAGGGGCAGATGCCGCCGAGCCAGCGGCTGCCGTCGACACGAACGCTGGCGATTTCGCTCGGCGTCGCACGCTCCACCGTGGTCAACGCCTATGAGCGGCTGAAGGCGGAGGGCTATCTGCAATCGACGACGGGTGCTGCGACCCGCGTCGCCGCATTCACGACACCACCTCTGCATGGGCAAGCTGCGTCGACGCCGCTCAGTCCGATGCCGGTGGCCGAGGGTGCCGCGGGCGGCCTGTTCGAGCCGGGCGTGCCAGATGTCTCAGCTTTTCCGCACGCTGCCTGGGCACGTTGCCTCGGCGCTCGCGGCCGTTCGCTGCGGGTGCATGATCTCGGCTATGGCGCTCACAGCGGTATTCGCGAGCTGCGTGAGGCGATCCTTGATCACATCTCCGCCACACGCGGCGTGATTGCCCGCCCCGAACAACTGCTCATCGTTCCCTCCACCGTGGCAGCGATCGATCTGCTGGCGCGCCTCCTGCTGCGGCCCGATCGTCCGCATGGCACAGTCGCCTGGATGGAAGAGCCGGGTTATGAGACAGCACAGGCCTTGCTGCGGATGGCGGGCGCGGATCTCGTGCCGGTGCCATGCGATCAGGCGGGTATCGATGTCGGCAGAGCGGTCGGTCCGCCGCCGCGGCTGATTTATGTCACGCCCTCGCATCAATATCCGACCGGCGTCACGATGAGCCTGCCACGCCGCCTGGCGCTACTGGAATTCGCCCGCGCCAATGGTTCGGTCGTGCTGGAAGACGATTATGATAGCGAATTCCAGTATGCCTCCCGCCCGATCGCCGCGCTGCAGGGCATCGATCGCGGCGAAGTGGTTGCCTATCTCGGCACTTTCTCGAAGACGCTGGCACCCGGCCTGCGCGTCGCCTACGCGGTCGTGCCATCCTGGCTCGTATCCGAGGCTGCGGCCGCGCAGCGGCTGAGAGGGGCTGTCGTGCCGATCCATATCCAGGCGGCGCTTGCCGATTTCATCCGCGAAGGCCGCTTTCGTGCGCATCTGAGGCACATGAATGCGGTCTATGCCGAGCGGATGGCAGCGGCTGTTTCGGCACTGAACCGTCATTGCGGAGATCGGCTCGAGATCGGCGGGGGCACTGGCGGGCTGCAACTGGCCAGTTGGTTCCGGGACCCTGGCATCGATGATCAGGCGGCCATACGGGAGATCAATGCCCATGGCTTCGCACTTCGCTCCATGTCTGCCCTGCATCTTGGTCCGCCGCGGCAGGGCCTGCTGTTCGGTATAGCGCGCATGGCGCCCGAGGCGGCGGATGCGGCGGCGGCAAAGATTGCCAAGCTGGTCAAACCTCATTCCAGCGGCGGATGACCGGTTCGCTCAGGTCGTGTTCATAGCCGAGGATGCTGATGCTGGTGGTGTCGAGCACGAAATGTGCGCCACCTTGCGGCGGCAGACTGAGCCAGCGGGCGGCGAAGACCCTCAGAAAATGCGCGCTGGAGAAGATCAGGACGTTGCCGGTTACCTCCCGAAGCTCGCTGATGATCCGATCTGCTCTCGCGCCGACATCGGCCGCAGTCTCGCCGTCAGGGCATCCGTCACGAAAGAGTTGCCAGCCGGGTCGCTGAGCCAGGATTTCCTTGGTGGTGACGCCTTCATAGGCACCATAATTCCACTCCGCCAGATCGTCCTTGACGACACGCGCATCGCCGAAGCCGGCGAGCGTGCTGGTGCTTTTGGCGCGCTGGGACGGGCTTGACCAGACGGCGGCGAAATCGATGGCGGGCAGGCGGCTCGCGACCTTGCGGGCGGCTTCTTCACCGGCGGCGGTGAGGGGAATATCGGTTCGCCCGGTATGCCGACCGGACAGGCTCCATTCCGTCTGTCCGTGCCGAACCAGATAGATTTCCGGATACGCGCTGCTCATCTGAACGCCTCTCGATCGCGCTGAAACTCCCGTAATTCTTCGCATCCGCGAGACGCTCTGTCGAGGGAGGATATCAGCGCTTGCAGAGGGATTTCAACTCATCGTTTCACGGCGCGGCGGACGCTGTGCATCAGAATGGCGAGGCAGCCCAGCAGCAAAAGAAGCCCCCCGATCAATGGTGGCAGGCCGAGAAGCTTGACCGCGACGGCGACGATGATCACCAGGATCAGGGAAAAAGCCGCGAGGCTGCCATCGTCGATGAACATGCCGATGAGTTCGGATATGGCGATGCGGATGACGTTCATTGGGCTGCCTTTACTGTGGATTTGCCGACGGAGCCGCGCAGGCCGCGGATGATGGCGAAGGACGCCAGGGCAACGATTGCGAAGATGGCGATAAGCGCAAGATCGGCGCCCGGCCAATCAGCGCCAATTCCTTCGCCGGTCCAGAAGATGCCGAAGCTGGTCAACATCAGCCCGACCACGAATTTGAGCGTGTTTTCCGGCACGGTGGCGAGGGGGCGATGCACCAGCAGGCCGATCAGCATGACCAAGATGAAGGCGGCGAGGGCGCCGATGCCGGCATAGAGCGTCAGGCCATGGGCACCGCCGACGGCGATGACGATGAAGACCACCTCGACGCCTTCCAACAGCACCGCCTTGAAGGAGGCAAGGCCGGCGAGATAGTCGGCGCGCCGGTCTTCGGATTGTTGGCGGAGCGCTGCCGTTTCCTTGGAGAAGGCTGCTTCCTCATCGTGCAGAGCGATAACGCCGAGCGAGCGCAGAATGGCCTTTCGCAGCCAGCGCATGCCGAACAGGATCAGCAGAACGCCGACGACGAATTGCAGCGTGGTGATCGGTACCAGCGCGAGCAGCGGCCCGAAGATCAGGACGAGGGCCGCAAGCACCGCAAGCGCGAGAGCGGCACCCGTCAGCGCCGGGCGCCAGCTTCGCGTGACCCCAACGGCAAGGACGATGGTGAAGGCTTCCACGACTTCGACGAAGGAGCCGAGGAAGGAGGCCGTTATGGTGGAAAGAATGGGTGTGAGACTGTTCATGCAGTGAATCCTGGATAACGGATAGCTGTTGATTTTGCGTGATCTTATCCGAAAGCCGCTCGAATTTTTCGAGTAAGACCATGCCGAAAGTCACATTCATGATCACGTTTCGGTGCTTCCCGCGCAGATATGTAACAAAATCCGCATTGGCGCCGTATATTTTGCGGGACAGGTGATCGTCCCTTCTACGGGAGGTTCCAGGAATGTTGAACAGACGACTTCTTCTCATCGCTGCCGGCCTCGGGGCGGTTGCGGCTCGATTTGGTTTGGCATCAAGCCCAGCCGTTGCGGCCGGGAAATTTCCCGTTACCCACACCGACGAAGAATGGCACAAGCTGCTGACGTCGGACCAATATTCCGTACTGCGCGAGGAGGGGACGGAATATCCGTTTTCCAGCCCGCTGTTGCACGAGGAGCGCAAAGGCAATTTCGCCTGTGCCGGCTGCCAGCAGGATGTTTTCTCCTCAAGCACGAAGTTCGATAGCGGCACCGGCTGGCCGAGCTTTTGGGCGCCGATCGATGGCGCAGTCGGTACGACAGAGGATCATTCCTTCGGCATGACGCGTACCGCGGTGCATTGCAGCCGCTGCGGCGGCCATCTCGGCCATGTCTTTCCCGACGGACCAAAGCCGACAGGTCTGCGCTACTGCATGAACGGCGTTGCCATGTCATTCCACGCGATTTCGGCCTGATTGCCGAAAATGAGCACCGTGATCCTTTTTCTGGATATCAGGCGTCGCCTAATGCTGCCCGTACCGCGGGGATCACTTTCTGGGCATAAAGTTCGATGCAGCGCATCAGTTTGCTGTGGCTGAGCGTGCCGGCGCTGTATTTCAACTGGAAGCGGCTGATGCCGAGCGTCTTGATGACAGGCGCGAGCTTGGCGGCGACCGTTTCGGGCGAGCCGACATAGAGCGAGCCGTTTTCGATCTCGCTTTCGAATTCGTCGCGCGTTATCGGCGGCCAGCCGCGTTCGCGGCCGATGCGATCGCGCATCGCCTTGTAGTTCGGCCAGAGCTCCTCGCGGGCCTGATCGTCCGTATTGGCAATATAGCCCGGCGAATGGATGCCGATCAGCTGAACAGGGCGGCCCAATTGCGCGAATGCCCTGTGATAGAGATCGATATACGGCCGAAAGCGATAGGGGCTGCCGCCAATGATCGCCAGCATCAGCGGCAGATTATATTGCGCGGCGCGGACGACCGAAGCCGGACTGCCGCCAACACCGATCCATGTTTTCAGGTGACCCTTCTCGATCGTCGGGAAGACGCGTTGATTGCTGAGCGGCGGGCGCGTCGTTCCCTTCCAGGTGACCGGCTCATTGGAAAGCAGAGCCGCGAAAAGATCGAGCTTTTCCTCGAACAGCTTTTCATACTGCGACAGCTCAAAGCCGAAGAGCGGGAAGGATTCTGTGAACGAACCGCGGCCGAGGATCACCTCCGCGCGCCCGCTTGAGGCGGCGTCCAGGCTGGAAAAGCGCTGGAAGACACGGATGGGATCATCGGAACTCAGAACCGTCACGGCCGAGCCGAGGTGAATCCGCGACGTGCGGCCGGCAATGGCGGCAAGCACCGTTTCCGGCGAGGAAATCGCGAAATCCTGGCGATGATGCTCGCCGATGCCGAAGAAATCGATCCCGAGCTGGTCTGCGAGCACGCCTTCCTCGATCACATCGCGGATGACCTGTGCATGAGATTCCGGGGCCTCGTTTTCGTCCTGCGTCACGTCACCGAAAGTATCGAGCCCGAATTCGACAGTGTTTGCCGTCATGATGTTTCCGTTGCCTATCGCAATTGCGTTGTGGGCATTTACGCGCGTTCCCGCAGGCGAACCATCCGCAAAGTTTCGGAGGTTTCCTTCGAAGAATTCGATATGGCCGTGATGGTAGCGGGAGGTGTGCCCCAAATGCCGGGACCGTTGCGTTTGGCGGAGCCGCCGTCGATAGTGTCCCTGGGCACCCGATCGTCGGAGGAAGAGGCGCATGTCAGAGCTGAAGAAAATCAATCTCACGAAGGCCTTTGCGGGGTTCAATGAGCCCTGGGTCCCGCGGATCTGCGGGGACATCAACGACTTTCAGATCAAGCTAGTCAAACTCGAAGGCGCCTTTCATTGGCACCATCACGAAGAGGAGGACGAGTTGTTCCTCGTTGTCAAAGGCACGCTTCGCATGAAGCTGCGCGAGGAAAATGGCGGCGATATCGTCCTCGGCCCCGGCGAATACATCATCGTGCCGCACGGCGTCGAACATTGCCCGACCGCGGAGCCGACATGCGAGGTCCCGCTGCTGGAGAGGAATACGACGCTCAACACCGGCAATGTCGAGAATGAGCGCACGGTGCGTCAGCCGGCGCGGCTTTGAAGGATGTGGGACGAATTGCGGCTTCGGTTTAGCGAGACCGCAATTCGGATTCGGGGCTGACAGCCATCAATTCAATTGTGCCAGCTTGTTCGGCGGACGGCATTCGGCGAACACATCGAGGCTGCGGTCGTAGACCTTCGTCGCAATATCCATCAGGCCGAGGACGCTGTGGAAGATGTTGTCGTGAGAATGGGTGCCGTCAGCGGCGCGTTTTGCCAGGCAGGTCATGTCATAGCCGCCGGTCTTCGCCAGATCGTCGGCCAGCCAGACCAAGAATGGCACATGGGTCTGTTGCGCAGGTGCGATGATGTATGGTGTACCGTGCAGGTAAATCCCGTTCTCGCCAAGCGACTCGCCGTGATCGGAGAAGTAGACGACCGCGCCGGACAGCGAGTTTGAGCGCTGCTTCAATTTATCGATCACCGCCGAAACGATATGATCGGTGTAGAGGATCGTATTGTCATAGGCGTTGGTGATCTCCTCCGGCGTGCAACTGCCGAAATCGTTGGCGCGGCAGTCGGGGGTAAAGCGGCGGAACTCGTCGGGATAGCGCTGGTAGTAGGCTGGGCCATGGCTGCCGAGCTGGTGCAGCACGAGGACGCTGTCTCCTTTGATATGGTCCAGCCAGTTATCGACCTTGTCCACCAGGATCGCATCCAGGCATTCGCCATCCTTGCAGAAGCGGGGATCGGCCGATGTCGGCAGATAGGTGTAGGGCACGCGGTCGGTGACGTGATAGCTGCCAGTATCATTGTCCAGCCAGGAGACATCGACCTTGGCATGGGTCAGCACATCAAGCAGGTTCTGCGTCTCGAGGCCCTTCAGGTGGGTATATTGCTCCCGCGTATAGACCGAGAACAGGCAAGGGATCGAGGTTGCTGTCGCCGTCCCGCAACTGCTGGTGTTGGGGAAATAGACGACATTCTGTTTCGCCAGCTCCGGATTGGTCATCTTGCCATAGCCGCCGAGGGAAAAGTTTTGGGCTCGCGCCGTTTCGCCGGCGACGATGATGGTCACACGCGGCTTGCCGTTGTCGTTCGTGCCAACCCTGTGGGCGTCCGTGCCCAGAGGCTGCGCGACGATGCTTGAATCCTTGCGCGAATTGATGGCGTAGCGCACGGCGCTGGTGATCGGCATGACTGGATTGAGCATATCCACGAGATCGGGGTGCGCACGGCCGACACCTGCGAACGTCTTGTAGAAGCTGGTGCCTGCGATCACGAAGACGGCGAGGCAGGAGAGGATGACAGCGGTATTATGAGCAAGCTTCTTGAGAAGGGGACGATGCGCAATGCGCACCCACGCAATCACCAGAGAGGGTAAAACGCCCGTCAGCAGCACATGTGTCGCAAAGCGCAGCGTGATCAGATGGCCGGCCTCGGCACCCGTCGATACCGCCGCATTGCGAATCATCTCCTTGTCGATGATGACCCCGAACTGATCGTTGAACCAGGAGGACACCGCCGCCACGAGAACGAAGAAAATCAGGATCGGCTTCGTGAGGTATTTGGCGGAGAAAAACGTGAAGAGCGCCATGATGGCCGCGGCGATGCCAATGGCGAAGGCGGCAAAGGCGGTGGGTTCCGCAATAAAATAACCGTAGGCCTTGGTCCAAAACGTCTGGTTCGTCACAAGAAGGATATAAATCGTGGTTAAAAGGCAAAGAGTGACGCTGCCGATTGCTGGCCGGACGCTTTGCCGGCCAGGCTGGATGTTTTTATCGTTCAATGTTTTTCTCCAAGGCGTTTCCTGAAAAGCGGGTCGGGAAACCGTAAACCGCAGCGCATAGGACGCGACTTTGACTATTTTAAAGCGCGGGACCGTGCCCACCGTTGCTGACATTTACCTGAACGATATTCGTTTGTGCACTACTGATTGGCGATCGCTGTCCCTTATCTACTCTTTTCCGCCTGCGGGCAGGCGAATTTCAGGTCGCCGTCAGAAATCCCGATCATAGCTTCATCTCTTGCATAAGGGAGAAGTCGTGCGGATTTTGCTGGTCGAAGACGATGCCACCATCGGCAATGCAGTGCAGGATCATTTGCTTGCCGAAGGCTGGGCAGTTGATTGGTCGATGGACCTGCGGTCCGCGATGGCGGCGGTTTCGGCCGGAGCTTATAACGTTGTTCTTCTCGACCTTCGCCTGCCGGACGGAAGTGGCCTGGAATTGCTAAGATATATGGGGCCGAAGGTCTCTTCGATGCCGGTGATCATCATGTCCGCTTATGATCAGCTATCGGATCAGATGGCCGGAATGAGCATCGGTGCGGTCGATTATCTCATAAAGCCGTTCGGGCTCGGCGAACTCGCGGCCCGCATCCGCAAGGCAACGACGCCTTCAAGCAAAGGAAAACCGGGAAATTGCCGCTCGCACGTTCTTCCGAAAGTCGGCTGAACGGCGCAGCCACAATCCTCTCCTCAATGCTGCTGCGATCTGGAGTTGAAGAACTCGAAAACGCTCAGCATGGCTGCGAACATGACCAGCGACAAAAGCCAACCGAGGACTGCGTCGGACAGATAGTGCGCGCCGGTCAGCACACGCATCGTCGGCATCATAATCGATGTCACGGCGAGGGGCACCCCTAGAGGAAGACGCCAGCGTGGCGGCAGCAGCAGGGCGAGACAGAGAAGCCATCCGGCCGATGACGACTCTCCGGAAACGAAGGAACAATTCCTGAGGCACTTGCCGGCAAACGAGCCCGCCTGAACGAAATCCAACGCTCCACCGAAGAGATCGGTATCGCGGGGGCGCGGCCGGCCGGAGAAGGCTTTCAGGATCAAGTTGACGATGAGGCCACAGCCAATCGCAAGCGACAACAGCGCCGCCATGCACTGATCGATTTTCGGCGTGCGCCAGTTGGGTCCGAGTTTCTTCCAGGAGAGGAAGGGAACTGCAAGCAGCACGATCACCGCGATATAGGGTAAAACGAGCGTGATCGAGCGCAGGATGACGAAGGGCCGATCCTTGTCGTAGGCAAACATGCCGCAGATGTCGTCGGCCGAATCGGTCCACGGACAAGGCTTACTCGTAAAGACGCTGCGGGCGACGGAAATATCGATCTCGGGAAATCTGTTGAAGAGAAGAAGGAGCAAACACCACAGTGCCGACAGCGCCAGGAAAGAGGCAAGCGGCTTGCCGAACGGCGCAGCACTTTTGGGGTAAGCAGCATAATTGTCGTACATCAGGAAAGGCCGTTTTCCGTCATCGCATATAGGAATAGGGCGAGATTCGGCTCTCGCGAAACGCGCTAACGATCTTCGCCCAGCTTTCCCTACGGTAGAAGCCTGACAGCAGCCTGAAACATCAGATGCTTAGGAAGTGCGGTTCGTCTTCTCGACGGGCAGCATTGTTATCTTGCTTTGCGCGCCCGTCACTCGCCGGTCTGGAAATAGGCTTCGAGACGATAGCCGTCGGGATCGATGACGAAGGCTGCGTAATAGAATTGGCTGTAGTCAGGCCGGATGCCCGGTTTGCCGTTGTCTTCGCCGCCATTGGCAAGCCCGGCGGCGTAAAAGGCGTCGACGGCCTCCTGGCTTGGTGCGACGAAGCAGAAATGCAGGCCGGAGCCGCGATCCGCCGGAACGGGGTGCTCCACCTCCATGACCCAGAACTGTGCCCGTTCAGCGCCATATCCGACCGTGCCGTCGAAATTCGACAGCCGCTCATAGCCGAGCGGCGCTAGCGTCGCATCATAGAATTGCCGTGCTCTTTCCAGGCTTTTGACGCCAATCGAGACATGATCGAACATAAATGCAGGCTCCTATTATCCGCTTCCTCGGCCTCATGATTGCCAAGGCTAAGGGTACGACATCCCTTCAAAATCCAATGGCTTCGGATGTTGGATCCAACCATCTTTCAACGACCGTTTGAAGTCAATGAAGAGTGGCAGGCGCCCATTTGGGATCTTGTGCACGAGACGCGCTCGATTCTCTGCATTGGGCAGATTGCCTGCACACAACTAGAATTGATAGGGTGGCGGTGCTGATGGATTTCGACGAATTGCAGGCTTTCGTGGGGCGTTTGATCAATCCGCTTGACTCACAATCAAGACTTGGCAACTCAGCCGCACATTTTTTTCAAATCGTCTGTCGATTTCCGAAGGGTTGCTTCGTCGTCGTATTGAGCGAGACAATTTCGCGGCAATGGCGCCAGCGGCTCGGCTCGAGAGGAATGGTCAAATGCGTTTCATGTCTATCATCACTTCTGCTCAAATGGGCATGCCGACGCCGGAGCTCATGGAAGCCATCGGCAAGCTCGCCGATCGCGAGATCAAGGCCGGCCGCATGATCGATACCGCCGGACTTATGCCGATGGAAACCGGAGCCCGCGTCAGCATCAAAGACGGAAAGCTCGTCATCGTCGACGGCCCGTTCGTCGAGGCCAAGGAAGTGGTCGGCGGCTATGCGATCTTCGAATTTCAGAACAAGGAGGAGGCTCTGGCGCTGACGGTCGAATTCATGCAGCTCCACATAGATCACATGCCGGGCTGGGAAGGCACCTGCGAGGTTCGTCCGTTCTTCACGCCGGATATGAACCCATGCAGCGCACACTCGGTCGCGGTCGCGGTCGCTTGAGGCGAATGGCTGAAAGAAGGGACGGGCGGCCGTGACGGCCGCCGACGCCCACCGCACGATCCTGGCTGTATGGCGGATCGAGCAGCCCAGGCTGATCACCAGCTTGGCAAGGATGCTGCGCGACGTGCCGTTGGCGGAGGACCTCACTCAAGAAGCGCTGTTGGCGGCGCTGGAACGGTGGCCCGAGACCGGCGTTCCGGAAAGGCCGGGTGCATGGCTGATGGCGACCGCCAAGCGGCGGGCGCTGGATCATCTGCGCCGCCGCCCGATGCTTGAGCGCAAGCATGAGATGATTGCCCTGGATATGGACGAGGAGCAGCAGGCCATGCCCGATGTAGACGCTGCCCTCGACGATGACATAGGCGACGAATTGCTCCGTCTCGTCTTCACCGCCTGCCATCCGCTGCTATCGCGGGAAGCCCGCGTCGCATTGGCGCTGCGGATGATTTGTGGCTTGACGACAGAGGAGATTGCCAGAGCTTTTCTGCTGCCGGAGGCGACGATTGCCCAGCGCATTGTCCGCGCCAAACGAACCCTTTCGGAGTCGGGGCTGGCCTATGAGACCCCCGGCGGCGAGGAACTCGCGCAACGGCTTGCCTCCGTATTGGAGGTCGTCTATCTGATTTTCAACGAGGGCTATACGGCGGCGCGCGGCGAGGACTGGCTGCGGCCGCAGCTCTGCAACGAAGCGTTGCGCATGGGCCGCATCCTCACCTCCATTGCACCGAATGAGCCCGAAGCGCATGCGCTGCTGGCGCTGATGGAACTGAATGCCTCACGCACCGCCGCGCGCACAGATGCCGTCGGTGAGCCGATCCTTCTGCTGGAACAGAACCGCGCCCTTTGGGATCAGCTACAGATCCGGCGGGGACTGCGGGCACTTGCACGGGCGCGGGACCTCGGCGGCGCGGGCGGCGCTTATGCACTGCAGGCGGCAATCGTCGCCTGCCACGCGGAGGCTCGAACGGCCGATGCGACGGATTGGTTACGTATTGCTAGGCTCTATGGGGAGCTGGCGGCGCTTATGCCTTCGCCGGTCATCGAACTCAATCGCGCGGTCGCGGTGGGCATGGCGGAAGGGCCGGAGGCGGGGCTGGCGATCGTGGATCATCTCGCAGATGAGCCGGCGCTCAGGGGATATCACCTGCTGCCGAGCGTTCGCGGTGATCTGCTCCAAAAACTCGCCCGCTACGGGGAGGCTAAAGCCGCTTTCGAGGCGGCCGCTGCTCTGGCCGGAAACCAGCGGGAACGCGACCTCTTGATGCGGCGTGCCGCCGAGGCGGCATCGCTGTTGTCATAATGGCATCCTCCGACAATCCGCTTCGGGACGATCGGAGCTGGGCTGATGACGAGTACCCGCACCCGAGGTGATGCGGGTACTCGCGACGCCGACTATTCCGCCGCCTGATAGACATTCGAACGCGATGTCGATGTCCTCGGGCCGACCGCCGCCAGCAATGTCACCGTAGCGGCCAATATCGCGACGAAGGCGGTGCCGGCGATATAGGGATTCCAGCCGAAGCTTGGTGCCGCGCCGAAGATGGCGGATGCGGCTGCCAACACGATGCCGCCGCCGATCTGGAAGGAGGCGAACAGCAGCCCGGAGGCCAGGCCCGACTTATCGTCTTCGACATCGGACAGTGCCGCCACCTGCACCGACGGATAGGTCATGGCATAGCCGACGCCAAGCAATAGCTGAGAGACGGCGACGAGCAGGATCGGATTGATATTTCCGACCGAGAGGACCCAAAAGACATAGCTGATAGCCTGCAGTCCGACACCAAGCGTCATCAGGCCGGTCGTGCCGCGATTTTGCCCGATCGCCGCAAATCGCGGTGCGAGGAACATCACGCAGACGCCGCCGAAGGCGAAGGAGAAGCCGGTGGCGAAAGCCGACCAGCCGACGACGTCCTGATAGTAGAGCGTCGCGATGAACTGGAAGCCGACATAGACGCCCTGGAAGAGCGCGGCGATGGCGTTGGCATGGCTGAGCTTTGCCCGCCGGAAGATGGCAAGCGGCACCATCGGATCCCTGTGCCGCGCTTCGACCAGCAGGAAGAGCAGGATGAGGACCAGCGCCGCGACCAATGCTCCCCAGGTGGGAAATGCCTGCCAGCCGGCGGCAGCGGCGTTGGTGATGCCGAAGACGAACAGCAGCAATCCGGGCGTGATCGTCAGCGCACCGGCCCAGTCGAAGTGAGGCCGCGGCCCGGTCCGCTGATGATCGGCAGGCAGGACGAAGGGCGCAAGCACCAGAGCGAGGATGGCAACGGGCGCTCCCATGACCAGCGTCGCCCGCCAGCTAATGATGGTTGCGGCTCCGCCAAGCACCATGCCGAGCACAAAGCCGGCGGCGCCAGTAGAGGAGAACACCCCGAGCGCCTTGGCGCGGGCGCTTCCTTCTCCAAACACGGACAGCAGTAGGGCGAGCGCGGCCGGCGCGGTGAAGGCTGCGGCAATGCCTTTGATCAGGCGTGCAGCGATCAAGGTCGGCGCGCTGTCGACGAACCCGCCGGCGATGCTGGCGGCGGCGAAGACGCCAAGCGACCAGAGGAAGACGCGGCGGTGGCCGAAAAGATCGGCAACGCGGCCGCCGAGCAGCAGAAAGCCGCCATAACCGAGCACATAGGCGCTGACGGCCCATTGCAGCGATGTCGCCTGTATGCCGAGCTCGGTTTGGATTGCGGGCAGGGCCACGCCGATGGTGGAGACATCCATGGCGTCCAGGAAGTTGGCGGCGCAAAGCAGCAGCAATGCCAGCCCGGCCCCACTTCGTGATTTGGAATAAGTCATCGGAATCGTTCCTTCCTATGCTGCCGTCTCTCGGGAGGTTGGCGGGCGGCAGGGAACGAGAAAATGTACAGCTTCTAACCCTATTGCAAATTGATAGTAACCATGCCAGGTATTACTGGTGATGATGAATGATGCTACGCTTCGAAAAATCGATCTCAATCTGTTGCTCGCCTTTTCCGTGCTCATGCAGGAACGGAATGTGAGCCGCGCTGCCGAGCGCCTGCTGCTTGGCCAGCCCGGCCTGTCGGCTGCGCTGCGTCGATTGCGCGAGACGCTCGATGACGAATTGTTCGTGCGTGTCGGGCGGGGTCTACAGCCGACGCCGCGCGCACTCGCCATTGCGCCAGCCATCGAGGATGCACTTTCGGGCATCGAACGCGCCATCCGCCCGCCAACGGCCTTCGACCCGGCAAGCTGGCAGGGCGAGTTCCGCGTCGGCATGTGCGACAATCTCGAATCCGCTTTCTTCGGCCCGCTGGTGGCGCGGTTGCGGCTGCAGGCGCCAGGGGCGCGTTTGATCGGCGTGGCTTTCGACAAGCGTGACGCCGGGCGTTTGCTGGACGAGGGCGCCTATGATTTCAGCGTCTCGGTGCATGACGAGCCGGCATCCTGGCATATTCGCGCGCCGCTGTTCGAGCAGGCATCGGTTTGTATCTACGACCCTCACCAGCTAAGGCTGACCGCGCCGCTGAGCTTCAAGGATTTTGTCGCCGCCGCTCACGTCACCGTGTCCTTTGAAGGCAATACATCGAGCAACGTCGATATTGCTCTCGCCCGCACCGGCGATCGCCGGCAGGTGGTGGCGACGGTGCCGCGCTTTTCGGCTCTGCCGACGGTTTTGCGGGCAATGCCGGCCATTGCCACGATCCCGGAATCCATTGCCCGCTGCATGGCCCAGCTTCATGGCCTCACCATTTCGGAGCCGCCGCTTGATCTGCCGGCCGAGCCGGTGACGATGCTCTACCGTCGCGTTGACCGGACGGACAGCCGGGCAGTTTGGTTCCGCCGGCTGTTCGTGGAAATCGCGGCAGAGTCATTGCAAGCATCCGGGTGCCGCATGGGCGTTTCCACGGCTGCCTGCTGCTTCGACCAGGTTCCTTTGGCTGAGGCAGTGTGAAGCTTCAAGAGAGCGGCCCCATGCCATCACCTTTGGTCAGACACACGAAACGCCTGCTGCTGCGCATGCCCGCGGAGGCGGATCTCGATTTCGTGACGGACCTCTTTGCCCGGCCGGAACTCGTTGCGCATCGGCCCGATCCCACACCGGATACGCGGGACGCAAGTGCTCAACGTCTCTCTCGTGACATGGAGCATTGGCGTAATCACGGATTCGGTCGCTGGGCTGTCGAGGCGGATGGCAGGCTGATCGGCTTCGGCGGCGTGACGGTGTCGAAGGAATTCGACGGTCTCAACCTGTCCTATCACCTGCATCCGGATAGCTGGGGACAGGGCTATGCGACCGAATTGGTAGATGATGTTTTATCTTTCTCGTTCAACAGCTTGCATGCCGAACGGATGATCGGTCTCGTCCGCTCGGCCAATGCCGCTTCCAGACATGTGCTGGAAAAATGCGGCTTCACTTTCGAGCGTGAAGTCATGCTGCACGGTGCGCCGACCAATCTCTTTGCGCTCACGGCTTGCGGCCAAATGGGATGACCGCCAAACGGCTGTCATCCCGCCCATATGGGCGTAGACGAATTGCAGGCTCTTCTTTTTGCCCGTCCCATTCCACAATGGGGTTCGACAATCCGCGCCATGCGCGAGAGTGCAAGGGGGAGACCGCGATGACGGAAACTCGTCTGACAGGGGAAGACGCGTCCAACGCGAGCATGAGTCAAAACGTGCTCTCCGGTGTCGGTGCAGGACATCTGGCGCTGGTTCCGACATGGATGCCGTTGGATCTTGCATCGAACCAGAACGTCAATTCCGCAGGAAGCGGCGGCGACGGAATCGCGACCGGCCTTATCAGCAGCAATCCCCTCGCGATCTTCATCCCATCCAACACGGCGGTAGCCGGCCCTCATTCGACAGTAGACGCCTTTCAGGGCAATGGTGCGCTTATCAATCAACACTCTACCGAAATGGCCGGCCTAGGCGGCGATGGCGGCAGCGGCAATGTCGCGCTCGGCGGTATCGGCAGCACCTCCGTCAACCATGCCGGAACTGGCGGCAACGGCCTGTTTTTCGGCGGTATCGTGAGCTCCGATGTTGCCGTCTTCGCTCCGGTGAATACCGCCGTCGCTGGCGGTGAGGGATCCGTCGCGCATTCGGAACAGACGAACAACGCAGCGTTTCTGCAAGGTGCAACCCAGATCGGCGGCGTCGGCGGCTCGGGCGGCGACCATAATCTGGCTGCCGGCGGGGGGCCGGAGAGCGGCGGTTCAAACGCCGGAAATACACTCATTTTCAACGGTGACAACTATGCGGGCCATGGTGGCGATGGCCACTTCATCGGCAGTATGATCGATGTGAACGTCGCCATTTTTTCGCCAATCAACATCGCGATCGGCGCTGCTGGCGGCTCGGCGGAAGCCCACCAGACGAACGATGTGGTTTTCGACCAGGGCGGTATCCAGATGGCGGGTATCGGCGGCAATGGCGGTAGTTTCAACTTGTCGTCGGACACGATCTTCACCGGACACAGCGTGGGTGGCGGCGGCGGATCGGGATCTTCGACCGGCAGTTTGGTCGATGTCAGCCTCGGATATTTCCATCCGATCAACATTGCTGTTCCGGCCGGCGGCACGGCCGACGCCCAGCAGATCGACCATGTCCTCACCGATCAGCATACGCTGCAACTGGCGGGCATAGGCGGTCACGGCGGTGAGGGTAACCTGACGGATGCCCATTCGGCTCTCGTCGATGACATCCTCAATTTCATGCACACCTAGATCGGCTGAGCCTTTCAGAGACTGCTTTATCTTTTGTTTTTTCGCAGTTGCGGATGGAAAAGCCGCTCAGCACTTTTGTAGAAATTGCGTCAGAAGCGCGTGTTCGCAGGAACACGCGCAGATCATTTCAGTTCCGCGTTCCAACTCTCAACGGAAGCGTTCGTAGAGAGCATGCCCCCTTTTTGCGAGCCCCGTGCCTGCTGTTATTTCGGCATAACCATTTGGGATACATCCTCTTTCCCGGCCATACCCCACCCAAAGGGACATCTCCGAATATCCGGCTGGTTCACCGGTTGAATTGCGAGCACTGTCTGCAAGCGGTTTTCTTGCCAGGTAATGACGTACCGGCATCGGGCCGTGGGAGACTTTCGGACCGAATAGGAGAGGAGCTACACTATGCCTATTCCACAGATAACTGACACGATCAATCTCACCGATCCGTCTGCAGGCAACGCAAATGCCGGCAATGGCGGCGATGGATACGGCAATGGTAATATCCATTATGATCCCAGTGCCTATGTCAATAACTACCAGGACGTCTACGGCGCCTCAACTGATCTCCATAATGGCGATCACGTTCATCAGACGGCTGACTGGGATGCCGGCGGTGGCGGAGCTGGCGGATTGGCCCAAGCTTATAACGCCGCGTTTTCAGCACTCACCAGCACCGGTGGAGCTGGCGGGAGCGCCACTTCGAACGGTAGCCAAGGCTCTGTGAGCGGCGGCGACGTAGCAGCGGTTTCTGCAGCCACGACAGCTACGCAAACCACCCAGTCGTTTGTCGACCAGCATGCCACTATCGTGTCCGGCGCCGGTGGTAATGGCGGTAACGGCAACCTGGCCGAGGGCGGCAGCATCTCGACGGCATTGGTTCATACGGACACCCTCAGCACGGCCGTATCGAATGCTTTCGATCATTTTGACAATTCTTTCGGCGGCAGCATCGACGTGCACCACCTCGGTACGTGATCGATTTATGCCAACCGGCCCGTTAATTCGGGTCCTGAGGATCGCAGGTTCAGGCCAGCGATCCTCGTATTTATGACAGTTCGACCAAGCATTCGCCTTGTCATAATCCGGAGCTGCGAGATCTGATGACGCCAACAAATCTTGCACAACCCCAGCGCCAGCAAACTCAACTGGTCATGGCACTACGGGCCTGCGCCGGGGCCTTCGGCTTGGTCTTTCTCTATAGCAGCGGCTATAATCTCTTTCTTCTCGCCCCTTCCATCTATCTTTTGCAAATATACGACCGGGTAATGTCGAGCCGCAGCGTCGATACGCTGGTGATGCTGACACTCATCGTCGCCGTTGCGGTGGTGGTCGGATCCACCCTTGATATCGTCCGCAGAGCAGCGCTTTCACGCATCGGCAGTTGGCTGGACCATCGTCTGCGTCCGGACGTCCTGAACGCTTCATTCGAATACGCGTCCCGTGCGGATACCAGTGTTGCGGCCGATTGTTATCGCGACCTTGCCTCGCTGCGTCAGTTCCTCGATTCACCGGCAAGTGCACTTCTTTTCGATATTCCCTGGGCTCCGGTATTCCTGCTGCTGCTCTTTCTCGTTCATCCTCTGCTGGGCGTGATCGGCCTTCTGAGCGCAGTCGCTCTCCTGTCGCTCGCCCTCCTGACGGAACTGGCGACGCAGCAGCCGATCGCACAGGCGAATCTTGCGCTGTCGCGGAGCTACATGCGGCTTGCGACGGCTCTTCGATATATTCAGGTGATCCGTGCCATGGGAATGCAGGACGGTGCGGCGCAGATCGTCTACCGCGATGCCGAGAGGGCCAGAAAAGCCCAGGACACCGCGATGCACCGCACCGAGATCATTCTGGGGTTCTCGAAATCCATCAGGACACTAACCCAGATTCTGGTCATGGGAGCGGCCACCTGGCTGGTGCTCGCGGATAACAGCAGCCCCGGTATCATCTTTGTCTCAAGCCTGTTGCTCGGCCGCGGTCTTGCACCCGTCGAGGGCGCGATCGGCGCATGGCGCTCGTTTGCGTTTGCGCGCAACTCCTTCAATCGTCTCAACAAGATGCTGATCCTTGTGTCTACGCAGGAGGATCCCAGAACGATCCCTGTTCCCGATCCGAGTGGCCTCATCCTGGACAATGTCGGCTACGCCTTGCAGTTTGCTGATCGGCCCATAGTGAAGGGCGTCACGCTGCACCTGTTGCCGGGTGATTGCATGGCGCTCATCGGCCCGTCAGGATCCGGCAAGTCGACGCTCGGCCGCATCATGGCCGGCGTCCTGCATCCGACAAGCGGATGCACCCTTCTGGGCGGCGTCGACATTTCCGCGCTGCGCCTTTGCGGCGATACTCGTCATGTCGGCTATCTGCCACAGGATATCGAACTTTTCGGCGGAGCCATCAAGGACGTCATCGGGCGCCTGGACGGCGCGGACCCCACCAGGGCCATCGAAGCGGCCAAGCTTGTCGGACTGCACGAAACGATCATGCGGCTGCCGCAGGGCTACGAGACCGACATCGGCGAGGGTGGGAACTTGCTGCTGCGCGCTCAGCGGCAGCAGCTCGGATTGGCACGCGCCGCTTACGGAAATCCCTCGCTCGTGGTGCTCGACGATCCGAATTCCAGTCTGGACTATGAGGGCGAACGCATCCTGTACAACGCGATCGAACGCATGAGATCCAGACGAATGATCGTCGTCATCATTACCCATCGGATGGGAGTTCTGCCCATCACCAACAAGATCGCGATCATGCGCAATGGCATGGTCAATGCGTTTGGGGAGAGCGAGCATATATACGACACCTATCTTCGCCCGCCGTCGCCGGCGCCGGCGCAGACACTGGAAGGAAAGGCTGCGTCATGACCACCGTCCTTCCTTCCGGCGCTTCAGCCAAATTCATAAACGCGTCAAACCCAAGCAGCCGGTCTGCACAGCGATTGGAAGCGGCCAAGAAGTTCCTGAGCTATGCCCCTGTCGTCGATACCGATTTCATGAGGCTGGCACCGCCGTCGCCGATGCCGGTACTACGGTCAGTGAAGCGGACGGGCAATCTGCTGATTTGCGTGTTCATTCTGGGTTTCGGGATTTGGTCGCTCCTGGCTCCGCTGAAGAGCGCGGCGGTGGCGTCGGGTGTCGTGGAGCCGGAGTTCAGCCGCAAGACCATCCAGCATCTGGAGGGCGGAATCATACGACAGATTCTCGTCAAGAACGGTGACGCCGTCACTTCGGGGCAGGTGCTCATCGAACTTGACGATACGAAGTCGCGGTCGGAACGGGATAGCGTTCAAGGGCAGCTCTGGGACGCCGAGGGCATGCATGCGCGCCTGGTTGCCGAAGAGAGTGGCACCGACCAGATCACCTTCCCACAGGACCTTATAGCGTTGATGAACGACACTCCGTCGGTCAAAGCCATCATGGTGGGGCAGCAAAGGATATTCGAGACGCGCCGCCAGGTGATGCAATCCGAGATCGGGATCACGCAGGAGAAGATGCGGCAGGTTCAGCAGGAGATCATGGGTCTCGGCGCGCAGAAGGCATCGCTTGCCGACAGGGCCGAGATCTCCCGGCAGGAGATGGAGTCGGCCACCAGCCTCGTTTCCAAAGGGGCGGAGAGAAAGAGCAGGATTTTCAATCTCGGGCGTGAGAAGGCCGACATCGATGGTCAGGCTGGTGAGGTGGACGCCCAGATATCGCGTGCCTATCAGGTGATCAGCGAGGCGCAGGCCAATCTGGTGAAGCTGCAGAGCGATCGGTTGAATGAGGTCGCTCAGGGTCTGCGCGACACGGAAAGTCAGATTCTGCAGTTGAGCGAACGTTTGCGGGCGATCGACGATCAGCTTGCCAGAACCGAAATCCGGGCGCCCGAGGACGGGGTGATCATGGACCTGCATTTTCATACGGCAGGCGGCGTGGTCGGCGCGGGTGAACCACTTGTCGATCTGGTACCGCGCGAAGCCCATCTCGTGATATCGGCCCATGTCCGGCCGGAGGATATTAATTTGGTGCGACCGGGGTTGGATGCACAAGTTCATCTTCTACCTTATAATCAGCGGCGGGTTCCGCTGCTGAAAGGTATCGTGGACTATGTCTCCGCGGATCGCCTTGTCGATAAGCAGACCGGTCAGGCCTACTATGCAGCGACGATCCGCGTGACAGACGAACGATTGGCGAAGATGCACGATGTCGCGATGGTTCCGGGCATGCCCGCCCAAACATTGATCGAAACGGGCAAGAGCAGTGTCGCGTTTTATGCAATCAGACCGCTTCTGGATAGCTTCAACAGAGCGTTTCGTGAGGATTGAAGTGAGCTCCGAAGCAGAAGACTCGGAAATGCGACGCGAATATGGATTGGTACTCCCACCATTCCTTCCTGGCGCCTCTGAATTTCTAGCATGTCGCCGTCGAAGGGACGCAGTGATGGGTAAGAGAAAATTCAATGATGACAGGATCATGGACATTCTGAAGGAGCATCAGGGTGGCATGACAGTGACGGACGTGTGCAGCAAATACGGGATCAGCGAGCCGACCTTCTATCGGTGGCAATCCCTGCAGCTCAAGAATGTCGGCTTCGACGTCAAAAGGCTCAAGGCCCTGGAGGAGGAGAACCGGAAGCTCAAGAAGCTATTGGCTGAGACCATGCTGGCTGCGGCAACGTTAAGCGAAATGCTTGAAAAGACTTCCAAGGAAAGCGCTTAATTTACGATGCCGCCACATCATGTCCGTTGGTTAGCCTATAACCTAGACGGGCAACGACTTCGGTCCGGTTCTGGACCTGCAACTTGCGCATAATGTGCTGCACGTGCATTTTCACCGTGTGGCCTGACAGGTTGAGCTTTCCCGCAATGACCTTATTCGAACAGCCGCGCTGCAATTCTGCAAGCACATCCGCTTCGCGCGGCGTGAAGTCGGCAAGATCGGGACTATGCGCCCGCGCCTCTATCATCCTGTGACCATCCTCATGAGAGTCGATGTGCCTGGTTGGGCCGGTCGTCAGCGTATCCAGCGGCTGCGGACAGAATATGCCGCCTGCGAGAACGAGCCGTAGCCCGGCAAGGGCAATCTCTATGGGAATGGACGTGGTGAAGAAGCCTCGAATGCCCATTTTCAGCGCCTGAGAGGCCAGCGAGGCGTCATCCGTACTCGACAGCAGCGCGATCGGTGCTTCGGAAAAACGTTCGGCAATCGCCGTAAGATCGTCAAGCAGACCGGCGCTCTCTACGCTCCTGCCCTCCAAACCCAAAGCAATCAGACGCACGTCCATTCCAAGAGCCCTATCAAGACTCTCAGTAGAGACCATATCAACAAATTCCCAGCCGGCGAGTTCGTGCTCAAGAAGTTTCACGATGGTCGTACGGGCAAGTGTATGGTGGTCTATTATGATGACCGTCGGTGCATTGCGACCGATCCGGCGTTTCGTTCTGGAACTGATGGACACGTGTCGCCCCCCAAGGATAAATGCGTTCCATCTCGGCGCGAATATTATACCGCTTGGTGTTTCATGTCATGATAAAATGGGGATTAATCCCCCTGCGACTCAATGTGACGTAATGTAAGCATCATCTAATCACAACTCTAAGGCGCGGTTTTGCAGGCCACCTAATTGATTGAGGGCGTGCCCGTAAAGCCTTTCCAGGTGCGGTTTTCTCGATTATCGGCGGTCCGAAAAGTGAGACCGCAATCGCGCGACAATGTCCGCAGTCGTTCGGTTTGAGGACGGTAGCTATTGAAAAATAAGGACTGTTCGGATCGCGCGGTGTAATCCTGGGGAGCGGGCTCTCTCAAGAGCGATGAGATCACTCTGTCTTCTATCGGCGCCCAGCCAGAAAGCCTCGGCTGGCGGAGGCTGGAATTCAACCGATGGATGGAAGGTTATGAGAGCCGGCTATCTTGCTCCTGTTATCGGCATATCGCCTCGGAGAGCGTGAGTGTGCAACGCAATGTAAGATCTGCACCTATCCTATCAACAAACTTGCTAGAATTTGATTGGTATCCGATCATTTATGGGCCGACACCGTGAAGATCGTTCTGTCACGATGCCGCGCATTCAGAAGATTGGCCTCTCCTGGCTACGGTGCAGGATCGTTTTCGCTCAATACCTTACGGCTGGCTTGACGCACATTGCTGTCTCGCCGCCGCAGGCGGATAGCGCCGGACGTGACCTCTCATTTCCTGCTTTTTCTGCCGATCCGCTCAGGTGATACGCGCACCTTTATTATCATAGGGCCATTTCCATCCGCTGATCTCCGGCATGTCCTCGCCATGCTGGCGGACGTAACGATGATGCTCTTCGAGTTTGTCGCGGAAAAGCTTGACCGCATCGGTGGCCTTTTCCTTCAGTCCCGGCACGCGCTCGATTGCCCCAATGGCGAGGTGGTAGCGGTCAAGTTCGTTGAGAACGGTCATGTCGAACGGCGTTGTTGTCGTTCCTTCCTCGATGAAGCCGCGAACATGAATGTTGCCATGGTTGGTTCGCCGATAGGTGAGGCGATGGATCAGATAGGGATAGCCGTGATAGGCGAAGATGACAGGCCGATCCGGCGTGAACAGCTTGTCAAAGATCTCATCAGTGAGACCATGCGGATGCTGCTCGTTGGATTGCAGCGCCATCAGGTCGACGACGTTGACGACGCGGATCGACAGTTCCGGAATGTTCTGGCGGAGGAGATCGACCGCGGCAAGCGTCTCCATGGTCGGCACGTCGCCGGCGCAGGCCATGACGACATCGGGCTCCACGGCGCTCTGTTCGTTGCTTGCCCAATGCCAGATACCGATGCCGGCCTCGCAATGCTGGACGGCTTCGTCCATCGGCAGCCACTGCAGTTCCGGTTGCTTGCCGGCGACGATGACGTTGATGCGATTATAGGTCTTCAGGCAATGATCTGATGTCCACAGCAGCGTATTGGCGTCCGGCGGCAGATAGATGCGCACGATGTCTGATTTTTTGTTGGCAACGAGATCGACAAAGCCAGGGTCCTGGTGGCTGAAGCCGTTATGGTCCTGCCGCCAGACATGCGACGTCAGCAGGTAGTTCAGCGAAGAAACCGGTTTGCGCCACGGCAGTTCGCGCGACACCTTCAGCCACTTGGCATGCTGGTTGAACATCGAATCCACGATATGGATGAAAGCTTCGTAGCAGGAAAACAGGCCATGACGTCCAGTCAGCAGGTAACCTTCCAGCCAGCCCTGGCAAAGGTGTTCGCTTAGGACCTCCATCACCCTGCCGTCACGGGCTAGACCGACGTCATAGGGCTTGATTTCTTCCATCCAGACACGGTCTGTCACTTCGAAGACGCTGCCGAGACGATTGGATTCCGTCTCGTCGGGACCGAAGATGCGGAAATTGGCGTTGTCTGCGTTGAGGGTCAGGATATCGCGCAGATAGCGACCAAGGATTTCCGTCGATTGCGCCACCGTTCTGCCGCGCTCTTCCTTGACGGCAACCGCGTAATCACCGATCGCAGGCGTTATGAGTTCGCGGCGCAGAAGGCCGCCATTGGCATGGGGATTGGCACCCATGCGCCGTTTGCCTGCCGGTGCAAGTGCACGCAAATCGCCCTTCAGGCGTCCGTCGGTGTCGAAGAGATCCTGCGGATCGTAGCTTCGCATCCAGTCTTCCAGGATTTTCCGATGGGCGGCATCTTCGCGGCAATTGGAAACCGGCACCTGATGGGCCCGCCAGAAACCTTCGACCTTCTTACCATCGACTTCCTTGGGGCCCGTCCAGCCCTTCGGGCTTCTGAATACGATCATCGGCCAACGCGGGCAGGAATTGCCGGGCGCGCCGTTGCGGGCCTCCTGTTGGATGGCGCGAATGCGATCAAAGGCCTGTTCGAAGGTCGCGGCCATGGCCTGATGCATCTGGTGAGGGTCAGAACCCTCGACAAAGAAAGGCTCATAGCCATAGCCGGTGAAGAGCTGGCGGAGATCCTCATCGCCGGCGCGGCCGAGAAGGGTGGGGTTGGCGATCTTATAGCCGTTCAGATGCAGGATCGGCAGCACGGCGCCGTCGCGGGCGGGGTTGATGAACTTGTTGGAATGCCAGCTTGCTGCCAGAGGGCCGGTTTCGGCCTCGCCATCGCCGACCACGCAGGCAGCGATCAGATCGGGATTGTCGAAGACGGCGCCATAGGCGTGGACAAGGGCATAACCAAGTTCGCCGCCCTCATGGATCGAGCCGGGCGTCTCCGGCGCCGCATGGCTCGGAATGCCGCCGGGAAAGGAAAACTGACGGAAGAGTTTGCGCATGCCGTCGGTATCCGCGGAGATATCCGGATAGATTTCGCTGTAGGTGCCTTCGAGATAGGTATTGGCGACCATGCCGGGACCACCGTGGCCGGGGCCGCAGATATAGATGATATCGAGATCGCGATTGCGGATGATGCGATTGAGATGGGCGTAGATGAAATTGAGGCCGGGGGTTGTGCCCCAGTGGCCGAGCAGGCGGGGCTTGATATGGTCGGCCGTCAGCGGCTCGCGCAGCAGGGGATTGTCGAGAAGATAGATCTGGCCGACCGAGAGATAGTTGGCGGCGCGCCAATAGCGGTCGATAAGGTCGAGTTCGGTGGTGCCAAGCACGGTGGCGGAGGGTGCGGTTACCTGCTCTTTCATGTGATTGCTCCAATTCAATGGGGTTGAATACGAAACTATCGCCGATAGAGCGGGGCACTTATGATCTGGATCATTCGCCCGCAAAAATCGACAGGGCTTCATCGGCAATAATCTGCTCTTCGTCCGTCGGGATGACGAAAGCCGTAGCAGAACTTGATGATGTGCTAATGATAGGCGCATTGGCTGCGTTCGCATGCCTGTCGATCTCAAGCCCCAGCCAGTGCAGGCGGTCGCAGATGTCAGCGCGAATTTCCGGCTGATGCTCGCCGACGCCGGCAGTGAAGACGATGCTGTCCAGACCCCCGAGCGTTGCCGCCATTCGGCCGACTTCGCCGCCGATGCGCAGACAAAACAGGGCGATCGCCTCTCGCGCCTCCGACCTCTGGCTCTTCAGCAGATCCCGCGTGTCGGCGCTGATGCCGGAGACACCGAGCAGGCCGGATTTGTGGTAGAGCATGTCTTCGAGCTCTTCCAGCGTCCCGCCTTTCGGCCCGAGCAGATGCAGCAGCACACCGGGATCGAGATTGCCGCAGCGTGTCGCCATGGGAATGCCATCCAGCGTCGAGAAGCCCATGCTGCAATCCCGGCTTTCGCCCCTATCGAGGGCGCAGAGGCTGGCCCCGCTGCCAAGATGGGCGACGACGACCTTGCCAGCAGCCGCCTTGGGTGCCCGCCGCCGCATCTCGGCGGCGATGAAGGCATAGGAAAGGCCGTGAAAGCCGTACCGTTTGATCCCCTGATCGTGCAGCGCGCGCGGCAGAGCTAAGCGGCGAACGAGATCGCTCTGTGTCGCGTGGAAGGCCGTGTCGAAGGAGGCGGTTTGTGCAAGCGTCGGTCGCAAATGCTTGACGGCGCGGATCAGGCGCAGCGCCTGCGGCTGGTGCAGCGGTGCAAGCACGGTCAGGCCGTCGATATCGCGGATACGGTCTTCATCGAGGCGCACGGGACCGGTGAACAAATCGCCTCCATGGACGACGCGATGGCCGACGGCGTAGACCGCCGACATATCGAAATGCTCGCCAAGGATGCCGAAAGTTTCGTCCACGACCTCATGCAATTGCTCATCCGCATCGGTTTGCAGGGAACGATCGAAGGCGGCAGGCCCCTCCGTCAAATGGAAGGTAAGGGGGCGGCGGCGAAAGTCGATCAGGCCCTTGCCGATGCGGTCGGCTTTGCCTGCCCGGATCTCAAACACGCCGATTTTGACGGTCGAGGACCCGGCATTGAAAGTCAGAAGCAGGTTTCCGTTCGTCATGATACCGGCATCCTCGGAGGAGTAGGGAACGCAGACTCGCCGCTATGTGCAAAGCGAAGACTGGAGCGCCGTCAAACTGCAGGATTTACGGCGGCAAAAGGCAATTCGGCGGCTGTTTGTTCCATTGAGCCGAACCGTCAGGCCAAGCGCGACGAAAGGATCGCGCCCGGCGAAATCTGCAAGATCGAGCTTAGGGAGCCTGCTTCGGCAATCCCTGCTTCTTTGCATCGTCGTCAACGATTTCGTACCACATTGCATTGAGGACAGCGAAGGCGGCGGCGAGGGGGAAGCCGAGGAGCCAGGCGAAATACCACATGTTCTTTCTCCTTTTCGAGATCAGTAGGCGTGGCCGCTCTTGTCGTTGACCGTATTGGTGTCGATCTTGCCCCAGAGCACTCGGTAAACCCAGGCCGTATAGAGGAAGATGATCGGCAGGAAGATCAGCGCCACGACCAGCATGATGAACAGCGTCATATGGCTGGACGATGCATCCCAGACCGTGAGGCTGGAGCGCGGGTCGAGTGAGGATGGCAGGATGAAGGGGAACATCGAGAGGCCGACCGTCGAAATGATGCCGATGATGGCGAGCTGGCTGAAGAGCAGCGGCGCCAGTTCACGACGGGCAAGCATCGACACAAGTGCCGCGATAGCGCCGAGAAAGCCCATGGTCGGCGCAATCATCATCCAGGGGTGGCTGTGATAATTGCTGAGCCAGGCATCGGCAGCATGATCGACGGTCTTCAAAAGCGGATTGGACGGCCCGATCGTGTTGATCTCACTGGTGATGCGGTAGCCGTCGATGCCGTACCACAGGGCGAGGCCGCCGAGGGCAAATAGCACGATCGTCGCGAGCGCCGCCATGATGCCATAACTGCGGGCCCGCTCCGCTACGATGCCATTCGTCTTCAACTGCAGCCAGGCCGCGCCATGCATGGTGAGCATGGCGACGGAGAGCAGGCCACAAAGCAGGGCGTAGGGATTAAGCAGCTCGAAGAAAGAACCCTCGTAATAGATCCGCATGTCGTCGGCAAAGCGGAACGGCACACCTTGCAGCACATTGCCGACGGCGACACCGAAGATCAGCGAAGGAACGAAGCCGCCGATGAAAAGCGCCCAGTCCCAGCCGGCCTTCCAGCGGGCGCTGTCCCGCTTGGAGCGGTATTTGAACGCCACCGGCCTCAGGATCAGCGCGAAGAGGATCGCGAACATCGCCAGATAGAAGCCGGAGAAGGAGACTGCATAAAGCGGCGGCCAGGCGGCGAAGATGGCACCGCCGCCGAGGATCAGCCAGACCTGATTGCCTTCCCAGGTCGCGCCGATCGAATTGATGGCGATACGCCGCTCGGTATCCGTCCTCGCGACGAAGGGCAGGAGGGCGCCGATACCGAGATCGAAGCCGTCGGTCACCGCAAAGGCGATCAGCAGAACGCCGAGCAGCAGCCACCAGATAATGCGCAGGGTTTCGTAGTCGATCAATTCATGCAGGATCATGGTGGTTACTCCGCAGCGGGAACGAGAGTTTCGGAGATGAGGTCGGCTTCCGGCTCGTCGTCCGGTTCCGGGCCTTTGCGGATGGCCTTCAGCATGAGGCTCATCTCGATGACGATCAGCACCGTGTAGATCGCGGCGAAGCCGAGCAGGGTGAGAAGCACGCTACCGGCTCCGAGATTGGAAACAGCGGCGGCGGTTGGTAGCACGCCTTCGATAATCCAGGGCTGGCGGCCGAACTCGGCGACGACCCAGCCGACCTCGATGGCAACCCAAGGCAGCGGGATGGCGAATACGGCGATCCTGAGCAACAGACGGGAACGGTTAAGCTGGCGGCGGGCCGAGAGCCAAAAGAAGGTTGCCGTCAGCAGAATGAAGAACATGCCGAGACTGACCATGATGCGGAAGGACCAGAAGAGGGTCGGCACGTTCGGGATGGTATCGCGGGCGGCCTGATCGATCTGGGCGTCGGTCGCCTGACGGGGATCATCGACATAGCGCTTCAGAAGCAGGGCGTAGCCGAGCTCATGGCCGATATCTTCGAAGGAGGCGCGTGCCTGCTGGATGGAGGTGTCCTGGGCCGTGGCGCCGGCGGCGGCCGGTTGAGCGGCGCGGATCTTCAACAGCGCGTCGTAGGCCTTGATGCCGTCGCGGATGCGGGTCTTCGCCTGCTCCTCAAGTTGGTTGATGCCGGGGATTTCGGTGGTCAGCGAGCGCGTGCCGATCAGGCCCATGACCCACGGTATGTGCACGGCATAATGAGTCTCGCGCGCCTGCTGATCCGGAAAGCCGAAGGCCGTGAAGGCTGCGGGCGCCGGTTCAGTTTCCCACATGGCCTCGATTGCCGCGAGCTTCATCTTCTGATGCTCGGTAGACAGATAGCCGCTCTCGTCGCCGAGGACGACGACCGAAAGGGCCGAAGCCAGGCCGAAGGAGGCGGCGACCGTCATCGAGCGCTTGGCGATCTCGATGTGGCGACCCTTCAACATGTACCAGGCGGAAACGCCGAGCACGAAGATGGAGGCGCAGACGTAGCCGGCCGATACCGTGTGAACGAACTTTGCCTGGGCGACAGGGTTGAAGACGACATCGAAAAAGCTGGTGATCTCCATACGCATTGTCTGCGGATTGAGTGCCGAACCGATGGGATTCTGCATCCAGCCATTGGCAATGAGAATCCAGAGTGCCGAGAAGTTGGAGCCGAGCGCGACGGCCCAGGTGGCAATGAGATGCCCGACCTTGGAGAGCCTGTCCCAACCGAAGAAGAACAGGCCGACGAAGGTCGCCTCCAGAAAGAAGGCCATCAGCCCTTCGATTGCCAACGGCGCACCGAAGATATCGCCGACGTAGTAGCTGTAATAGCTCCAGTTCATGCCGAACTGGAATTCCATGACGATGCCGGTGGCGACGCCAAGCACGAAGTTGATGCCGAACAGCGTGCCCCAGAATTTGGTCATCTGGCGCCAGATCTGCCGTCCCGTCATGACATAGGTCGTCTCCATAATGGCAAGCAACACGGAGAGGCCGAGCGTCAGCGGTACGAACAGGAAGTGATAAAGCGCCGTCATCGCGAACTGCAGGCGCGATAGCGCCACGATGTCGAGTTCCATAGTCTTTCTCCCACGGTCCAACGGGGTTTGGTCGCGCGGCGCTATTCGGGGCGCCGTAATTGTACTTTCAGTTTGCCGCCTCAGTCCGGCCGCAGCCGGTTCAGGATGGCGTCGAATTCTGGTTCGCCGCGCCGCGCCGTTGCCGTGACGCGGCCGTGTTCGAGCATGACGATGCGATCGGCGATCGCGGCTTCGCGGCGTATGTGCGTGGCGATGACGAGGCTGCCGCCGGTGGCGTTGCCGGCGATCTCGCGTAAAACGGCGCGCGCGGTTTCGCTGTCGAGCCCTTCGGTCGGTTCATCGAGCAGCCAGAGCGGCGTGTCGCGCAGGAAAAGCCGGGCAAGTGCCAGCCGGCGCGATTGGCCGCCGGACAGGCCGATGCCGCCTTCGCCGAGGCGAGCCGAAAGCCCTTTCGGCAATGCCTTGATGTCAGCAAGGAGGCCTGCAGCCTCCAGTACTTGGTGAAGCCTTTCGTCGCTTGCACGCGGGTTGGCGAGCAACAGGTTGCCGCGGATCGTATCGTCGAAGAGTTCAGTGCGTTGCGTCAGCGTGGTCGCCTGGAGAGAGGCGACCGTGCCGGACGCCGGAGCGATTTCGCCGGCAAGCAAAGCCAATATCGTGGATTTTCCGGCGCCGCTGGCCCCGACAAGAGCAAGTGGTTCGCCGACGGCTAGCGACAGGGAAAGGGTCTCGATTGCCGGATGCCGGGCGCTCTCGTAACGAGCGCTGACGACGTCCAACTGGAACGCATAACCTTTATGCGGTCGTGCGATCTCAGAGGCTACGTTTCTAGGGGCGAGGCGCGGGGCAATACGCCTGGCGGCAAGCAGCGTGCGGCCGAGCTCCAGCGCGCCACGACGCAGTGCTGCGAAAGGCTCCGTGGCGGCAAAGGCGATCAGCAAGCCGAAGGCGGCTGCCGGAGCGCCGATGACGCCCTCTTTTGCCAGAATGGCGACAGTCAACAGCGTGGCTGTCAGCAGAAGGGTGGAGGCGAGCGAGAAGCCGATGCCAACGACGTTTTCGATCCTGTTCAATGCGTGGTCCGCTTCCGCGAGACGCCGGTCAGCCTCGCCGATGGTGACGCGTTGCGCCCGCAGGCGGCCGGTCATGGCGAGATCTGTCTGGCCGGCGACCAGATCGATGATGCGCGCGCGGAGCGCTTCCATCGCGTGGGCACGGCGACGTCCGGGTTTCATTGCCATTCGGCCGGCGATCAAGGGGATGGCGAGGCCGGTGGTGATGAGCCAAAGGCCGATCACAATCCCAAAGAGCGGCTGCATCAGGCCCAGCGCTACACCGACGGCAAGCGCCGACAGCAGGGCGACGCCTGCAGGCAGCAGCACCCGCAGGTAAAGCGAATCCAGCGCGTCGATGTCGGCTGTGAGCCGGAACAGTAGCTTGGCCGGGCGACGCATCATGGCTGCGGCGCTACCGGGCGTTGCCCAGCCGCGAAAGAGCCTTTCGCGCAAGGCCGCGAGAACGCGCAAGGTTACGTCATGGGTTACCAACCGCTCGCCATAGCGTGCTGCCGTGCGGCCGATGGCGAGCAGGCGGATGCCGGCCGATGGCGCGAAGACGTCGAAGACGATGGCGGTCGTTGCCGAGGCACCGGCGAGCGCCGTCGCGGTGATGAACCAGCCGGAAAGGCCGAGCAATCCGGCGCCAGCCAACACGGCCACCGCCGATAGCACCGCGCCGAGGCAGAGACCGCGTCCGCGCTCGGCATGGAACAGGCGGATGACCGGGAGAAGCGTTGCGAGGCTCCGTCTCACGCGGCAATCTCCTTGCGGTCCGCTTCGAGCCGAATGACGCGGTCGAGGCGCGATGCAAGCATCGGGTCGTGCGTCGCGACGATCAGGGTGCGGCCCTTCGCCAATGCCAACAAAGCTTCGGTCACCTCGGCCGCGGTGGCGGCGTCGAGATGACCGGTCGGCTCGTCGGCGAGGATGATGCTGGCCTCCCGGTTGGCGGCTACACGGGCCAGTGCCAACCGCAGCGCTTCTCCGCCGGAAAGGCCAAGGCCGTTTTCGCCGACTGCGGCGATCTCGTTCGCAGCAATCACGCCGTCCAAACGCACGCTGCGAAGTGCATCGTCGATGGCGCGGTCATCGATATCGGCGCGTCCGAGGCCGACATTTCTCTTCAGGCTGCCGGAGAAAATATGCGGCCGTTGTCCGATCCAGGCCATGCGACGGCGAAGGGAGGCGGCGTTATTGTCAGCCAGCGGGATGCCGCCGATCCTGATCACACCGGCTTCCCGTGGCGCGAGCCCTGCGATCAGCGAGAGGATCGTGGTCTTGCCGGAGCCGCTGGCGCCCCAAAGCGCTACATGTTCTCCGGCCGCAACGTCGAGACAGAGATTGTCGATGACCGCCGGAAGGTCCGGCGCGTAGCGGAAGGCAAGCCGGTCGATCTCAACGGAGGGAGCGGCAGGCAGCATCTGGCCATCGCCGATATCTCGTTCATCGCCACCAAGAATTGTAGGTCCTTGCGAGGATAGGGCGTTCAATGCCGCAAGCGCCGCTTCGCCATTGGCGCGATCGTGCCAAACGGCTGAAAGTTCGCGCAAGGGTTCGAAAAAGGTCGGGGCGAGCAGAAGGATGAAAAGCCCTTGCGTCAGTGTGAGCCGGCCATGCCATGTACCGATATCGATCGAGCCCAACAGGCTGAAGCCGATGTAAACGGCGGTTGCGGCAACGCCGAGGGCGGCGAAAAGCTCGAGAACGGCAGAGGACAGAAAGGCGATCTTCAACACCGCCATCGTACGCTGCCGCAGCGAATCCGCATCGGCGCGCAGCCGTGTGGCCGTGACATCGACGGCGCCGAGCGCGCGGATCGTCGTTAGCCCACGCAGGCGGTCGAGCAGAAAGGCGTTGAGGCCGCCGGTTTCGGCCAGTTGCTTTTCACTGGCAGCTTTGGCGCGCCAGCCGATCAAAGCCATGAAAATCGGGATGAGCGGTGCCGAGATAAGCAGGATGAGACCCGCAATCCAGGAAACGGGAAAGACGCAGGCAAGGATGACGAGCGGCACCGCGCTTGCCTTCATACGTACCGGCTGGAAACGGGCGAGATAGGGGACGATCGCCTCGGCCTGTTCGCCGACGACACTCGCGGCGAGACCGGAGGCCGGCTTGCCGATATCGAGCGGTGAGCGGGCCGCAAGCGCTGCAACGGCGCGATTGCGCCGCGATGTCAGTTCGCATCTCGCCGTACGGAAGGCGGTGCGTCCGCCGGCGGCATCGAGAGCGGCGCGAACGATGCCGAGCGCCAGTATTGCAAGCGCTGTAAAGGCCACATCCATCGTGCTGTCGCCATCGTTTATGACGCCAACGCTGAAGGCGAGGAGGGCTGCCTGCGGAATCCAGACCAGAGCTGCCGCGGTCTGCAGGGCTGCGGCAAGCAAGAGCCCTGCCGGCTTTCGTGGTCGGACTGGCCGATTTCGCTTTGCCGCCGGCCCGGCATCGGGCGCTACCGTCTGCGTTTCTTCCGGGCTGAGGTCGGGATCGAAGAAAGCCGTCGTCATCGTTCAATCCTCTTTCGCCGTTTTGGAACGGCGGCGGCCGAGCGAGACGACACGGTCCTTGGCCTCCAGCAGCTTCGTCACCTTCGAGCCGAGCAGCAGCAGAGTGGCGAGCCGCTCGGTCTCCAACTGCTTGACGTCCTCGTACCAATTGGTCAGGCGCTCGATCAGGCCGTACATCTCGCTCATCCGCGCCTGCGCATGGCGTTCGGCATCGCTGGCCGGCTGTTGCATCAGGATTTCGCGCAGCATCGAAAGGGTGGGGTCGACCTCGCGTTTCTTGCGCTCTTCGGCGAGCGTGCGCAGGATCTGCCAGACATCATCCGGCGTTGTGAAGAAGTCGCGGCGGTCGTCGGGCTTGTGTTTGAGCAGCACGAGGTTCCAGGCCTGCAACTCGCGCAGGCTCATGGAGACGTTCGAGCGGGAAATGCCGAGGGCTTCGACGATCTCTTCCGCGCAGACGGGTGTCGGGGAGACGAAGAGCAGGGCATAGATCTGCCCGACCGTGCGGTTGATGCCCCAGCGCGAACCCATTTCCCCAAAATGAAGCACGAAGGATTGTACGAGAGGCGGAAGATTCATGGTTGCACCCCATTGTCAGTGATTTCAGAAATTTCTGAAATCACTGTATTTGCAAGCCGACCCGCCTTGCAATCGCTATGTCATCCATGCGTCAATCTGCGCGGGAAAGCCCCGCTCGCCCTTGAAATGCGTCATGAGATCATCCGCTTAGGCCTCCAGCGATGTCGAGCCTTCTATCTGGCCGATCTCGTGCAGATGCGCTTCCAATGCCAGCCGGTCGACCGATGTAATCGGCAGGTTGACCAGGAGCATGATCCGATTTTTCAGGTAGCGGGCAGCCTGTGCAAAGGCGCGGCCCTTGTCCAGTTCGGAACCTTCGACGGTGGAGGGGTCCTCGATGCCCCAATGCGCGGAAGCGGGATGGCCGGGCCATACCGGGCAGGCTTCCCCTGCTGCGTCGTCGCAGACGGTAATGATAAAATCCATCTGCGGTGCGCCCGGCTCGGCAAAGACATCCCAGCGTTTCGAGCTGAAGCCGGAAGAGGGATAGCCGAGAGCATCCAGTGTCCTGACGGCCCAGGGATTTATCTTGCCCTTGGGCGTGCTGCCGGCCGAAAAGGCGCGGAAGCGGCCTTTGCCTTCGGTGTTCAAGATCGATTCAGCCAGGATAGAACGGGCGGAATTGCCCGTGCAGAGAAATAGAACATTGTAGACGCGATCATCGCTCATTGCGCTTTTTCCCCCATGTATCGTGTCACGCAAATGACGGTCACAGCAGCGGATTTCCGAATGGCCGGCGCCGCAACCCTTTTTCAGGAGGCGCGCCAACCGCCGGAAGCATCGCAACCACAATTATACACTACAGGGCGAGAGATGCGTCACTCTTGAAGAAAACGGCTGCGATCAGATGCCGGTATCCGATCGCAGCATGCCGACGCGAATGGCAAATCTTTCGCCAGGCCCGTGAACCGCGGCAAACAGCAGCCCGGCAAAGAAGGTTAAGTGATCGATGAAAAAACCGAATTCCGCCTGAGCGCCGGTCCAGCGGTTGGGTCCATGGAAGCTGAAGGCCAGAAAGATGACATAGATGCCGGCAAGCAGCGCGGCTTCGGAGAAGAAAGCGCCGGTCAGCAGGCAGATCGCCAGCGCGCTTTCGAAGAAGGCGGCTATCCAGGCGAGGGGTAGCGACAGCGGAAAACCGGCCGAGGCGATATAGTCGGCTGTCGATTGCATGCCCGCGAATTTGAAGGCGGCCGCCATCACGAAGACGCCGCCGAAGATCAATCTGGCCAGGCAGATTGCGATTGTCTTACCCATGTCGATATCCTCCGTTGTTCGACTGTTCGGCGATGCAGATTATGGTATCGCCGATCTTGCCCAAGGACGGAAGACGGGCCGCATTCCCGACATGATGCGCTAAATGTTTTTGCATTGGCGGTCAGATTGCGTGATCCGGACTCTCATGATGCCCGGTCCCGCGTTGCGATTGCCAGATCACTTGGACGACGAATGCATCGGGGTTCCGGTATAGGGGTTCGGATCATATTGCTTTACGTCGCCAAAGGTATAGCCCCGTTGCCTCAATTGCCGGATGAGTGTCTGGAGTTTTGCCTTGCCGTCAAAACGATCCTGAAACATCTCATCATGCATCAAGAGGATCATCTCGTTGCGTTTCATGAACCGGCCATAGGCGAAGAGATGATCGATTTCGCTGAGCAGGAGATCGACGGATTGCACCGGTTTGCCATCTCCCGAATGCGCCCATTCGAAGTCCCAGCCATAGATCAGGAACTTCATCGCCGCCACATAGTCGTAGTCGACCACTTCGCGCTCGTAATGGGCGGGGTCCATTGAAAGATCGTCCTTGGAATAGTCGATCAGGCGAAAGACGTCGCGCCCGGGCAAACGGGCATAGACCCAGGGCGTCAGGCCAAGCACGCTATTGGCTTTGAGCATATCTGCAACGACGGCGTCGGTGTTGGAGTAAAAGTCCCTGTAGCGATTGTTGGCGTGGCTGTAGCTGTGGTTTCCGACAGTTACTAAGGGCAGCGCCTTGGCGCGCATCAGCAGCGCTTTTTGCTCAACGCTGGAATCGACATGCAGCCCGACCATGAACATCGCCGCCGGCACCTGCTCTTCGGCCAGCACATCCAGAACATTCGCCGTCCCCGACAGCGGGCCGTCATCGAAGGTCAGATAGATAACCCGCCCGGCCGCCCCGGCCGACAAGGCGCTGCAAAGCAATGCGAGCGCGGCGAGTATCGTGCGAAGGTAATTCCCAATGGACATGGATAGTGGCCCTCGTTTCCCGGCTCGTTATCGCATGTCTATAGCGGCTGTTCCATTAAGACCGGCTTATACTCTCCCCATCGGCCGGCGGACCGGCGCTTGCTTTCGAGGCAGGTTCGAAGGAGGCGCCGGCGCGAAGATATCAAAGCTCGAGCCGGCGAAGGTGATGCATGCGCAATTCGGCTTAAGAATTCCGATCGCGCGAAACCGTATGGGGAGCATTCGCCTGCGCGGCGTCCATGCTGTTGAAGAGTTCCTGAACGAGTTGCGTTATCCGCTCCGGGGATGTCCCCTTGGCCCGCTCTTCTTCAATCCGGCGTCTGACGAGCATTTCCAAATTCGACATGTCTATCATCTCCGTTATCCGGCGCGATAGAAGTGTCATCCCGTAGGGGCGGGGAGGCAAGTTACGGTTTGTTCATGGATGTTTGGGGGGAAGGGGGTGGAAGAGGTGGTGCCGGTTGCTGTCGAGTCCAGCCCGGACCGGACATTCTAGCTTAAGCCAAGAAGCGCCGTTCTGAGGACGGAGTTTCCGTTTCAGAGGTGGTTTTCTCGGCGGATAGCGAGCTGAGGAACCACAGAAATAAGAGCGACCTCGCCCATGCTGGGCGGCTTATGTGGTTTATAACGGCGCGTGACCTGCGGGGCTATGGCTCACAGCCTCGTTGTCTTGCGGCTGGTCCTTAACGATCCGAGAAAGACTTGTTTAGTTGGCAAGGACAATTGCTTACACGAGACCGAAATTCGCGTCATTGTTAGCATCTCGCTGGGTTTTGCGGATAGTAGCAGCTTGATTCAGCGGCAACAGGCACCGTTCTTTTTCCCACTCAGTTGCGCCGCCGACCGGATTTGGAACCCCCACAAATGGTTTGATCAAAATCATATCAGCAGATTTGTCCGGATTCATCGCATCCTCTGTGTAGGCAATATAACAAGTTACAGAGGTAAAGCTTTCAATGCCGAGTATTCTTGCGGTCGCTAAGGCGGAAAGATACATCCCATTGAACTGCAGCAGGACTTTCGCCCACGTACCTTGAGTGAGTTTACTTTTCATTTCGACAATATGAAGTCTGCAGCCATCAGCATCAAAGGTGACAAATGCACCTTCTGCGCATTTACGATTATTTAGGGCCCAGAGTAGCGGCGCTTGATTCGTCGCTCTCATCACAACGCAAGGCGCGTTAGAAGAAAAATAAGCTTTACCAGCTCCAGCGACATTCTTTTCTTCAAAGTGAAAATTCGCGTGATGGTCAGGGTAGTAAACAAAGCTTTTTGAAAGGTGCAGCATCCCCGTCTTGCATGCTTCAGTTATCATCGGCATCTCGTAATTGAAGCGTTTCCGTCGCGAGGGCCATCAGAGTTTCATTCAGGCTTGGCACGACGAATCCGTCTTGGGTCCTCTCGAGTTCAACAACCTCCGTGCCGGTTTTCGATGCGCGAAATTCGTACGCTCGGGCAACCATCGGATTGATTAAGTCTGCTTCATCATAACCGAGCGCTGGCATTAACTCCTCTTTGTTCGACAACTGATGAAGCTTCATTAAGTTATTTATTTCTTGAACAAACGTGTCGCTATGGGTGGTCAACGTGACAAGCCAACCACTACCAACCAAACGTGCGATGAAGCGAGCCATCTCACGTTGTGCTTCCAAATGCAGATGAGCTTCCGGCTCCTCAAATACGATATGGCGCGAGCTGAAGCTTCTTTCCAAAGCTATCAGGAGCGGAGCTAGTTCCGTAATCATCGACGAAGTCGCATGAAAAGGAAGCTCTAATGGAAGGCCGCTGGGGATATACCGATAATCGCCAGTTCGTCCACTTTTTGAAGCAATCGTCCCGGTGAGAATGCGCTCCGAGAGCCACTCCGCGATATTGGGGCTATTTTCAAAATTGGGTCGAGCACGCAACATCAGTCTCACAAAGCTCCTTAGCGTAGCCGGAAAAGGTGTCTGGGCTTGCTCAGTATGATGTGAAAATGCCTGCTGCTGCAGCGCGGGAAGAGCTAGCATTAGGCCAGTGCGGGCCGCGGGGATGTAAGCTTGTCTTGAATATTTTTCCCAATCGGGACCGAAAAGGACGTGGCCGCACGTCTCAGTCACGATGCGGAATTGATTGAATTGTTGCCCCGCAGCATCTTTCGCGAAAAACAATCGCATTTTCGGATCACCATCTCCGAAGTCAACCCATAAAATCATCTCGTCCTTGTCGGAGACTTCGCTGTCTCCGGAAATGTCTGGACCGATAGAAATTGTAAAAGGTTGGAAATCAGCATCTTCAATCGATAGCTTCGTCTCGCTGAAGCCCGGAAATGCAAAAATCTCAGACAAGTAGGCTGGCAGGTTGCGGTCGATAGTATCTCTAATGAAAGCGAGGATATCGGCGGCTTTGTCGTTGTCTATCAGCAAGCTTCTGCCAATCAACGTACCATCAAGATCACAGAATTCGGCTAGCCAGTTAGGGACTGTATCCTCACCAATCGGCCACTCTGGCCAATCTGGCCAAAAATAAGGGCTATCAATGTTCCCCAAAGCCCAAATCAAACTAGCTAGATAGCTTTTCCCGGTGTTGTTTTTGCCAACAAGGATCGTCAGAGGCGACAGCGTGACCTCGGCAAGGTTGATCTTTCCTAAATTCGAGACTTTGAACTTCAAAACAGCAACTTTCAGGATACCAGCTAAGACGGCATATCATGTAACAGTCGCGTTAGTGAATGTTGAATTTATTCGCCACTAGTGGCGCTCGTGACCCATTGCGGCCGCATCTGCATCTATCGCAAGGAGATTCAACATCTCGACGGTGCTGGCAGGTCAGAGGCTCGGCATCAAAGAAGTCGACGACGGCATTTGGCTCGTCGGCGTCACGCTATGATCTGGGATATATCGACTTGGAACAGAGGACCTTACAAACTATCGGCAACCGTTCGGCACGAGGTTTTCACCCATGTCTTAGGTGCAAACTGTTACCTATGTCTTCGGTATGGACAATCAAAATGATGGCGCACCCGACAGGATTCGAACCTGTGACCTTTGGAATCGGAATCCAACACTCTATCCAGCTGAGCTACGGGTGCATGCCTGAGGCGGGTTGACTCGCCTGTCCGATGAGGTGGTTCTTAGCCTAGGAAGCGTTTGGCTTCAATGCGGAAAATGCGGGAAAGCGCATATCGGTATCTCAGAATGAAAAAGGGCCGCGATCCCCTGGGGGCGCGGCCCTGTTTGTTTGCTTAGGATATCGGGCTCAGCTCTTCATCGCGCCGGGGCCGGGGATGGCTTTGGGCGGGACTTTGCCGAGGATGATCATGCCGAGGACTTCGTCCTTTGTGACGTCTTCGGTGCGGGCGTGGCCGACGACCTGGCCGTTCTTCATCACCGAAACGCGGTCGGCGAGGTCGAAGACATCGTGGATGTCGTGGCTGATGAGGAAGATGCCGATGCCGTCCTTCTTCAGCTCCTTGATCAGGTCGCCCACCTGCGCGGTTTCCTGCGGGCCGAGAGCCGCCGTCGGCTCGTCCATGATCAGGATGCGGGCGTTGAAGAGGATGGCGCGGGCGATCGCCACCGACTGGCGCTGGCCGCCGGAGAGCGCCTTCACCGGCTCCTTGAAGCGCTTGAAGTTGGGGTTCAGGCGTCCCATCACCTTGCGGGCCGAAGCCTCCATGGCGACGTCGTCGAGCGTGCCCCAGCGGGTTTGCAGCTCGCGGCCGAGATAGAGATTGGCGGCGGCGTCGACATTGTCGGCGACGGCGAGCGTCTGGTAGATCGTCTCGATGCCGTATTTCTTGGCGTCGCGTGGCGTGCGGATATCAGCCGGTTCGCCGTTGATCAGGATATCGCCGCTGTCGCGCTTGTAGGCGCCGGAGAGAATCTTGATCAGCGTCGACTTGCCGGCGCCGTTATGGCCGAGCAGCGCCACGACTTCGCCGGGGTAGAGGTCGACCGAGGCGTTGTCGACGGCGTGAATGCCGCCGAAGGAGATGGAAATGTTCCTCATTTCCACAAGCGGAGTGGTTTGGTCCGTCATGGTTCCGAATTCCTTTTACTTGGCGCGCGAGCGGTAGACGATGTCAAGCCAAACGGCGACCACCAGGACAATGCCCACGACGACGTTCTGAATTGGCGTATCGACATTGGCGAGACCCATGCCCGATTGCAGCGATTGCATGACGAGGGCGCCGATCATGGCGCCGGCAACCGTGCCGCTGCCGCCGGCAAGCGAGGTGCCGCCGATAACGGCCGCGGCGATGGTGAAGAGTTCGTAGGTCGTGCCCTGCGAGTTGACGGCCGAGTTCAGGCGCGCCGTGGAAATAGCGGCCGCGACGGCGGCGAGGAAGCCCATCAGCGCGAAGATCCTCACGATGACCCATTTGGTCTTGATGCCGGCGAGTTCGGCAGCTTCCGGATTGCCGCCGATCGCGAAGACATAGCGGCCGAAGCGAAGGCGCGTGGCGATGAAGGTCATCACGATGCCGATGAAGACGGCGATGAGAACCGGAACGGCGATGCCGTAGGGAATGTTCAATCCCGTTTCCGGCCAGGTGATATTATGATCCGTGGCGTAGCGCTTGGCGATGCCGATCGGCCAATAATAGCTGTTGAAGAGATAGACCGTGCCGAGGACGAGCAGCGAGCCGAGGGCGGCGAGGAAATATTCGGCCCAAAGCGGACGGCGCGGAAAGTGAAAGCGCTTTCTCTGCTGGCGCGAGCTGATGATGCCAAAGATGATCAGCAGGCAGGAGATCACACCCACCACCCAGCTCCAGGTGGCGCCGATCGAACCGGTCGCGCCGCCGCCGCCCATGACGAGGAAGGTGGAGTCCATCGGGGCCACGGTCTGGCCGCTGGTGACATACCAGGCAAGGCCGCGCCAGACGAGAAGCCCGCCGAGCGTGACGATGAAGGAGGGAACATTCAAGAAGGCGGTGATCGCGCCCTGGAAGGCGCCGATGGCCGTGCCGATCGCCAGGCCGCAGAGCAGTGTGATGACCCAGGTCCAGGAACTGTCGAAGCCGAGATATTGCGGCAGCCACTTGGCCTGGATGACGCCCATGATCATGGCGACGAAGCCGAGCAGCGAGCCGACCGAAAGGTCGATGTTGCGCGTGACGATGACCAGCACCATGCCGGTGGCGAGGACCGCGATTTCGCAGGTCTGCACCGAAAGGTTCCAAAGGTTTCTGGCGGTGAGGAATTCCCGGCCGTCGAATATCCGAAGATAAAGATCGAAGCCGATCCAGATGATCAGCAGCGCTCCGATCATGCCGAGCAGGCGGGTATCGATTTCGGTGGCACGCAGGAACCGGGTGATTGCTCCGGCTTCTGCATTGCGGGGACCGCTCGATGTGGTGGACTGTGTCATGTCGGCCATCGCTTTGCCGTTCTCCCACTGTTGGGCGCGGCCTGCGATGCATTCTGGGCAATCGCTGGCAATATCGCGCCGATCTCAAAAATGCGTCATCGCCTGTGTGGCCGGTCTTCGTTCCGGTCCCGATGACCGCCATCCGGCAGGCCAATGGGATATGCGATGGCGCAGCAAGGATGCGGGAAGCTCCATCTCCACCTGCAAGGGAGAGTTGTCTGCTCCTGATCCGCATTCGACGCCGCAACGGGGGTGCCGTTGCGGCGTCGGTGTTATGGTCGGGTCAACCGTTCAAGGACAGCTTACTTGCAGGCTGCAACGCTGCCGGCCTTAACGCCCTGGCAAGCTTCAGCCTTGCTGATCCAGCCTGCGTCGATGACGACGTTGAGGTTGTCCTTGGTGATCGGGATCGGGGTCAGGAAGACCGACTTCATCGGAACGTGCTTCGGGCCGCCATTGAAGGTCTGAACGCCGGAGATCTTGTCCATCGTCTTGCCGCCAGCGAGGTCGATGGCGATTTCAGCGGCGCGCTTGCCGAGTTCGCGCGAGTCCTTCCAGACCGAAACGGTCTGCTTGCCGAGCGCGATACGGTTCAGAGCTGCCTTGTCGGCATCCTGGCCGGAAACCGGAACGGAGCCGGCGAGGCCCTGTGCGTCGAGGGCTGCAACGGCGCCGCCGGCGGTGCCGTCGTTGGAGGCGACGACCGCGTCAACCTTGTTGTTGTTGGCGGTCAGGAACTGCTCCATGTTGCGCTGCGCGTTCTGCGGCAGCCAGCCGTCCGTATAGGCTTCACCGACGTTCTTGATCTTGCCGCCGTCGATGGCAGGCTTCAGCACTTCCATCTGGCCGGAGAACAGGAAGTCGGCGTTCGGGTCGGACGACGAGCCCTTGATGAAGACGTAGTTGCCTTCCGGCTTCGCCTTCAGGATCTCGCGAGCCTGCATGCGGCCCACTTCCTTGTTGTCGAAGGTGATGTAGAAGGCAGCCGGATTTTCGATCAGGCGGTCATAGCCGACAACCGGAATGCCTTCGTCGGCAGCCTTTTCAACGGCCGGGCCGATGGCGTCGGAATCCTGTGCGAGGATGATGAGGGCGTTGGCACCCTGAGAAATCAGCGACTCAACGTCCGTGAGCTGCTTGGAAGCCGACGACTGAGCGTCAGCGGAAATGTACTTGGCGCCGGCTGCTGCCAGAGCCTTCTTGATGGCTGCTTCATCGGTCTTCCAACGCTCTTCCTGGAAGTTCGACCAGGAAACGCCGACGACCAGATCCTTCGCGAAGGCTGTCGTCTGCATGGTCAAAACGATGGCCGCGCCCGCAGCCAGCTTAATAAAAGCTCTCATATTATCCTCCCGAGTGAATGCGACCGCACGTGCCCTAAGCTCCCGCCGGCCGCCGCGATAACGCTGACGAGAAAGGTTCGGATTTTTTTCTCGACAGTCGAGAAATTTAGTGTCAGAGATTTTTTCACCTGTCAACACCCGCATCTCCAGGTTTAATCGCCGCTGACAAAAGCCGGCCGGAGATGCGGAGGGGAGGATGGCATGAGCGGGAGGCTTGATAATGCTGGCCAAATCCAGCACCGAATTGGTCCGCCAGAAAAACAGTGTTCTGGTGCTGACGGCACTGCGCCGTCACGGCCCGCTCGCCCATACGGAACTCTCTGATTTCACCAAGCTTTCCTCGGCGACGGTATCGGTCATCACCACCGACCTGGAGCGGGCGCAGATCATCGAAAAGGCAGAGCAGCAGGCCGCCAGCGGCCGCGGCCGGCCGCGCGTGCTCTTCTCGCAGCGGCGCGATTGCGGCTATCTCATCGTCGTCATTATTTCCTCGGATGCAGTGCAATATTCGCTTGTGGATTATGCCGGCCGGCTGATCGACCGCTTCACCGAGGAGAGGCAGCAGAACGTCTCGGGTGTCGGCTCTTTCGTCACGGGGCTGTGCGATGCCTTGAACCGGATCGTCGCCCGTTCGCGATTGCCGCGGGACAAGGTGCTGATGATTTCGATCAGCAGCAAGGGCCTGGTCGAGAGCTCCGAGCCGGTGCTGCGCTGGTCGCCGATCTTCGGGCGCGAGCAGATCGATTTTGCCGCGGTGCTGCGCGACGAATGGTCGGCGAAAGTCATCCTCGGCAACGAGACGCTGCTCGTGGCCGCTGCCGTCGGCCGGCAGGAAGAGAATAAAAAGGGCCGCGACTTCCGGGGGCTTGCGGCTCTCTCGCTCGGCCACAGCATTGGTCTCGGAATCGTGCGCCGCGGCGAGGAAGGAAAGCACGAAATATCGGCGCCGAATTTCGGCCATATGCTGCACATGTCGGGCGGCGGTCTCTGCCGCTGCGGTTCGCGCGGCTGCATCGAAGCCTATGCCGGCTTTTACGCCATCCTGCGTGCCGCCTTCGACGTGCCGCTGGATACGATCCCTGCGAAATTCGTGCCGGTTGCCGAACTCGACAAGATCGCCGCCAGCGCCCGGCAAGGCAGCCGCCGCAACATTTTCGCCTTCCGTCAGGCGGGGCTGGCGCTTGGTATCGGCCTGTCGCGTGTCCTCAGCCTGCACGAAAGCATGCCGATCGCGATCACCGGACCGGGGACGCGCTATTACGACCTGTTGCTGGAGGGCATTTCCGAGGGGCTGGCGGAATCGCATGTCGTACGCATGGAGGGCATGCCGGAGCTGCGGGTGATGGCGGACGAACCGACGCTGGTGTTCGAAGGGCATCTCAACCGCGCGCTGGCGATGATGGACGACGATATCGTCAGATCGGGTGTCGTTACGGAGTTGAACGGCCAGACTGGTTGAGGAGGGGACTATGAAACGAATGGCACTGATGTGCCTCTGTCTTGCTGCGACGGGATTGCCCGCTATCGCGGCGCAGCCTTGGGAGGAGAAGACCGCGGCGCTGGGCCAGGCCGGCGCCGATGTTTCCGGCCATCAGACGGTCGAGCAACTCAAGAATCTCATCGAGATCGGCGAGGCGCTGTTTACGGCACGCTTCACGGTGGAGGACGGGGCAGGGCGCCCCGGCGCCACGCAGGCGATCGTGCCGACCAAGCGCAAGCACCCGGTGATGAACGAATTCAGCCGGACGGCCGGTGTCGACGCCAATGCCTGTTCCTCCTGCCATAACATGCCCTTTCCGGGCGGCGCCGGCGATTTCACCACCAATGTCTTCGTGTCCGAAGGTTTCGAGAGCGCGGATTTCGACACGACCGATCCGCAATTCTCCAATGAGCGCGGCACCAACAGCCTGTTCGGCGATGGTCTGGTCGAGCTTCTGGCGCGCGAGATGACCGTCGATCTGCAGCACCAGCGCGCCGAGGCAATTACGCTTGCGGCGAAAACCGGCCAGCCCCAGCGCATCGCGCTCGAAACCAAGGGCGTCAAATTCGGCTGGTTGACCGCGCAGCCCAATGGCCTGGTCGATATGCAGGAACTCGACGGCGTCGACATGGATCTTGTCATCCGGCCCTTCAGCCAGAAGGGCGTGATGACCTCGCTCCGGCAGTTCACGGTCAACGCGTTGAACCAGCATCATGGTATGGAGCCAGTGGAGCGCTTCGGCGGCCGCTGGACGGGGGCCACGGATTTCGATGGTGACGGACATGCCGACGAGATCAGCGACGGCGACGTTTCGGCGATGGTGGCCTGGCAGGCAACCTTGCCGGCGCCGGTGCAGAAGGTGCCGGACAACGCGCAATGGCGCGACATGGCGGCCGCCGGTGAGAAGCTATTCGATGGCATGGGCTGCACGGCCTGTCACAGGACGAGCCTGCCGCTCGACAGTCTCTCCTTCTCCGATCCCGGTCCGAACGACGTTGCCGGCACGTTGAACGTCTCGCAGGTGAAAGACCCTGCTGTCTACGACCTGTCGCAGCTCGACTGGACGAAGAAGCTGAAGCGCAATGATAAGGGGCAGGTGCTGGTGCCGCTGTTCGGCGATCTCAAGCGTCACACCATGACCGACAACACCGTCGACCAGCTCGGCAACGAACTTTTGGCGCAACGCTTCGTCGATCGCAATATCTTCATGACGGCGGAGCTTTGGGGTGTGGCTTCGACACCGCCCTACGGCCATCGCAACGACATCACGACCCTTGACGGCGTGATCCGCGCCCATGGCGGCGACGGCCGCGCTGCCCGTGACGCCTATGTCGGCGCGTCCGATGACGATCGCGCCCGCATCGTCGCTTTCCTCAAGACGCTGGTTATCGAGCAGGCAGGGGTGGATAAATGAAGAAGATCGCAGCCCTCCTTGCCGTTGCCGGCTTGTTTTCGTTCTCATTCGCGCCCGGCGGTTTCGCCGAGGACACGCCCGCGCCGGCGCCTTTTCTGATGGATGTCCCGCATTTCCAGGAGGAAGCGGTCGCCGCCGGCATAGATCATCAATATACCGGCGGCTGGGAATATTTCGTCGGTGGCGGCGTCGCCAGCTTCGACTGCAACGGCGACCGCAAGCCCGATCTTATGATAGCCGGCGGCACCAGCCCGTTGGCGCTTTATGTCAATGAAAGCGAGACGGGCGGCGCTCTGAAATTCAAAGAGAAGCCGATCAATCTTTCCGACAAGGATCTCCGGTCCGTCCTCGGCGTCTATCCGATCGATATCGACAATGACGGTTATACGGATGTCGTGCTGTTGCGGCTCGGTGAAAATATCATCCTGAAGGGCGGTCCGGACTGCATCTTCGAAAAAGCCAATCGCACCTTCGCCTTCGACGGCGGCAAGGATTGGACGGTCGCTTTTGCGGCCACCTGGGAAGCCGGCAATAAATATCCGACGCTTGCTTTCGGCAATTATGTCGACCGCTATGCGCCGGGAACGCCCTTCGGCACCTGCAGCGACAATGTTTTCGATCGTCCTGTCAGTAATGACAAGGTCGACTATTCCAATCCGCTGCCGCTGAAGCCGAGCTATTGCACGCTGTCGATGCTGTTCACCGATTGGAACCATTCGGGCCAGGATTCGCTGCGCGTCGCCAACGACCGGCAATATTATCGCGGCGGACAGGAGCAGCTCTGGGACATCGCGCCGGGACGGCCGCCGCGGCAATATACGACTGCAGAAGGCTGGGCGCCGTTGAAGATCTGGGGCATGGGCCTTGCGGAGGCCGATCCGAAGGCAAATGGCAAGCCGGAATACTTCATCACATCGATGGGTGACAACAAGCTGCAAGAACTCGATGACGAGGCTGACGAGAACAGCCCGACCTATCGCGACACCGCCTATGAAAAGGGAGCAGCCGCCTATCGGCCCTATATCGGCAAGGACCACAGGCCGTCGACGGCCTGGCATGCGCAGTTCGCCGACATCAACAACGATACCAACATGGATCTGTTTTTGACCAAGGGCAATGTCGAAGCCATGCCGGATTTCGCCAGCAGCGATCCCGACAACTTGCTGCTCGGCGGCTTCGACGGAAAGTTCACCGAGAAGGGCGACGAGGCCGGCATTGCGCTTCCCGGCAAGGGGCGCGGCGCGGTGGTCGAGGACTTCAACAATGACGGCATGCTCGACATCCTCGTCGTCAACCGCATGCAGCGCGCCTTCCTGTTCCGCAATCTCGGCGCCAAGACCGACTGGGGTTATCGCCCCCTCGGCAATTGGACCGAAATCGAATTGGACAACGGCCCGATCAACCATATGGGCATCGGCGCCACCATCAATGTCCGGGCCGGCACGCAGACGCAGGTGCAGCGCGTCCAGATCGGCGGTGGCCACGCATCAGGCCATGTCGGCTTCACGCATTTCGGTCTTGGAACCAATGAACGTGCCGTGGTGCGCGTGCAGTGGCCGGACGGAGAATGGAGCCAGCCCTATCGCATCTTCGCCAACCAACACGTCGTCATCAAGCGGGGTACCACATCGGCCAAATACTGGTTCGCGTCGCCGCCAAACGCGAATCAGGCCGCTGCGGCTGAGCCGACCGCTCAACCGGTGACCGATCAGCCGGCGACGAAGTGATATGAGCGAATAAAAATGGCCGGGCGATTAAGCCCTAAATGTGGAATCGACCGGCCAACCTTCACCAAAACCTTGTAACGCCAGTTAAGAGGGGTGTTGCGTATCCCGAAGATTTCTCCGCCCAACGCGGTTTCGATTTCTTCCCCCTGATGGCAACTAGCCGCCAATTGCGGTCATCGAACCGTTTAATGATTGCTCTCGCCTAGTTGCTCGGTGACAGGATCGAATTCCTATCCATATAGTGGTCTGCGAGCTTGGAGATAATGTATGGGCGGCGCTGCAAAAAGCATAGATGAAGTTATCAAGCGCGGATTTGCGCAATTGCTCAAAAGTGAGGGGTTTAAAAAGTCGGGACGCAACTGGCACCGGTCTCAAGGCAAAGATTGGCTGATCGTAAACCTGCAAGCGAGCCGCTGGAATTTGGAAGAGAACGGCAAGTTTACCGTTAACCTCGGCGTCTTCGTGGCTGCGGTGGCCTCCATGGCAGGGCAGAACGCCATTGAAGGAAAACCTTCAGAGCCGAGCGCGACCCTTCGCACTAGGTTGGGGACACTCGTGTATGGCCGAGATCATTGGTGGGAGGTTACGGCGGCATCGGACCTGGATTTGGTCGCGGCTGATCTGGCTGAGAAGATGCAGTCCACTGGCATTCCATGGCTCGAATCTCACCTCGATCCCTCGCGCCTTGCAGCGGCCCTGAAAGACAGCCCCTCTTTGCTGTCATTCAGCGCAGCCTTGCTGTCGGGCGATAGAGACGAGGCAACTCGGCGACTGCGAGAGGCAATTGGACTTCGGCCTGCAGCCCGAACGTATTTCCTCGCCTGGGCGAGCAATAACGGTATTTCTCTTTGAACTCCGGAGATGTGAGCGACATGAGTCGACCGTGCGCTTGGGGCCGGCAGCGTTAGCGGTTATCGCAAAAATGTGGAACCTTAACATTTTTGATGATTCCACATTTACGTTAATGACCGGGCGATCAACCCGGCCATTTTTGATTTTCTGGACGCTGAGCGCGGTCTTAATCGACCTTAACCAGCTTCCCGTCCTTGACGGATTGAACCGCTGCGTCCGCAAGCTTGAGCGCGGCGAGGCCGTCGGCGCCGGATGGCGTGATCGCAGAGCCCTTTTCGACTGCAGCGATGAAGCTTGCGATCTCGTTGGCGTAGGCTTCCGTGTAGCGGGTCATGAAGAAGTCGTGCAGGGGCGGGCGGGTATAGCCGTCGCCGTTGGCAACTTCGATGGAGAAGGGGCGCTGGTTTTCGGCAGCGACCATGCCCTTCGAGCCATGGATCTCGATGCGCTGGTCGTAGCCATAGGTGGCGCGGCGGGAGTTGGAGATGATCGCCTGTTTGCCGGATGCGGTCTGCAGGATGACGGAGACGCTGTCGTAATCGCCGGCCTCGCCAATCGCCTTGTCGACGAGGACTGCGGCGGTGGCGGTCACGGCGACCGGCTCTTCGCCGAGCAGGAAGCGGGCCATGTCGAAATCATGGATGGTCATGTCGCGGAAGATACCGCCGGAGCGCTTGATATAGTCGACCGGCGGGGCGCCGGGATCGCGCGAGGTGATCGTCACCATCTCGACCGCGCCGATGCGGCCATCGTCGATGGCCTTCTTGACCGCCATGAAATGCGGGTCGAAGCGACGGTTGAAGCCGACCATCAGCTTGCCCTTCACCTCTTCGACCACCTTGATGCAGGCCTTGACGCGGGCAACATCGAGATCGATCGGCTTTTCGCAGAAAATTGCCTTGCCGGCGCGCGCAAAGCGCTCGATAAGATCGGCGTGGGTGTCGGTCGGCGTGCAGATCACGACGGCATCGATGTCCTTCGCAGCCTCGATCGCTTCGATGGTGCGGACTTCGCAGCCGTAGGCGGAGGAAATCGCTTCCGCAGCGGCCGGGAACGCATCCGCCACCGCAACGAGTTTGGCGTTGGCATCGCCGCTCACGGCCTTCGCGTGCACTTTACCGATGCGCCCGGCGCCGAGCAGACCAAATCTGACAGTCATCTTTACCTCCCTAATTCGGAACAAATAAACCGAATAATGATCCGTATGGAATTTTCATTCCATTTTCCAATGGCGGCGTCAAGCCGCTAGCATTTCACAATTCTGAAATTCATGTCGCGAAAATGGCTTTTTCTGAAATCGGCGCCCTGTGCCCGATTTGATCGGCATAGTCTCTTTCAAAACCACTTCGCACTTTTCGGGATCATGCGCTAAAGACAAGTTCTCTCCAACAGGCGAACGAGGCCCATGCAACTGATCGATCCCAACCATCCTATCTATAAGCCGCTTTGGGTGCGGGTTCTGATCGTTGCCGTCTGCTTAGGCTGGGCGATCGTCGAGGCTCTGGGGCCGCAGCCTTTCTGGGCGGTCCTCGCAGGCGGCCTTGGCGTCTATGCCGCCTGGATGCTGCTCTTCAGCTTCAATCCGCAGCCGCCCAAGGCCGAGGCTGAACGTGCCGCTGCGAGCGACGAGGCGGAAGACGACGCGCCGACGGACGAGAAGAAGTAGCTATCGCGCGAGACGCCGTATGGCCTCGTCGATCAATTGATTGGCAATCATCATGCGTGTCGTCGCCTGCTCGCGGAAGGGCGGGGCGACGCCGTCGGGATGATTGGCCTTGGCGAACGCGCGGCGTTTTTCGTGAAGAGACTGAAGGGTGGTCTGCGAAGAGATCTCCAGTTCGGCCGCCACGTCTTCCCGCGAGGTTCGTGCGAGATAGTCCGGCATGACCGCCGGCTCCGGCTCTTTCGGTTTAGAATCCGGCCGCATTGGCTCGCGCGAGGGGATGTCGTTGCCGAGATTGTCGACATAGGCATCGTCCGGACGGGAGGATGCCGCCGGCTCGCCTCCGAAAACGGTTGCGGCAAAGCTCACGTTGAGGCCGCGGATGCGATGCGCCGCCTCATTCTTCTCAGACTTTTCTTCCTCCGCATCGAGACGATCGAGGACGGATTGAAACAGCGATTGCCCGAACAACATGCCTGCCTCCAGAAGTGTTCGGGATAGCCGTGCAAGTTGGCGCGGAGCTTATGGCTGCAAGCCGATGGCCGGATCGGGGTTCCTGCTTTCCTGCAGAATCATGTCGTGCAGCAGCCGGGCGCTTGGTGGCATGGCACGCTCGCGGGCCGTAATCAGGCTGTAAGGCTTCACTTCGATATCGAAATCGATGGGCAGGATGCAGGATTCGCCGGCTTGCGATGTCTGTCCACAGATGAATTGCGCCATATCGAGCGCGATCGGGGTGATGGCGTCCGTCTTGCAGACGATGGCGAGCGTCAGGAGCAGCGAAGAGGTGTTGATAATGTTTTCCGGCAGGGGCACGCCGGCCTTGATGAAGATGTCTTCTACCTTGCGCCGCAACAGCGTGCCGGGCGGTTGGAAGACCCAGTCATAGCCCGGCAGGTCCTCGAGGCTGGCAACGCCTTTTTCCAGCAGCGGATGGCCATTGCGGACGATCAGGCAGGCCTTCTCCACCCCGATCTCGTGGGCGTTGAACAAGCGGGGATCGAGCTCGTCTGGAATGCGGCTGATGATGAAGTCGTGGCGGGCGGCGAGCAGTTCACGCGCGAGCACGTTGCTGGTCTCGACCTCGATATTGATCTCGATGCCGGGATAGGCGCGCGTCACGCGCTGGATCGCCGGCACAACGAGGCTGATCGCGGGTGCGGTGACGGCGCCGAGAAAGACCGAACCGCCTTTGCCGGTCCTGAGTTCGCCGATCTCGCGGCTGACTTCACGCAGTTCGAGCAGGATCTTGCGTGCCCGCTTGGCCAGTGCCAGGCCGAAGGGTGTCAGCACGACGCCACGTGCGACACGTTCGTAAAGGGGGCTTTTGACGATCGACTCCATTTCTGACAGCATGCGAGAGGCTGCAGGTTGTGAGATGTTCATCGACTCAGCGGCGGCCGAAATCTGACCATGATCCTCGATTGTGACGATCATACGCAGGTGATTGAGTTTCAAACCGGCCTTGAGCAGCGTGTCGTCACGAAAACTGTCGGAATGAATCTCGATGCTTTCGCTCGGATAATCGCTATATATTTTCTCCATCACGGCCAAATTTCCTGTTCGTCGGCAAAAAAGTACTATTTTTTAACATTATACCAAACTAGGTATATGTCGCGCCAGTTATTCTATTTGACAGTTATACGAAATCGTACGAGTTTGCCGGTCGTGCGCTGGGTGCAGCTCATGCACGTGAGAGCGTGGAGGAGACCTACTTCGTTTCTCACAATTAGAAGTAACCATTCCTTCTACGGAACCTGCCGCAGTCTCGGGCGGGCGTTTTTTCGTCCGCCGCATTATTAACTAAGGGAGAGAGTAATGAAATCCATTATCTCATTGATGGCCGGCGCAGCGCTCGGCGTCGCTACGCTGGTTGCGCCTGCCTTCGCGGCAGATAAGGGTACCGTCGGTATCGCTATGCCGACCAAGGCTTCGGCTCGCTGGATCGATGACGGCAACAACATCGTCAAGCAGCTTCAGGCAGCCGGCTACGGCACCGACCTGCAGTATGGCGACGACGACATTCCGAACCAGCTCTCGCAGATCGAGAACATGGTCACGAAGGGCGACAAGGTTCTCGTCGTTGCCTCGATCGACGGCACCACGCTGTCCGACGTTCTGCAGAAGGCTCACGATGCCGGCATCAAGGTCATCGCTTATGACCGTCTGATCCGCAACAGCGGCAATGTCGACTATTATGCGACCTTCGACAACTTCAAGGTTGGCGTTCTCCAGGCTGGCTCGATCGTCGACGCTCTCGGCCTCAAGGATGGCAAGGGTCCGTTCAACATCGAACTCTTCGGCGGTTCTCCGGACGACAACAACGCCTTCTTCTTCTATGACGGCGCAATGTCTGTCCTGAAGCCCTACATCGACAGCGGCAAGCTGGTCGTGAAGTCCGGCCAGATGGGCATGGACAAGGTCGGTACGCTGCGTTGGGACCCGGCAACGGCCCAAGCTCGTATGGACAACCTGCTGTCGGCCTACTACACCGACGCTAAAGTCGATGCCGTTCTGTCTCCTTATGACGGCCTGTCGATCGGCATCCTCTCCTCGCTCAAGGGCGTTGGTTATGGCAGCGGCGGCGTGAAGCTGCCGATCGTTACCGGTCAGGACTCCGAAATTCCGTCGGTTAAGTCCATCATTGCTGGCGAGCAGCACTCCACGATCTTCAAGGACACCCGTGACCTCGCAAAGGTCACCGTCAACATGGTCAACGCTCTGATGGAAGGCAAGACGCCTGAAGTCAACGACACCAAGACCTACGACAACGGCGTCAAGGTTGTTCCGTCCTACCTGCTGACCCCGGTCGCAGTCGACAAGACCAACTATGAGAAGATCCTCGTAGAAGGCGGTTACTACAAGGCTGATCAGCTGAAGTAATCTTCCGACATACCGGTCAGGGCTCGCTGAAATGCGGGCCCTGGCTTTGATATTTAAGACGATCGCCCGGTCTGTTATGTTTGATCGCGGCGTTGGATACGGACAATGGACAATACCATCCTCGAAATGCGGAGCATCACCAAGTCGTTTCCTGGTGTGAACGCCTTGGAAAATGTCAATCTGAAGGTCCGGCAGGGCGAAATCCATGCCTTGGTCGGGGAAAATGGGGCAGGCAAGTCCACCCTCATGAAGGTGCTTTCGGGCGTCTACCCGGCCGGCACCTATGATGGCGATATCTTCTATGACGGCGCCGTCCGTCAGTTCAAAACCATCAGAGACTCCGAAGAGATCGGCATCATCATCATCCACCAGGAGCTGGCGCTCGTGCCGCTGCTGTCGATCGCGGAAAACATTTTTCTGGGCAATGAGGTCGTCGCCAATGGCATGATCAATTGGCAGGAAACCTTCACCCGCACCAAGCAGCTTCTTGCCAAGGTGGGCCTCAAGGAATCTCCGAATACGCTGGTCACCGACATCGGGGTCGGCAAGCAGCAGCTCGTCGAGATCGCCAAGGCCTTGTCGAAAAGCGTCAAGCTGCTCATTCTCGACGAGCCGACGGCGTCGCTCAATGAAAGCGATTCCGATGCGCTCCTGAATCTCCTCATTGAGTTCCGCAATCAGGGCATCACCTCGATCATCATCACGCACAAGCTCAACGAAGTGCGCAAGGTGGCCGATCAGATCACGGTATTGCGTGACGGCATGACGGTGAAGGCGCTGGACTGTCACGAAGAAGAGATCAGCGAAGACATCATCATTCGTAACATGGTGGGCCGCGAGCTGGCCGACCGTTATCCGCCGCGCTCGGTGCCGATCGGCGAGACGATCTTCGAAGTCAAAAACTGGAACGCCTTCCACCAGCACCATCGCGATCGTCAGGTCCTGCACAATATCAACGTCAATGTGCGCAAGGGCGAAGTTGTCGGCATTGCCGGCCTGATGGGCGCCGGCCGCACCGAATTTGCCATGAGCGTGTTCGGCAAGTCCTACGGTCACAAGGTCAGCGGCGAGGTCTTCGTCGATGGCAAGCAGGTGGACACCAGCACGGTGCGCAGGGCGATCGATGCCGGTCTCGCCTATGTGACCGAGGATCGCAAGCAGCTCGGTCTCGTGCTGTCGAACAGCATCCTGCACAATACGACGCTCGCCAATTTGATGGGCGTCTCCAAGGCGACCGTCATTGACGACGTTCGGGAACTGCAGGTGGCGACGAACTATCGCTCGAAGCTGCGAATTCGCTCGGCAGGCGTCTTCCAGGAGACGGGCAACCTGTCCGGCGGCAACCAGCAGAAGGTGGTGCTGTCGAAGTGGCTGTTCTCTGATCCGGACGTCCTGATCCTTGACGAGCCGACGCGCGGCATCGACGTCGGCGCCAAATACGAAATTTATTCCATCATCAACCAGCTTGCCGCCGACGGAAAGGGCGTTCTGATGATTTCATCGGAAATGCCGGAGCTTCTCGGTACCTGCGACCGTATCTATGTCATGAACGAGGGTCGAATCGTTGCCGAGCTGCCGAAGGCAGAGGCAAGCCAGGAGAGTATCATGCGCGCTATCATGCGCTCAGGGGAGAAGCATCAATGACTACGGCCAGCCCAGCTACGGAAAGCAGCCACGTCGTTTCCATCGGCGACCATATCCGCAACAATATTCGCGAATACGGCATGTTGATCGCGCTCGTCGTCATCATGCTGCTGTTTCAGTATCTCACGAACGGCGTTCTGTTCAGGCCGCAGAACCTGACCAACATCGTGCTGCAGAATTCATTCATTGTCATCATGGCGTTGGGCATGCTGCTGGTCATCGTGGCCGGTCATATCGACCTGTCCGTCGGTTCCGTCGTCGGTTTCGTCGGTGCCGTTGCCGGCGTGCTGGTTGTGCAGATGCATATGAATCTGGCGCTTGCGACCGTCATTTGTCTTCTGATGGGTGCCGCGGTCGGTGCCTGGCATGGATATTTCATCGCCTACCACCGCATTCCGTCGTTCATCGTTACGCTTTCGGGCATGCTGGTTTTCCGCGGCTTGACCTATACGATCATCAATACGACCGGCAACGGCAGCAGCATCGGTCCGTTCCCGCCTGCTTTCCAGATCGTCGCGACTGGTTTCATTCCGGACTTTGTCGATATGGGTACCATCCGTTCGACGTCGATTTTCCTGACCATCGCCATCCCGATCGTTATGTTCCTCCTCTCATGGCGTCGCCGCAATGTTAACGAGCAGCACGGCATTGACGTCGAGCCGTTCAGCTTCTTTCTTGGCCAGAATCTGGTGGTTGCGGCTGCGACCATCTTCATCGGCTACCAGATTTCCTCATACAGAGGGCTGCCGAACGTTCTGGTTCTGATGCTGCTGTTGATTGCTCTCTACAGCTTCGCCACACAGCGCACTACGATCGGCCGCCGCATCTATGCCATGGGCGGCAATGAGAAGGCGACGAAGCTTTCGGGTATCGATACCCGCCGCTTGACGTTCTATACCTTCATCAACATGGGCATCCTTGCCAGCATTGCCGGCATCATCATCGCCACGCGCCTGAACTCGGCAACTGCCAAGGGCGGCGACGGTCTGGAACTCGACGTGATCGCGGCCTGCTTCATCGGCGGCGCTTCGGCATCCGGCGGCGTCGGTAAGGTGACGGGGGCCGTCATCGGTGCCTTGATCATGGGCGTGCTGAACCAGGGCATGTCCATCCTCGGCTATCAGACGGACTCGCAGAAGATGATCAAGGGTGCGGTCCTTCTCGCTGCCGTGTTCATCGACGTCTACAACAAGAACAAGGGCTGATCGCAGCGCGATCAGCCGGGCTTTTAAAACCAAATCCATGACAGAGTCCGGCTCTCGCTGAGAGCCGGAGCGGGAAACTGCATCCGATCTCTGTCCGTTAGAAAAGGATGAAAAACATGCTCATTTCCCAGATCAAGGGTTCGAACGGTGGCATCGTCGTCGCCGTGCGCAATGGGCCGGGCACCCCCGCTAAGGCTGTTCTGAATGCCGGCAGCGTCTACGCCTTGGCCATGGAAGCCGCCGACAACGACAAATCTCTCGTCGCGGTCATTGAGGCACATGGGCTTGGCGAAGAGATCGATCTGGAAAAAGCATATGCCGAAGGTCGTTTCCTGCCGCCGATCACCCATCCCGATGCCGCACACATGCATCTGACCGGTACCGGTCTGACCCATCTCGGCTCCGCTGCAACCCGCGATTCCATGCACAAGAAGACGACGGAGGCTGCTGAAGAGACGCTGACTGACTCGATGAAGATGTTCAAGATGGGCCTCGAAGGCGGCAAGCCGAAGGACGGCGAGAAGGGCGTGCAGCCGGAATGGTTCTACAAGGGCAACGGCTTTGGTGCGACGGCACCCGGCGCGGCGCTCGTGTCACCGTCTTTCGCGCTTGATGGCGGCGAAGAGCCGGAGATGGCGGGCATTTACGTCATCGCCAAGGATGGCTCGCCGTTCCGCATCGGTTTCGCGCTCTCGAACGAATTTTCCGATCACGTCACCGAGCGGATCAACTATCTCTATCTCGCCCATTCCAAGCTGCGCCCGGCAAGCTTCGGCCCGGAAATCCGTATCGGCGCCGCACCGGAAGATATCCGGGGCACTTCGCGCATCAAGCGCGGCGACAAGGTGATCTTCGAAAAGCCCTTCCTCTCGGGCGAGGCGAACATGTCGCATACTTTCGCCAATCTCGAATACCATCATTTCAAGTACGGCCTGTTCCGCATTCCCGGCGACATCCACGTCCATATGTTCGGCACAGCGACGCTCTCCTTCGCGGAAGGCATCAAGCCGGAAGCCGGCGATGTCTTCGAAATCGAAGTGGCCGACTTCGGCCTGCCGCTGCGCAATCGACTTGCTATTGCCGCCGAAGAGAAAGTGGCCATTCGCCAGCTCTAGTGTATCGAGGCCGGCTACTCCTTAAGTGGCCGGTCGTCTCCAAGAAGACCCAGGAAGGCATGAAGCCATGACCATTCATCAGAATCTGATCGCCGGCGAATGGACCGGTACGACCGGCGCCGAGAATATCAATCCGTCCGATACCAACGAAGTTGTCGGCCTCTATGCCAGCGCCAGCGTACAGGACGTTGCCGACGCCATTGCCGCGGCCAAGGCAGCCTTTCCGGCGTGGTCGCGTTCCGGCATTCTCGAGCGCCACACGATCCTGAAGAAGGCGGGCGAGGAAATCCTGGCGCGCAAGGATGAACTCGGTGCGCTGCTTGCCCGCGAAGAAGGCAAGACGCTGCCCGAGGCGATCGGCGAGACGATCCGTGCCGCGCAGATCTTCGAATTCTTCGCCGGCGAAGCCCTGCGGCTGGCGGGCGAAGTCGTTCCTTCGGTGCGCCCGAACATCGGGGTCGAAATCACGCGCGAGCCGCTCGGCGTCATCGGCGTGATTACGCCCTGGAACTTCCCGATCGCCATTCCCGCCTGGAAGATCGCGCCGGCGCTCTGCTACGGCAATACTGTCGTCTTCAAGCCGGCCGATCTCGTACCCGGCTGTTCTTGGGCGATCGTCGATATTCTCCATCGCGCCGGCCTGCCGAAGGGCGTGTTGAACCTCGTCATGGGCAAGGGCTCGGTCGTCGGTCAGGCAATGCTCGACAGCCCGGTTCTTTCCGGCATCACCTTCACCGGCTCGGTCGGCACTGGCAAGCGCGTCGCACTTTCCTCCGTCGAGCATGGCCGCAAGTACCAGCTCGAAATGGGCGGCAAGAACCCGATGGTCGTGCTTGACGATGCCGATCTGACCGTTGCCGTCGAGGCCGCTGCCAATTCCGCCTTCTTCTCGACCGGCCAGCGCTGCACGGCCTCGTCACGCCTGATCGTCACCGAAGGCATCCACGACAGGTTCGTGGCGGCGCTGACGGAGAAGCTGAAGACGCTGAATGTCGACAACGCGCTGAAGTCCGGCACCCATATCGGTCCGGTCGTCGACGCCAAGCAGTTGAAGACGGATACCGACTATATCGAGATCGGCAAACAGGAGGGCGCCAAGCTCGCCTTCGGCGGCGGACTCGTCAGCCGCGACACGCCCGGCTTCTACCTGCAGCCGACGCTGTTCACCGAAGCGACGAACCAGATGCGTATCAGCCGCGAAGAGATCTTCGGGCCGGTCGCCTCGGTCATCCGGGTGAAGGATTACGAAGAGGCGCTGGCAACGGCCAACGACACGCCATTCGGCCTGTCTTCCGGCATTGCCACGACCAGCCTGAAGCACGCGATGCATTTCAAGCGCAATGCCGAAGCCGGCATGGTGATGGTCAACCTGCCGACGGCCGGCGTCGATTTCCATGTGCCTTTCGGCGGCCGCAAGGGTTCGTCCTTCGGTCCGCGCGAGCAGGGCAAATATGCCGCCGAGTTCTTCACCACCGTCAAGACCGCGTACACGCTGGCCTGACCATCGATTTCAAAGCCCAGGCGCGAACGAGGCGGCCTGGGCGACGCAAAAGGTACTGAGACATGAAAAAGAAAGCTGAATGGCCGCGCAAGCTGCGTTCCTATGACTGGTTCGGCGGCACCGGCAAGAACGCGATCATGCATCGCTCCTGGATGAAGAACCAGGGCCTTCCGGCCGACACCTTCGACGGCCGGCCGATCATTGGCATCTGTAATACCTGGTCGGAGCTGACGCCCTGCAACGCGCACCTGCGTGATCTTGCGGAGCGCGTGAAGCGCGGCGTCTACGAAGCGGGTGGTTTCCCGGTCGAATTCCCGGTCTTCTCTGTTGGCGAAAGCACGCTGCGCCCGACGGCGATGATGTTCCGCAACCTGGCGGCTATGGACGTTGAAGAAGCGATCCGCGGCAATCCGGTTGACGGCGTCGTGCTGCTCGGCGGCTGCGACAAGACCACGCCGAGCCTGCTGATGGGTGCGGCTTCGGTCGACATCCCGGTCATCCTCGTTTCCGGCGGCCCGATGCTGAACGGCAAGTGGCGCGGCAAGGATGTCGGCTCCGGCACGGCAATCTGGCAGTTCTCGGAAATGGTGAAATCCGGCGAGATGTCGCTGGATGAATTCATGGATGCAGAGCAGGGCATGGCTCGCTCGGCCGGTAGCTGTATGACCATGGGTACAGCCTCGACCATGGCGTCGATGGCCGAAGCACTCGGCATGACGCTGCCCGGCAATGCGGCTATCCCGGCTGTCGATGCGCGCCGCCGCGTCATCTCGCAGCTTTCCGGCCGCCGTATCGTCGACATGGTCAAGGAAGATCTGAAGCCGTCCGACATTCTGACCAAGGAAGCGTTCGAAAACGCCATCCGCGTCAATGGCGCCGTCGGCGGCTCGACCAATGCCGTTCTGCACCTGCTAGCGCTTGCCGGCCGCGTCGGCGTCGATCTGTCGCTGGACGATTGGGACCGCCTTGGCCGCGAAGTGCCGACGATCGTCAACCTGCAGCCGTCGGGCAAGCACCTGATGGAAGAGTTCTACTATGCGGGCGGCCTGCCCGTCGTCATCAAGGCAGTCGGCGAAATGGGCCTGCTGCATAAGGACGCCATCACGGTGACCGGCGACACGATCTGGGCCGGCGTCAAGGATGTCGTCAACTACAATGACGACGTCATCGTGCCGCGCGAAAAGGCGCTGACGCAGTCGGGCGGTATCGCGGTTCTGCGCGGTAACCTCGCTCCGAAGGGTGCTGTCTTGAAGCCGTCGGCCGCTTCTCCGCATCTGATGCAGCATAAAGGCCGCGCCGTCGTCTTCGAAAGCATCGAGGACTATCACGCCCGCATCAACCGCGAGGATCTCGACATCGACGAGAACTGCGTCATGGTGCTGAAATACTGCGGCCCGAAGGGTTATCCGGGCATGGCCGAAGTCGGCAACATGGGTCTTCCGCCGAAGGTGCTGAAGAAGGGCATCACCGACATGATCCGCATTTCCGATGCGCGCATGTCCGGTACGGCCTACGGCACCGTTATCCTGCATACGGCTCCGGAAGCTGCCGATGGCGGACCGCTGGCACTGGTTCAGAACGGCGACATCATCGCCGTCGACGTTCCTGCCCGCACCATCCAGCTCGAAGTGTCGGATGAGGAATTGGCAAAGCGCCGCGCCGCCTGGGTTTCCCCGGTCAAGCCGCTTACCGGCGGTTACGGCGGCCTCTATGTGAAGTCGGTCATGCAGGCCGATACCGGCGCTGACCTCGACTTCCTCGTCGGCCCACGCGGCTCGGAAATCCCGAACAATCGCGACAGCCACTAAGTTTGGCGACTGGAATTGGAAAGGGGCGGGACGAAAGTTCCGCCCTTTTCGTATGTTGCGGCCGTTCGCTGGAGCAATTCCAGGAAAAGTGCGAAGCAGTTTTCCGTCCGGAATGCGTCAAACCAAAGGGATAGAGCGGGAAAGCGATTCCGTGAAACGCTGAACCGCTCTAAGTGTGCGGCGTATGTCGGTGCCTGTTTCCGGCCGCGCTGCTTTGATCAGCAGTTCATGATATAGTTCCTTCCGGATTGCATTCTTAATCTGGCATCCGGGGGATCGCTATGTCAGCCTTGCAGGCCGATACCTACTATCTCTTTGGCAATCTTTTTTGTTTTCATGCTCACAGCGCCGACACAGGCGGGGCCTATTGCCTCATCGAGACTTTGACGGCGCCAGGGGCGGGGGCGCCGCCGAACAGGCATCCCGATGATGACCAGGCGTTTTATATCCTCGAGGGCCTGTTCGAATTCATGGTCGATGGTGAGACCGTCCAGGCGCAGGCCGGTAGTTTCGTCAAGATACCGACAGGCGCCATTCATGCGTTCCGCAATATCGGTTCGACGCCGGGCCGGCTGCTGATCATCAATTCGCCCGGCCGCGTTCACGATGGCTTCTTTACCGAAGCAGGCGAGGCGATGCCGGTGGGCACGCGCGACCTGCCACCGCCGGGTGGGCACCCTCAGGATATGCCGCGTGTGGTTGAGATCGGGCGGCGCAACGGGTTGGAATTCCTGTTGCCCGATGGCGAGGCGCACTAGGCAATTCCAGGAAAAGTGCGCAGCGGTTTTCCGTCCGGAATTGCGTGAAAACAAAGAGATAGAGCAGTTCAGCGATTCCGTGAAGCGATGAACTGCTCTGAACTCAGCTTTGGCTCTGACTCTGGCTTTGTCCCTGGTTCTCCACCGTCACCTTGACAGAAAGGCTTTCGCCCGGTGTGCCGAGGCGCATGCCGGAGACCGGGGCAGCGTCGCGATAGCAGAGGCCGGTCGCGATGCGAACGTAGCGCGCATCGGGGCAGACATCGTTGGCCGGATCGAAACCCACCCAGCCAAGACCCGGAATATGCGCTTCAGCCCAGGCATGCGTCGCGGCCTGCTCGGCCTTGCTTTCCATCAGGAGATAGCCTGAGACATAGCGGGCCGGTATGCGCAGCGCGCGGGCGCCGGCAATGAAGATGTGGGCATGGTCCTGGCAAACGCCGCTCTTCTTTTCCAGCGCCTGTTCTGCGGTGGTTTCCGTATCGCTGGTGCCGGGCTTGTATTCCACCGTCTGGTGGATTGCGCCCATCAGCGCATGCATCTTGCCGAGTTCGTTGTCGCCGGAAAGGCCGCGCAACAGCTCCTTCACCAGCTTGCCGGCCTTGGTGCGCGACGTTTCCCGCAGGAAGAGCCAGAGCGGGCTGAAGCCGGTATGCTGGCCGGTCACGCCATTCAGGTCCTGCGTTTCGATCACGCCGGTGGCAACGATCCGGGTTGCGTCCTGTGCGCCGTCGAGCGAAACAAGCGTCACGCGATTGGCGAACTGGTCCTCATATTCCACTTCCGGATGGGCGCCCTCGACCGTCAGCTTCCAATCGAGGACGGTCTGGCCGGGACCGGTGAGCGGCGTGAGCCTCAGGCGCTGCAATGAAAACTGCGCCGGTTCGTCGTAGCGGTATTCGGTGGTATGGCTGATCGTCAGTCTCATAGTGTGATCCGCTTACTGATAGAACCGGTAGCCGTCGGAGATTTCCGCGCTGAGCTTATTGTTGCGCGAAACGAAATCCTCCAGGAACTCATGCAATCCCTGATCCATGATGCTTTTGACCGTGAGCGTCTGCAGCATCTTGCGGATGGCATCGGCGGTGTCGTGCGCGGGGAGCCGCTGATCGTATTCGGTCCCGAGATAGCCGATATTGCTGACGATCTTTTCGTAGCAATAGGCGAGCGAGCGCGGCATCTGGCCATTGAGGATCAGGAAGTCGGCAATGTTGGCCGGCTTGTACTCCGGATCATACGCCCATTTATAGGCGCGATGGGCGGAGACCGAGCGCAGGATCGATTCCCATTGCGCATTGTCGAGCGACGAGCCGACATGCGAGATCGACGGCAGCAGCACGTAGTATTTCACGTCGAGAATGCGCGCCGTGTTGTCAGCGCGTTCGATGAAGGTGCCGATGCGGGCGAAGTTGTAAAGTTCGTTGCGTAGCATCGAGCCGTGAAATGCGCCACGGATCAATCCGGCGCGGCGCTTGATGACCTCGATCATCTCCGGCACTTCGGCGGTCTTCAGGCGCTTGGCGAGCAATGTCTTCAGCTCGATCCAGCATTCGTTGGTGGCTTCCCAGGTGTCGCGGGTCAGCGCCGTGCGGACCATGCGGGCATTGTTGCGGCCATAATCGATGCAGGACATCACACTCGACGGATTGGAGCGGTCGCGTATCAGGTAATCGATCGCGTCCGCGCCAGTCAGCTTGCTGTGCACTTCGTTATAGGCTTCACGCACGCCGGCGCTCTGCAATACACCATCCCAATCGTCTTCCACCGCACCGCTGCGGGTCAGCGACATGCGTTGGCCGGCATCGACCAGACGGGCTATGTTTTCGGCGCGCTCGATGTAACGGAACATCCAGTAGAGGCCATTCGCGGTTCTTCCAAGCATGTCCGTCTCAGTCCTCCAGAACCCAGGTATCTTTGGTGCCGCCGCCCTGGCTGGAATTGACCACCAGCGACCCTTCCTTCAGTGCCACGCGGGTCAAGCCGCCTGGAATGATCTGCACCTTGTCGGAAACGAGGACATAGGGGCGCAGGTCGACATGGCGGGGAGCGATGCCTTTGTTGACCAGGATAGGCACGGTCGACAGCGAAAGGGTCGGCTGGGCGATATAATTGTTCGGCTTGGCCTTCAGCTTCTCGGCAAATTCCGTCCGCTCTTTCTTCGAGGCGGTCGGGCCGACGAGCATGCCGTAGCCGCCCGAACCATGCACTTCCTTGACGACGAGGTCGGCCAGGTTCTCGAGTACGTATTTCAGGCTGGCCGGCTCGGAACAGCGCCAGGTCGGCACGTTTTCGAGGATCGGCTTGCGGCCGGTGTAGAATTCGACGATCTCGGGCATGTAGGAATAGATCGCCTTGTCGTCGGAGATGCCGGTGCCGGGCGCATTGGCGATGGTGATGTGGCCGGCGCGATAGACATCCATGATGCCGGGGATGCCGAGGGCCGAATCCGCACGGAAGGTGAGGGGGTCGAGGAAGTCGTCGTCGACGCGGCGATAGAGAACGTCGATCGCCTCATAGCCGCGCGTGGTGCGCATCTTCACCTTGCCGTCGATGACACGCAGATCCGAGCCTTCGACCAGCTCCACGCCCATCATGTCGGCAAGGAAGGAATGCTCGTAATAGGCGGAATTGTAGATGCCGGGGGTCAGAACGGCGACGCGCGGCTTGCCGTTGCAGCCGCGGGGAGCGAGCGAGGCGAGGCTCTGGCGCAGCAACAGCGGATAGTCCTCGACGCGCTGCACCTTGTTCTGATGAAACAGTTCCGGGAACATCTGCATCATCGTTTCCCGGTTTTCCAGCATGTAGCTGACGCCGGAGGGCGTGCGGGCATTGTCTTCCAGCACGTAGAACTGATCCTCGCCGGTGCGCACGATATCGGTGCCGACGATGTGGGTGTAGACGCCACCCGGCGGGCGGAAGCCGATCATTTCCGGCAGGAAAGCGTCGTTCCTCTCGATCAGCTCGCGCGGGACGCGACCGGCACGAATGATTTCCTGTTTGTGGTAGATATCGTCGAGAAAAGCGTTGAGCGCGATGACGCGCTGTTCGATGCCTTGGGCGAGCTTGCGCCATTCTCGGCCGGAAATGATGCGGGGGATGATGTCGAAGGGGATGAGCTTTTCGGCGGAGTCCGCGTGCCCGTAGACTGCGAAGGTAATGCCCGTCTTTCGGAAGATGTTTTCCGCATCGCGGGATTTGGCAATGAGGTGGCCTCTGTCCTGGCCTGAGTACCACTCGAAATATTTTTCGTAAGGTGCGCGCGGATTTTCGTCCGCAGTAATCATTTCATCAAATGCCAAAGGCGCGGTCCCCGTGTTTTTTCCCATTTGAATACAACAATTTTGACAATGCAAGAAGTATGCGCATTTGCGCGCACGAATTTCGAAACCGCCGAAAATGGCGGAATTCCGGGCTTTTTGAGCCGACGTATCCGTAAATGAAAGTTTACTACCGCGGCGCCGCGATCAAAATCTGAGCGTGTGCTTATTTTGTCGTCGGCGCATGGTGGTGTGCCGAGTCCTCAGGCCAACGGTCGGGAAGCGGACATGAAGAAAAATTGATGATTGGTTTCAGCGGTTCGATTTTGACGCTTTGGCCGTCTTCGGTTATCAGCGGTTGCCCCTGTGCACGCGACGTCCCGGTTTCAATTCAGGCCCGGACCGAGCCTGCCACATCAATTTCAGTCAGAGCCCCATGTCCCTCGACACATTCGCGCCGGCGATCTTCGTCTTTCTTTGGTCTACAGGCTGGATCGTTGCGAAATATGCGACGATGCACTCGGGTCCGTTTACCTTTCTCCTGATCCGGTACAGCCTGTCCGCGCTCGCTTTCGTCCTGTTTTGCGCTTTCACCGGCGCGAGATGGCCGCGTGATTGGTCCAGCGTCTTCCGCGCCATTTATTCCGGCATCTTTCTGCATGGGTTTTATCTCGGCGGTCTTTGGTGGGCGATCGCCAGCGGCGTGCCAGCGGGCATTTCGGGCATCATCGCGGCGCTGCAGCCGCTGATGACGGCGATGGCCGCGCCCTATCTGGTCGGCGAGCGCCTGAAGCCGGCGCAGCGGCTTGGCTTGCTGCTCGGCTTCGTCGGCATAGCGATTGCCATCTCGCCGAAGCTTTTGGCATCGGATACCGCCAATCTCTGGCAATCGGCGATCCCGCTCGGCGTCAATCTGTTGTCGATGGTCTCGGTGACGTACGGCACGCTTTATCAAAAGCGTCATCTGCAGACCGGCGATCTCCGAACCATCGCGACGCTGCAATATGTCGGTGCTCTCATCGTCACCGCGCCTTTGGCGCTGATATTCGAGAATCTGCACTTCGACGGCACGCACGAAGCATTTTTTGCCCTCGCTTGGTCGGTCTTCGGCCTGTCGATGGGTGCGGTCGGCCTGCTGCTCTACCTCATTCGCCGTGGTCAGGTATCGCGCGCTGCGTCGCTGATCTACCTGATGCCGCCCGCGGTCGCCATCGAAGCGGCCATCGTCTTCGGCGAACCGCTGACACCGCCGATCATCATCGGCACGCTGATCGTGGTGATCGGCGTCTATCTTACCAATCGACGCACGGCGGACGTGGTTCCGGAGTAGGGGCAGGCGGTTATCCGCCCGTCAGCGGCGAAATAATCTGCCGTCCACGACAATCAGGCTGGAAATGATCAACGCCAATCCGGCGAATTCATAAGGCTCAAGCCGCTCGCCTAAAAAGGCTGTGCCCAGCATGATCGCGCTGGCGGGCACCAGCAGCGTCACGAGGGAGGCGTTAGTCGCTCCTGCCGAGGCGATGATGTTGAAATAGAGAATGTAAGCGAATGCGGTTGTGAAGACTGCAAGAACACCGATGGCCATCCAGATGGAAAGGCTTGAGGTGACGATATCCTGGGGTCTGTAGACGAGAAGGACAATCGGCACCATCAGAACGGTGGAGGCGGTGAGCTGGCCGGCTGCAACGACGGATGGTTTTAAATCCTTGAATCGCTTGGCGTAGACGACAGCAAACGCATAGGAAATCGCTGCCCCGACGACGGCGAGTTTCGCCCAAGTCGGGCTGCCGAAATCGGAGAGAAGGCCGGGGCCGATCATGACGGCCGCTCCAGCGATCCCAAGCCCCACGCCCGCGAGTTTTGTGGTCGAGAGCTTCTCGTCTGCCGTCAGCAGATTTGCCACCAGGATCGTCCAGAGAGGCGTCGTCGCATAGAGCACGGAGGCGAGACCCGCGCCGATTTTCGTTTGCCCGGTAAAGATCAGGGAAAATGGGATGACGTTATTGAGCATGGCCAGGCACAGGAATGAGGCAGGTCTGGCCAAGGCGGGAGAGAACGAAATGCCGCGTATTCGCAGCCACAGGTGCAGAACAAGCGCGGCGATCGAGACGCGGTAGAGGACAAGCGCCAGCGGCGGGATTTCGGCTACGGCGATACGGGCGAAGAAAAACGAGCCGCCCCAAAGACCGCCGAGAAGCAGGAGCTGCCCCCAGTCGCTTGCAGACATCGGCCGTGTTGATCCTGCCGCACGCAACGTCTCGCCTTACAACGTTGGGAATTCTGCGAATGCCCGAATATCCTACTCGCACGGGACCCGATTGAGGCGGAACAGACATCCAAATGTTCTAGGCCATTGGAAACGAGATTTTCAGCAGAACCACGCGATTTCGAAATCGCTGCCGTTTGCTTGGGTGGCACTCCAAAAAGGGCGAGCGTTTGGATGGTCGGAAGAAATCCAACGCTTATGGAATACTCACAAAAAAGGGGGCTGTTCGCCCCCTTTCTTCATTCGATCAAGCGCGTTCGCGGCGCTGGCCGTTGCCGTTGCGCGGCCCGCGGCGCTTCATGCCGCCGTTGCCGCCTTCGCGGTGTTCGCCGTGGGCGTGACCGTGGCCGCGCTCCTCATTGTGGCGACCCGAGGGGCGGCCATGGGCGTGGCGGGGGCCGCGATGGGCGCCAGCTTCGTGGGCGGCGCCGTTAGCGTTTGCCGGGCCGTTGTGATGCGGCTTCTTGGCCGGGCGGAAGTCGGACGTCGAAACGAGATCGTTGTCTGCTTCCGGTCGCGGTGTCCGCTCGTCGCGGCGCTGGCCGCGGAAATCGGCATTGCGATGGTTTTCGCGCTGCGGACGATCTTCGCGCGGACGACGCTCCTGGCGCTCGCCGGTCTGGCCTCGGGCTTCGCCATTTTCTTTGTCGAAGAAGGGACGACGAGCCGGGCGAGCCGGACGACCTTCGGAGCGACCCTGGCCTGCGCCACGGCCTTGACCTTGGCCGCCACGACCGCCACCTCGGTTGTTGCCGCGGGCCGGACGGGCGCGATCGGCAGGAGCTTCGCCGCTGGCAACGGCGATTTCGATGCCCATCAGGCGCTCGATGTCGCGCAGCAGACGGATTTCATCGGGAGAGCAGAAGGCGATGGCGATGCCGTCGCGACCGGCGCGCGCGGTACGGCCGATGCGGTGAACGTAAGCATCCGGCACTTCCGGCAGGTCGTAATTGTAGACATGCGAAACGCCGGGAATATCGATGCCGCGGGCGGCGACGTCGGTTGCGACGAGAACGCGGACTTCACCGTCACGGAAACCCTTGAGCGCACGCTCGCGCTGGCCCTGGCTCTTGTTGCCGTGAATGGAAGCGACAGCAAAGCCAACATGGTCGAGATGCTTCATGAGCTTCTCGGCGCCGTGCTTGGTACGCAGGAACACGATGGCGCGGCCATCCGGATTGGCTGAAATCGTTTCCTTGAGGATCTCGGTCTTGTGGTTCTGACCGGCAACGAAGTGGACATATTGCTCCACCTTGTCGGCAGCTTTGCCGGGAGGCGAGACTTCGACCTTCAGCGGATTGGTCAGATAGTCGGAAGCGAGATCGGCAATCGCCTTCGGCATGGTGGCCGAAAACAGCAGGGTCTGGCGCTTGGCCGGGACGAGCTTGGCGATCTTGCGGAGATCATGGATGAAGCCGAGGTCGAGCATCTGGTCGGCTTCGTCGAGGACGAGATAGCTGACATGGCCGAGCGACAGGGCGCGGCGGTTGATGAGGTCGAGCAGGCGGCCGGGGGTTGCGACGAGGATGTCGGTGCCGCGCTCAAGCTGAAGCTGCTGCTTGTTGATCGAGGCGCCGCCGACCACGACATTGATCCTCAGCGGCGTCTTGCGGACGAACAGCTTAAGATTGTCGGCGATCTGGTTCACCAGTTCGCGGGTGGGGGCGAGGATCAGCGTGCGGACGGTGCGGTTGTCGGGACGCTTGGCATCCTTCAGCAGCATTTCGATGATCGGCAGGCCGAAAGCGGCCGTTTTGCCGGTGCCTGTCTGGGCGAGGCCGATGAGATCGCGGCCCTGGAGAACAAGCGGGATAGCCTGTGCCTGGATGGGCGTCGGCGTCGCGAAGTTGTTCTGCGACAGCGTGTCAACGATCTGCTTGGAGAGACCAAGCGAGTGAAAATCGGTCAATTCAATACCTTTCGGGGCGCCAAAGCGAATAGGCCGGGTCGCACCATGCGGTCCGGTCTGTCTCTGGCGTCAAGAACCCCGCGTGAAGTGGGAACTTGTAAGTTGGAAAAAGCTTTCCAGCGCATCCGACCGCCTTGGGTGCGGTCTCATTTCAAAAGCGCTTTTGTCCCTCTCTTGCGTACGTTTAGTCCCGCAGGGCACGCTCACGCGGCGGCCGGAAGGTGAAAGCTGACGCGCATTTGGTCTTATTCGCCGCCGAAGTCAAGAGGTGAAGCCAAAAGCTTTTCGGAAGGTCGGCGAAAGTGCCGCCGGAAATCCGGCGGCGTCGCGGCCGATCTTTATAGGCTTAGCGGCAGACCTCGACGCGGTAGGGCCAACCCCAACCATCGTGACGCCATGCCCAGTAGCAGTCGGGATAGGCGCGTACATAGGCCGGAGCGTAATAGGTTCGATAGGCAGGATAATAAGCCGGATAGACCGGGTAGGCCGGTCACACGGCTTCGGCAGCCAGGGCGCCGCCGACGACACCGGCGGCAAGACCGCCGAAGAAGGCGCCGCGCTCGGAGGCGCCGGCAGTCGTTGTGGTTACGGCGGCGGCGCTGCCAAGCGTCAGCGCGATCAAACCGTCCGTCGTTAAAGTGCGAAGCAAAGACATCGAAATCCCTTTCCCAAAACACAGCTCCCAGCCGACGCCGAGCTTGAAGGTGCGGAGGAAAGCGGGCGAAGTCGCGGCTAAAAAGAGGGTCTCGACATTAAATTTTGTTCACGATAGCTAGGTGAAAGCCTTTGATTTTCAACTAGAAATCGGTGGGGACTCCGCCTTCCTTCTTGCGCTTGGCGACAAAGGCGTCCAGCTCTTCCTCAATCGCCGGGTCGAGCGGCGGATGTTCGTAATGGGCGAGCGTTTCCTTGAAAATGCGGTTGGCGTGATCATAGGTCGTTGGCCGGCCGGCTTCCGTCCAGGTCTCGTGATTGCGCCAGTCCGACAGGATCGGCGAATAGAAGGCCGTTTCGTAACGGGCGAGTGTGTGCGCCGTACCGAAATAGTGGCCGCCGGGGCCGACATCGCGCACGGCATCAAGCGCCAGCGCTTCGCTACTGACATCCAGCGGTGTCAGGAATTCGGCGACCATCTGCAGCATGTCGACATCGAGAATGAATTTCTCGAAGGAGGCAGTGAGGCCGCCCTCGCTCCAGCCGGCCGCATGCAGCACGAAATTGCCGCCACCTTGGGTCAGCGCCCAGAGCGACAGCGCCGATTCATAGGCTGCCTGGGCGTCCAGCGTATTGGAGGCATTGGTGTTGGAGGTGCGGTAGGGGATGCCATAGCGGCGGGCGAGCTGGCCGCCGGCAATCACGGCCTTCATATATTCCGGCGTGCCGAAGGCGGGGGCTCCCGTTTTCATGTCGACGTTCGAGGTGAAGCCGCCATACATGACCGGCGCGCCCTTGCGCACCATCTGCGTGAAGGCAATGCCGCAGAGCGCCTCGGCATTCTGCTGCACCAGCGCGCCAGCGATGGTCACCGGCGCCATGGCACCCGCCAGCGTGAAAGGCGTAACGATGACGACCTGACCCCGCGACGACATCTCGATGATGCCCTGCAGCATCGGTCCGTCGAGGCGCAGCGGGGAGGAGGAATTGATGACGGTGAAGAGCGACGGCTCCCGCTCCATCTGCTCCATGCTGATGCCGCGGCCGATGCGGGCGATCTCGATGGCATCGAGATTGCGCTGTTTGCCGAGCGAATAGCAATGAAATGCCTTGTCGGTCAGCTTCACGATATCGGAGAGGCAATCGAGATGGCGGACCGAAGCGTGAATATCGATAGGCTCGACCGGATAGCCACCGGTCAGGTGGATGACGTCGTAGGATTGGGCAAGCTTGATCAACTTGCGGAAGTCCTCCTGATTCCCGGCGCGTCTGCCGCCCTCGCGATCCGCGACGAAAGGCGCCGAGGCGACCTGGGCGAAGACGAGGTTCCTGCCGCCGATCTGAACGTTTCGGAGCGGGTTGCGGGCGTGCAAGGTGAAGGTCGAGGGGACGGAGGCGATCAGCTCCGTGATCATGCCGCGGTCGAAGCGGACGCGCTCCTTGCCCGGCGTGACATCGGCGCCGGCGGCCTTCATGCGCTCGCGCGCTTCCGGCAGGATGATGTCCATGCCGATCTCTTCGAGAATGGTCAGCGACGCCTCGTGGATATCGTCGAGCGCCTCGGGCGACAGAAGTTCGGTACGGGCGAGATTGTTGACGAGGTTGAGGTATTTCGTGCCACTCGGCTTGCGGCTGCGCTCGGCCCCGCGACCTCCGGCCCGGCGGCGGCGCTCGACGGGAATGGCAGCAGTGTCAGTCTCGTGCAAGGCCGTGTTTCTATCGTCGCTCATGCTCTCGCTCCACCATTGTGCTCATATGATTCTTGGCAGAGTTCGACCTCAAATGCTGCCGTCGTTTGCGACCAAAGGACGTCCGTTCTGGGATAGTCAATGGTCTGAACGCGACGTTCTGCATCTTCGCAATATGGTTAACGGCTTGTTAAAGCGATTTGTGATAAAGCTTGGGTTCAGTAAACTATAGCGAGCGGTGAGAAGAGGGGTCCCGTTGAACTCGGACGGTGAATTGCTGGAGATGGCCTGCCGCCGGATCGCAGATCTGGATCAGCCGGCCTATGTCAAGAACAGCGATCTGCGATACGTCGCCGTCAACGAAGCCTATGCGCGCTTTTTTCGCCGCGACATCGGCGATTTCATCGGCAATCGCAGCCGTGATCTCTTCGATAGCGGCGAGGAAGCCGACCGCGAAGACAAGGAGCGCCGGGCGCTGGTCTTCGGCTCGGAAGAGATGGCGCTATGCTTCGACCCGACGGGGCGGGAACGTTCCCGTGTGCAGATCGAAAGTTTTTCGCCGTCTGAAGACCGCCTTTATGTCTTTGGCATGTTCCTCGACGCGCCGGCCGTGCCTTCGCGTGCCTCTTCTGATCGGGAAAGCGGCGATATCCCGGGTGACGTCGACGAGATCGGACTTTACCGCACAATTCTCGAAGACCTGCCGGTTGCCGCCTTCGTGCGCGATGCCAGCCATCGGCTGATCTATTCCAACGAGGCCTATGCGGCCATCACGGGGCTCAGCCGCGCCGAGGTGCTGGGCAAGACCGAACAGGAAATGTTCGAAACCGGCGGCGACGATTACTTCGCGGAAAACGAGCGGGTGCTGAACGAAGGGCGCGCACTCGCATTCGAAGGTACGGTGATCGATCGGGAGCATGTGACGCATCCGATCATGACGCGCGTCAACCGCGTCGTCACCTCTGACGGCAAGCGCTATGCCGTCGGGTCCATGACCGATATTTCGGTGTTGAAGCTGCGCGAGACCGAGTTGATCGAGGCGCAGGCGCACGCCGAAACATTGCATCAGGATTTGGAGAACATCCTGCGCTCGATGCCGATCGGCGTGATGATCCACGACGGCAACTATGTTGTGGAATATACCAACGATGCCTTTTACGACATCTGGGAATTCCCGAAGGACGAACGCTTCGAAGGCCGGTCTTATCGAGATCTTGTCGCCAAGCACTTTGAGCTTGGCCGATACGATGCCGATGCCGGCAGTATCGACGATATTTATCAGGCGCGTTTGGAATCCTTCCGCAATGCCGGACCGCATTTCCAGACTGAGATGAACTTTGCCGACGGCAAATCCGTCATCGCGGATGCACGCCGCATTTCGAACGGCCGCATGCTGGTCGCCTATGCGGACATCTCCTCCGTGCGTCAGCAAGCCCGTGAGATCACCGAGGCGCGTCTTGCGCTGGAACGCCTCGGCGAGCTGATGACGGACGCGACGCATGCCATGTCGCAGGGACTGCTCATCGTCGAAGACGGCATCATCATGCTGGCGAACGATGCCGTGCGGGACATGCTGCGCATTCCGGCAGACGATCTCGAGGTCGGTAAGCATTGGTCCGCCGCCTTCCATCATTGCGCCGCGCGCGGCGATTTCGGTCACCATCCGGGGGCAGTTCGGCGTATCTGGAGCCGAAGCATGGCGGCGAGCAAGCCGGTTTCGGCGGTGTTCCAGGTCGCTGGCGAGCGCTGGATGCAGCTCGAAGCGACGATGAGCGAAAGCCGCCGTTGGACCGTGGTGCTGACCGATGTCACCGAGATGAAGGAACGCGAGGCCGAGCTGCAACTGCTGCTTTCGCGCAGCGAAGCCGCCGACCGTGCCAAGTCCGAATTCCTCGCCAACATGAGCCATGAAATCCGCACGCCGATGAACGGTGTTCTCGGCATGGCGGAGCTGCTCGCCAAGACCGATCTCGACGCCCGGCAGAAGACCTTTGTCGACATCATCGTCAAGTCTGGCAATGCACTGTTGACGATCATCAACGATATTCTGGATTTCTCGAAGATCGATGCTGGGCAGATGCGCTTGCGCAAGGCTGCCTTCGATCCGGCCGAGGCGGTGGAGGATGTTGCGACGCTGCTGTCTTCGCCGGCGGCGGACAAGGACATCGAGTTGCTGGTGCGCACCGCGCCCGAGGTGCCGGCCATGGTGCTGGGAGACGCCGGCCGCTTCCGCCAGATCGTCACCAACCTCGTCGGCAATGCGGTCAAATTCACCGAGCGCGGCCACGTATTGGTCGAGGTGGACAGCCGGCCGGTCGACAATGGCGAGATCATGTTGACGTTGCGTATCGAAGACACCGGCATTGGTATTCCCGACGAGAAGCTCGATTCCATTTTCGAGAAGTTTTCGCAGGTCGACGCTTCTTCGACGCGCCGCCACGAAGGCACAGGCCTTGGCCTTGCCATTACTGCCGGGCTGGTCGATCTCTTTGGCGGCTATCTCGAAGTCGAGAGCGAGTGGGGCAAGGGTTCGGTTTTCACCGTGCATCTGCCCATGCCACCGGCGGCCATGCGCAACGAAGCGCGTCCGGTGCCGGTCAATGTCAAGGGCGCGAGTATTCTTGTCGTCGACGACAATGAGATCAACCGCCGGATATTGACCGAGCAGTTGGAGCAATGGAGTTTTGACGGCTACGCGGCCGAGGATGGCAAGACGGGGCTCGCGATCCTCCATGCCGCTTTCGACATGGGCGTGCCGGTCGATGCCGTGATCCTCGACTATCACATGCCGGACATGAACGGCGATGAAGTCGCGCGTGCAATTCGCGCCGATTCTCGCTTCGACAAGGTGTCGCTGATTTTCCTGACATCCATGGACGTCGCCGGCAGCGACAAGGAATTTGCGGCGCTGAACGGTCAAGCACATCTGATGAAGCCAGCCCGCGCCAATGTGCTGCGTAACACCATCATCGATGTCGTGCGCACGGCACGCCGGCAGCGGATGAGCGGCGATGAAATCGCTGCCGCTTCGAAGTCGATCGAGGCCGAGGCCGTTGCCGCCATCGATGCCGTCGAGCGCGAAGTGGCGGCGAAGCCGGTTAGCGCTATCGATATCCTCGTTGCCGAGGACAATGAGGTCAACCAGATCGTCTTCACGCAGATTCTGCAGGTTACGGGCCTGCGTTTCCTCGTGGTCCCGAACGGCCAGGAAGCCGTGGAGGCTTGGCGAAGGCTTCGGCCATCGCTGATCATGATGGATGTCTCCATGCCGATCATGAACGGCCATCAGGCAACGCGCATGATCCGGCAACTGGAAACGGAGGCGGGACAGGGCTGGCACGTACCGATCGTCGGTGTCACGGCGCATGCGCTCGATGTCGACCGCGACATGTGTCTGGATGCGGGCATGGACGACTATATGTCCAAGCCGATCAGCCCGGAACTCCTGGAAACCAAAGCCCGCCGCTGGCTCGGCGATGCCATGCTGCAGACCGAGCGTTCCACCAGGTAAACTTATTTGACGCCGCAGAGCATTTCGCGTTTTCCCGCAAATCCTTTGCGCCGCTCGACCGTGAAGCCCGCCGCCTGCAGGTTGCGACGCACGAAACCGGCGGCGGCATAGGTGGCGAAGGTGCCGCCGGCGACGGTCTTGTCATGGAGGAACTGCATCAGCTCCGGCGACCACATATCGCCGTTTCTGGAAGGGGCAAAGCCGTCGAGGTACCAGGCGTCGAAGCCTGTTGCAGCTTGGCGCACGCCGTCGATCGCCGGGCCACAGACGACGCTCAAGCGCGTCTCAGCATCGAGGGCGAGCGTGACGATGTCGCGCGGTTCTTCCGGCCAGGCGGCGACGAGTGCCCGACGTTCGACATCGATTTCCGGCCAGTGCGACAGCGCGCGGTCGATCTCCGCGGCGCGCATCGGATAGAGCTCGAAGGACATGAAGTGAAGTTGCGAACCCTGTTTGCGGTGCTGGCGCCATTGCCGCCAGGTCTCGCAGAAATTCAGGCCGGTGCCGAAACCAAGCTCGCCGATCAGGAAGCTCCGTTGCTCATCCCAGCGCGCGGGCAGACCGTTGCCGGCGAGAAAGACATGGCCGCATTCCAGCCGGCCATCGGTCTGGCAATAAAAATGGTCGCCAAAGGCGGTCGAATAGGGCATATCGCCGTCGCGCCATTCCAGCGTTTGGCTTGCCGCATTAGTGTTTGCCGCGGGCGTCTGATCGGAAACTGGATCTGTCATGGGAAGAGCCGATAATCCTCCGGGGCTTGCCGGTCAATCATCCGTCGAACTGCTGATCGTCGGCGGCGGCATCATGGGCCTTTGGGCGGCGGTGCATGCGGAGCGTCTGGGCATCGAGACTCTGCTCGTCGACGCAGGTCGGCTGGGGCAGGGGGCAAGCGGCGGCCTGCTGGGCGCGCTGATGCCGCATATGCCGGATAAGTGGTCTGAGAAGAAGCAGTTCCAGTTCGATGCGCTGGTTTCTCTCGAGGACGAGATTGCCGCGATGGAAGCGGAAACCGGGCTTGCCGCCGGATACCGTCGTTCCGGCCGGCTGATGCCTTTGCCGAAGCCGCATCTACATAAGATCGCTTTGGGCCACTCGCAGGATGCCGAAACGCATTGGCATCATGGCGAGCGGCGATTTCATTGGCATGTGCTCGAAGCTGCGCCGGTAGACGGCTGGATCGATCCGGCCGCCGGCGACAGCGGATTCGTCTTCGACACGCTCGCCGCCCGCGTGGCGCCGCGAGCTTTCATAAGGGTTCTTACCGGCTTTCTTGATAGGGCGAAGCATGTCCGGCTTGCCGAAGGTCTGGAAATCCAAAGTATCGATCCAGATCGCGGTATCGCGACGACTCGCGAAGGCACCATTTGCTTTAGCCGTTGCATCCTCTCCTCCGGGCATCGCTCCTTTCCGCTATTGGATGGATTGACGCCCGGACGTCATTCTTTACTCGGTCAGCCGGTCAAGGGTCAGGCGGCGCTGCTGAAAGCGGATGTCGATCTCGGCTCGCCGGTGATTTTCCGCGATGGGCTCTATATCGTTCCGCATGAGGGCGGATTGGTCGCAGTCGGCAGCACGAGCGAGAACCGCTTCGACGATCCGGTATCGACGGATGGTCAGTTGGATAAGCTGCTGACCGCTGCGCGAACAATGGCGCCGGAACTGGCGGATGCCGAAGTGGTCGAACGCTGGGCCGGCTTGCGGCCGAAGGCGATCGATCGGGACCCCATGGTGGGAGCGCATCCGGACCATCCGCGGCTCATCGCGCTGACCGGCGGCTTCAAGGTCAGCTTCGGCCTTGCGCATCGCCTGGCCGAAGCAGCGATCCGGGAGGCCATGGAAATTCCCTGTTCTTTCAAGCTGCCCGAAGGCTTCGCCCTTTCGCATCACATTATGGTAGCATCACATAAAACGTGAATATAAACGCCGTTCAGGTCGTTAATCTGTCACGCAAATCACCTATCTCCTTGCCCATCGGCTGCCGGTTGGATCGGTCGGCCGGCTTTTCGCGCTCTGGAGGAGATTTTATGCGCTACGCCATTTGCTTCACGCCGTCTGCGAGCGATCCGCTGACGCTCGTGGCCGCAAATTGGCTCGGCCGCAATGTCTATTCCGGCGAGATGGTCGATCCGCCCGCTATTCGCGGCCTCGGCATTCATGAAATCGCCTTCCATACCGCCGTGCCGCGCCGTTATGGCTTCAACGGCACTTTGAAAGCGCCGTTTCGCCTGGCTGAGGATATGTCCGAGGCGGCGCTTCTGCGCGATCTCATGCGTTTTTCCGGCACCGTGACGCCGTTTGAGATTCCGCGGATGGAGGTCGCGCGTCTCGGCGGTGCATTCGGGCTGGTGCCATCAGAACCATCTCAGCAGATGAATTTCCTGGCGGCGTCGCTGATCCAGGCCTTCGATCACTATCGCGCGCCGCTGACCGAAGCGGAAATCGAGCGCAGCGATCCCGACGGCCTGTCGGCAGCGCAGTTCGCCAATTTGCATCGATGGGGCCATCCGCATGTGATGGACGAATTCCGCTTCCAGATGATGTTGACCGGCACGGTCAGCCCCGCCGATCTGCCGCGGATGGAGCGGGTGTTGCGCGATTTCTTCGAGCCGGTGCTTGCCGAGCCGATGCCGGTGTCGAACATCGCGCTGATGATGGAAGAGGGCACGGGCGGGCCGTTCCGGGTGCACTCGCTGCATCCCATGGGCAAGGTCAGCGCCCGTAAGATCGCCTGAGACCTCGACGTTGAAAGGAAAGTAGATTTCACACTTTCCGTCTCGACATTCCGGCCGTGAATGCTACCGTCCTCGCATATTCGAGAAGGTGCTTTGATGTCCGATACCTATCCCCGCAATCTCGTCGGCTATGGCCGCAATACACCCGATCCGAAATGGCCGGGTGACGCCCGCGTCGCGGTGCAGTTCGTGATCAATTACGAAGAGGGCGGGGAAAGCTGCATTCTCGATGGTGATGGTGGCTCCGAAAACCTGCTCTCCGAGATCGTGGGTGCGGCCTCGTGGCCAAACCAGCGCAATCTCAACATGGAATCGATCTACGAATATGGTTCGCGCGCGGGCTTCTGGCGGCTGTGGCGCATGTTTACCGAACTCAAGGTACAGGCGACCGTCTATGGCGTGACGCTCGCCATGGCGCGCAATCCTGAAGCGGTCGCCGCCATGAAGGAAGCCGGTTGGGAAATTGCCAGTCATGGCTATCGCTGGCTGGAATATAAGGATTTTTCAGAGGATCTGGAGCGCAAGCACATCCTCGAAGCCGTGCGCCTGCATACAGAGCTGACCGGTGAGCGGCCCTATGGCATGTACCAGGGCAAGCCCTCCGACAATACGCTGCGGCTGGTGATGGAGGAAGGCGGCTTCCTCTATTCGTCGGATTCCTATGCCGACGATCTGCCTTATTGGGTCGATGGCATCGACGGTAAGCCATTTCTGATCATCCCCTACACGCTCGAAACCAACGATATGCGCTTCGCCACGCCACAGGGCTTCAATTCCGGCGATCAGTTCTTCACCTATCTCAAGGATGCTTTCGACACGCTCTATGAAGAGGGCAAGCAGGGGAGCCCGAAGATGATGTCGGTCGGCCTCCATTGCCGTCTGGTTGGGCGACCGGGTCGCGCAGCGGCGCTCAGGCGCTTCATTGAATATGTGCTGAAGCACGACAAGGTCTGGATACCCAAGCGCATCGAGATCGCCAACCATTGGCACCAGCATCACCTTCCCGTAGGCGCGCCCTGAGATGATATCGCGTGATGATTTCGTGACCCACTTCGGCGGCGTCTTTGAGCACTCTCCGTTCATCGCCGAACGCGCTTATGACACCGGAAAAATTGCCGAGCCTTTGACATCGGGCGGTGTCCATGGCGCGCTGACCGCCATCTTCCGCGCTGCCAGCGCTGACGAGCGGCTTGGCGTTTTGCGCGCGCATCCCGATCTCGCCGGTCGGCTCGCAATCGCCGGCAAGCTCACCGAAGACAGCCGCAAGGAGCAGGCAGGCGCCGGGCTTGACCGGCTGACACCGGCCGAGCATGCGCGCTTCACCGAGCTCAATACGGCTTACGTAGCGAAATTCGGCTTCCCTTTTATCATTGCGGTCAAGGGGCTGGGCAAAGACGACATTCTTGCCGCCTTCGAAACACGGATCGGCAATGACCGGGACGCGGAATTTGCGACCGCGACGGCGCAGGTGGAGAAGATCGCCCTGCTGCGGCTGCAATCCATGCTTCCTGAAGGCTGATGCGCGGCCTGCACGCTATGTTTCGGTCCGTTCATGGCTTAGTATCCGCTCGGTAGGGTGCTGTGATGAGGCTTTGGAAAGCATTGGATAGAGCTGGAAGCAGACGGCAGACCATTGTCGACGAAGTGAAGCCGGTATGAGTTTGGATCGGCTGATCATTTACCTTGAGCGCATGCAGCGGGCTGCATCTGAAATTGATCAATTCCTTCGAGGAGTCGATCAAGCAGCGTTTTTCAAAAATGTTGAGAAGCAGCGTGCTACCGGCATGAATCTCATGTTGATCGGCGAGGCGGCTGCGCGCATTGCGGAGGACTATCCTGAGTTTGTCGTTGACCATCCGGAGTTGTCTTGGGATGAGATGCGCGACTTCAGGAATCGGATTATGCAGGGATATTTCGACATCGAGTTGACGACCCTATGGGACATCGCACAGAAATCTCTTCCGGAGCTGCTCCTGCGATTGGAGTCCATTCGCCATTGGCGCGCGGAAGGCGAATGATCATTCAATGACACAGCATCTGGACATCAAGCCTTTGACAAAAGCCGCATTCGCGCCGTTCGGCGATGTGATCGAGGCTGATCCGACCACGATGCGATTCATCAATGGCGGCACGACGGAGCGGTTTCATGCGCTTTCGAGCGCGGAGGCCGTGGGCGACGAAGCGAGGGTCATCATCAATCTGTTTCGCGGCCAGCCGCGTGCCTTTCCCTTCTCGATCGACATGATGGAGCGTCATCCCTTCGGCAGCCAGTGCTTCGTACCGTTGAACGGCTGGCCGTTCCTCGTTGTGGTCGCGCGTGATGAGGGCGGCAAGCCCGGCAGGCCGCAAGTTTTCCTGGCGCAAGGCGATCAGGGCGTGAATTATTACCGCAATGTCTGGCACTATCCCCTCATGGCGCTCGGCGAGCGGAGTGATTTTCTCATCGTGGATCGCGACGGGCCTGGAAATAATCTCGAGGAATATTTCTTCGACACCCCCTTCATCATCGGAGCGCCGACGCTATGACCGGATTGACCACCCATGTGCTCGACACTGCTCTCGGTAAGCCCGCCGAAGGCTTGACGATCGATCTTTTCAAGATCGAGGGTGAGACGCGGAGGCATCTGAAGACGGTCACGACCAATTCGGATGGGCGCGTCGACGGCGGGCCGATCCTGGTCGACGACAGTTTTATCGCCGGGACTTACGAGCTGCTCTTCCGCGCCGGCGACTATCTACGAGCAACCGGCGCCAAGCTGCCGGAGCCGGCGTTCCTCGATCTTGTGCCGATCCGTTTCGGCATTGCCGATACGACGGCGCATTACCATGTGCCGCTGCTGATCTCGCCCTACGGCTATTCCACCTATCGCGGGAGCTGAGACTTGCGTTTTGCGGCGATTGCGGATGTACATGGCAATCATCTGGCTCTGGAGGCGGTGCTTGCGGATATCCGCGGGGAGGGCATTGCCGACATCGTCAATCTCGGTGACTGCTTTAGCGGGCCGCTGACGGCGGGAAAGACAGCGGATATTCTCCTTGCGCTTGATGCCGTGACGGTTCGCGGCAACCATGATCGGTATCTGATCGAGCAGATGCCCGAGCAGATGCACGCTTCGGATAGTGCCGCCCATGCCGAACTGGCCGAGCGTCATCTCGATTGGCTGCGTAGCTTGCCCTTCAGTGCCGTCTATAGGGACGAGGCCTATCTTTGCCATGCGACGCCCAAAGACGATAATACCTATTGGCTCGAATCCGTCTCGCCAGACGGTCATGTCTATCAGAAGCCCATCGAGGAAATCGAAGCACTGGCCGCCGGCATCGATTTTCCACTGATCCTGTGCGGACATACTCATATTCAGCGCGTTGTCAGGCTTGCCGATGGCCGCCTGATCGTCAATCCCGGCAGCGTCGGCTGCCCCGCCTACGACGACGATCTGCCTCATTTTCATAAGGTTGAAGCAGGCCATCCCTTCGCCTCCTATGCCATTCTGGAGAAGGTGGACGGCATGTGGCTGCCTATATTCCGGCAGGTGGCCTACGATCACATGGCGATGGCGAAGCTGGCGGCGCAGAATGGCCGCATGGAATGGGCTAGCGGTCTGGCGACGGGCTGGTTGCGTTAGAGATCGGCGAGGATCGATCGATTCACCGTCTTGATATCCCGCTTGCCACAGAGCGCCATGGAGATATCCAGCTCCTTGCGGATGATCTCAAGCGCGAGGGTCACGCCCTCCTTACCCATGGCACCCAGACCATAGAGGAAAGGGCGGCCGATGAAGGTGCCTTTGGCGCCGAGGGCCATGGCCTTGAGCACGTCCTGGCCGGAGCGGATGCCGCCATCGAGGTGTACCTCGATCCTGTCGCCGACGGCGTCGACGATCCTCGGCAGCATGCTGATGGACGAAGGAGCGCCGTCAAGCTGCCGGCCGCCGTGGTTGGAAACGATGATCGCGTCCGCACCGGTAGCGACGGCGGCCTTCGCATCCTCGACGTCGAGGATTCCCTTGATGATCAGCGGCCCGCCCCAGCGCTCCTTGATCCAGCCGACATCGCTCCATGAAAGCTTGGTATCGAACTGCGAATGCGTCCAGTGCGACAGCGTCGTCATGTCGGAGATATCCTTGGCATGGCCGATGATATTGCCAAAGGAATGACGCTTCGTCTTCAGCATGCCTATGCACCAGCCGGGCCGTGTTGCCATCTGCCAGAGATTTTTCGCCGTCATTTTCGGCGGCGCCGACAATCCGTTGCGGATGTCGTTGTGGCGCTGGCCGAGAATCTGCAGGTCGGCCGTCAACACGAGTGCCGAGCATTTCGCCGCCTTGGCGCGCTGGATCAGGTTCAAGACGAAATCGCGGTCCTTCATGACGTAGAGCTGGAACCAGAAGGGCTGCTTCGTGACCGCGGCGATGTCTTCGATCGAGCAGATGCTCATCGTCGAGAGCGTGAAAGGAATGCCGAATTCTTCCGCCGCGCGAGCCGCCAGCATCTCGCCATCGGCGTGCTGCATGCCGGTAAGACCCGTCGGCGCCAGCGCCACCGGCATGGCAGCCTTCTGGCCGACCATGCTGGTTGCCAGCGACCGGTCGGACATGTCGACGAGCACGCGTTGACGCAGCTTGATCTTGGCGAAGTCAGCCTCGTTCGCCTGGTAGGTCGACTCCGTCCAAGAACCGGAATCGGCATACTGGAAGAACATCTTCGGGACGCGCCGCTGAGCGAGCTTCTTCAGTTCGGCAATGGTGAGCGGCGCGGTCATGGCTGTTTGTCCTCTGGGCGGTTACATTGCGGCGAGGTCGGATCGCTTTATTGCAGGATCGATTTCATCGGCTTTCCAGCGACATAGGTTTCGATGATCGCCCGATCATCCCCCATGGTCTGCAACAGGAAGAGCTCCTCGGTCAGGCTCTTCACCACTTCCATCTTCAGCGCCATGGCCGGCGTTGCCGAGGCGTTGAGGATCACGAGGTCGGCGTCGGTGCCGGGATCGAGAGTGCCGATCTTATCGGTCAGCGACAGGGCCTCGGCATTGCCAAGGGTCATGTAGTAATAGCTTTCCAATGGGTTCAGCCGTTCGCCGAGAAGCTGCTGGATCTTGTAGGCCTCGTCCATCGTGCGCAGCATCGAATAGCTGGAGCCGCCGCCGATATCGGTGGCGACGCCGATGCGGACGGGTTTTTCGCGGCGAGCAAGCGCTTTCAGCGGGAAGAGGCCGGAGCCGAGGAAGAGGTTGGACGTGGGGCAGTGGACGGCGACGGCGCCGGCTTCGCTCATGGCGTCGGCTTCGCGTTCGGAAAGGTGGATCGCGTGGCCGAACAGGCTCTTGCGGCCGAGCAGGCCGTAGCGCGCATAGATATCGGTGTAATCGATCGCTTCCGGATAGAGCTCGCAGGTAAATTTGATCTCGTCGTCATTCTCGGAAAGATGCGTTTGGATATGCAGATCCGGGAATTCGCGCGCGAGTGCGGCGGTCGCTTCCATCTGCTCAGGCGTTGAGGTGATGGCGAAGCGTGGGGTGATGGCGACATGATTGCGGCCCTTGCCATGCCAGTCGGCGATCACCTGCCGGGTCTCGTCGTAGCCCATCTGCGGTGTGTCGAGCAGGCCCTGCGGTGCATTGCGGTCCATCATCACCTTGCCGCCGACCATGCACATGTTGCGTCGCATGGCCTCGGCAAAATAAGCATCGGCGGAGGTCTTGTGCACCGAGCAATAGGCAACTGCCGTCGTCGTGCCGTGTCGGATCAGCTCATCGTAGAAATGGGTGGCGATACGCTCAGCATGCGCGCTTTCGACGAAGCGGCATTCCTCGGGGAAGGTATAGGTGTTCAGCCACTCCAGCAGGTTTGCGGCATAGGAGGCGATGACCTGCATCTGCGGGAAATGCAGGTGCATGTCGATTAAGCCCGGCAGGATCAGGTGCGGCCGGTGGTCGACTTCGGCGACGTCTGCGGGCGCTTTCGCTTTGACCTCCGTATAGGGACCGACGGCTGCGATGATGCCATTCTCGATCAGCAGGCCGCCATCGCTTTCATACGAGTAGCTGTCCGTGTCGCTCAGGCTCTGCGGCGCACGCTTGAAGGAGAGCAGGCGGCCGCGCAAAAGGGTAATCATTGGTCTTTTTCTCCGACGGAGCTTTCGAACCAGGCGACCAGCAGCTTGCGTTCCTCCGGCGTCACATCGGTGACGTTGCCGGGAGGCATGGCGTGGCTGCGGCCGGCCTGAATATAGATATCTCGGGCATGCATAGCGATTTCCGCGTCGTTTTCCAGCATCACTTCCTTCGGCGCCCGCGCAATGCCTTCAAACGCCGGCTCGGCGGCATGGCACATCGAACAGCGCGTCGAGATCATCTGCTTCACGGCCGGAAAGTGTGCATCCGATGCGAACTGCTGGAAAGCCGGTGCGATGGCGTTGGCATCCTTCTCGCCGGTCAGAATCTTCGGCACGGTCGAGAGCCATATGATGAGAATGAAGAGGATGAAGGTGACGATCCAGGTCCAGGTCGGCCGCCCCTTGCGGGCATGGGTCGTGTTGAACCAGTGGCGGATGGTGACGCCCATGAGGAACACCAGCGCCGCGATGATCCAGTTATAGGCGGTGCCGAAGGCCAGCGGATAGTGGTTCGACAGCATGAAGAAGATGACGGGCAGCGTCAGGTAGTTGTTGTGCAACGAGCGCTGCTTTGCGATGCGGCCATATTTCGGATCGGGCGTGCGTCCGGCGATAAGGTCGGCGACGACGATCTTCTGATTGGGAATGATGATCATGAAGACATTGGCCGACATGATCGTCGCCGTGAAGGCACCGAGATGCAGGAAGGCGGCGCGGCCGGTGAACAGGTGCGTATAGCCCCACGCCATGAAGACGAGGACGGCGTAGAGCACCACCATCAGGCCCCAGGTATTGTTGCCGAGCGGCGACTTGCAGAGCAGATCATAGACGATCCAACCGCCAGCGAGCGAAGCCAGCGAAATCAGGATGGCGACGGGAACGCTGACATCGAGCACATGCCGGTCGATGAGGAAGAGATTTGCGCCGCCGTAATAGACGATGCAGAGCATCAGGAAGCCTGAAAGCCAGGTGAAATAGCTCTCATATTTGAACCACGTCAGGTGCTCGGGCATCGTGGCCGGCGCCACCAGATATTTCTGGATGTGGTAGAAACCGCCGCCATGCACCTGCCATTCCTCGCCGTAGGCGCCGGGCGGAAGATGCGGGCGCTTCACCAGCCCAAGATCAAGCGCGATGAAATAGAAAGACGAGCCGATCCAGGCAATGGCGGTTATGACGTGGAACCAGCGGGCAGCAAAGGCCAGCCATTCCCACGCTATGGCGTATTCATACATTCAGGTCCCCTTTTCTTCCTCCGACTCGACACCTTGCAAAATGTTGGGCGCAGAGGGAAGCGGAGTTTGAGCGAGGGACTACTTTTCGTATTATCACACACTTCCGTGACCGATATACTGCCGCTCTTGTCGAGCGTTAAGTTCGCCATAGATCAAAATCGGACGCTTTTTTCAGCGCCGTCGGCGATAAACGGGCAGCGGAGCCCCCGGTTCGCCGCATCGTCGGAGATTTGCCCATGCGTGGTATACTGGCGTTTGCACTATTCCTCTTCGCAACTTCCGCCATGGCGCACGATGCGCCCTCCGGCTGGTCCTACGATCCTTATTGTTGCAACGGTGACAGCAAGACCGGTGATTGCGAGATGATCCCCTCGCGCACGGTTACCGTTATCCCGGGCGGCTATCGGATCACACTCTATCCCGGAGATCATCGCTACGTGACGCACGCCCATATCTTCACGCTGCCACAGCGCAAGACGATGCGTTCGCCGGACGGAGCCTATCATCTCTGTCTGTTTCCGGACGAGAACACGCCGCGCTGCTTCTATGCGCCGGATATGGCCTATTGAACGACGCCTATTCCAGCGGCATGCCGAACTCGCCGAGTATCCAATTCCGGAAAACGCGGATTCTTGGCGTGTGACGTCTGTTTTCGGGATAGGCGAGCCAATAATTCGAGCCATCGTTGCAGAGGATATCGAAGGGCTGGACAAGCCGGCCGGCGGCTAGGTCGTCGGCATAGAATTCAGGCGTCAGGACGGCGACGCCTTGTCCGGCGATGGCGGCGCTTGCTTCGAAGGATTGTGCCCCAAGCCTGCTTCTCGGCCGGCCTTGCAGGCCGGGATCCGGAACCCCAGCCGCTTCGAACCATTGCACCCACCACGGGTCGCCGGCATCGATGATCCGAAGTTTGAGAAGATCGGCCGGCGTATGGACGCCGCCGATGCTGGCTCCGAGCGCTGGGCTCAGCATGGGCGTGAAGTTCATTTTCATCAAAAGATGCGCGCGCAGCCCCGGCCAAGTTCCGCGGCCACTGCGAATGGCGATGTCGGACGACTCGCGAGAGAAATCAATGATCTTGTCTGATGTGGCAAGCCGTACCGCGACATTCGGGTGCAGCAGTTGAAATGAGCCCAGGTGGCGAGCAAGCCATTGTGAGGCGAAGGTCGGTGTCGAGTGAATGAGGAGCGTGGTTTCGGCATCGCTGCTGACCGAAGCCATCGCCTCATGCAGCATGCCAAAGGCCTCGCTTACCTTCGGCGCCAAGCGCTGGCCAGCGTCGGTCAACTCGATCTGGCGCGGCCGCCTCAGGAACAGCGGCTCGCCGACATTCTCCTCCAGAAGCTTGATCTGATAGCTGACGGCCGTCTGCGTCATGCCGAGCTCTTTACCGGCGCGCGTGAAACTGCCGTGTCGGGCAGCGGCCTCGAAGACCCGCAGCGCATTCAGCGGAAACTGTTTCGAGAGCTTCATGGATAAGTTCTCTTTATGTATGCAGACGATTGTTCGATTGGAATTTCAGCATTTTCAGCGGCAAACTGCAATCCACATCACCGATTGGATTGAGGTATTGTCATGGATTGCTATGCCGTCGAACAGACGAACGCCGGGCCATCAGCCTTGGCCCGCATGTTGGAAACACTGGCGCAGGTCTTCATGAGGGGCACAGAGCCTTCGCCACACTTGGATCTGGAGGGAATGCCGGATCGGCTTAAGCGCGATCTGGGTTTTCTGGACGGGCGCGAGCCGCGTTATGAGGATGATCGTATGGGGTAAGCCGCGAAGGCCGTCAGCAGCTCGGCGGCCGTCATGGCGGCGATCACTTCCGGACGTTTGTCTTTCACCGTGGCCCCGCCGATCGGCAGCGTCAGTCGCTCAAGCGAGGCCTTGTCGCCGCCTTCGCGGGTCAGCCAACGGGAGAAGGTGGCCCGCTTGGTTGCCGAGCCGATCATGCCGACATAGGCAAGATCGGTGCGAGCGAGCGCTTCCTTGGCGATCAGGAAATCGAGGGCGTGATCATGGGTCAGGATGACGATGGCCGAGCCGGCCGGAATATCTCGCACCAGCGCCTCCGGCATTGGCGAAAGCACAGTTTTCGTCTCTGCCGGCAGGTTTGCCAATTCCTCCTTCCGCGTCTCGATCACCGTCACCGCAAGCGGCAGAGGTGCCAGCGCGGCCGCGAGAGCATGGCCGACATGTCCCGCGCCGAAGAGATAGGTCTCGGGCCGATGTTCCGCTTCGCTGGCCCGTTTGGCTTCGAGTTCTTCGAGCAATTGTGCCGTCATCTTCTGAAAGCACAGTTGCGTGCGACCGCCGCAGCATTGGCCGATCTCCGGCCCAAGCGGGATGTCCATCAGTTCGACGCCGTTGCCCGCCAGCAATTCGCGGGCGTTCTGGATCGCCAAAAATTCGAACTGCCCGCCGCCGATCGTGCCCCAGATGGCACGTTCGGAAACGAGCATGAAGGTGCCAGCCTCGCGCGGCGTTGAACCCTGTGTTTCAACGATCTCGATGAGGATGGAAGAGGGGCGTGTCGCGAGAAATGCGCGGAAGTCGCTCCTGGGTATGACGCCGGAAAGCACTTCGCGGACCGCCATGGTCACATCCCCTTCAGCCGCTCTACCGCCATCAGCACCCGTTCCGGCGTTGCCGGCGCGTCGAGCCGCGGGCAGACGCGGTAGTCCGCGACGCTAGCGACGGCCATGGACAAGGCTTCGAGCACCGAGATGCTGAGCATGAAAGGCGGTTCGCCGACGGCCTTGGAGCGGCCGACGGTGGCCTCGGCATTTTCGGACCATTCGGCAAGGCGGACGTTGAAAATCTTCGGCCGGTCGGAGGCGAGGGGGATCTTGTAGGTCGAAGGCGCGTGCGTGCGCAGCCGCCCCTTGGCGTCCCACCAAAGCTCTTCGGTCGTCAGCCAGCCCATGCCCTGCACGAAAGCGCCTTCGACCTGGCCGATGTCGATCGCCGGGTTCAGCGACCGGCCGACATCGTGGAGGATATCGGTGCGGTCGATCAGATATTCGCCGGTCAGCGTGTCGATCGACACTTCGGAGCAGGCGGCGCCATAGGAGAAGTAATAGAACGGCGTGCCGCGGCCGGCCTTGCGGTCCCAATGGATTTTCGGCGTCTTGTAGAAGCCGGCGGCGGAAAGCTGCACGCGCGCGAAATAGGCCTGCTTGATGAAATCCGGGAAGGGAATTTCCATGTCGCCGACCCGCACCCGGTTCGGCAGGAACTGTATTTCTTCGGCGGCGACGCCCCATTTCTCGACGGCAAAGGCAACCAGCCGCTCCTTGATCTGTCGGGCGGCGTCAAAGGCTGCCATGCCGTTGAGATCGGAGCCGGAGGATGCTGCCGTCGCCGAGGTGTTCGGGACCTTGCCGGTGGTGGTGGCCGTGATCTTCACCCGGTCGATATCCACCTGGAAACTGTCGGCCAGAACCTGCGCCACCTTGGTATAGAGGCCCTGGCCCATTTCCGTGCCACCATGGTTCAGATGGATGGAGCCGTCCTGATAGATGTGCACCAACGCGCCGGCCTGGTTGAAGGCGGTCATGGTGAAGGAGATGCCGAATTTCACCGGCGTCAGCGCGATACCCTTGCGGATGAAGCGGCTGGAGCGGTTGAACTCGATGATGGCGTTGCGCCGCGCCTGATAGTCGGAGCTCTCTTCCAACTCGTCGACGATACGGTGGATGATGTTGTCCTCCACCTCCTGATGATAGGGCGTCAGCGTGCGGCCGGAGCCCGGCTGGCCGTAGAAATTCGCACGGCGGACCTCCAGCGGGTCCTTGCCCAGCGCATAGGCGATCTCTTCGATGAACCGTTCGCCGCCGACCATGCCCTGCGGGCCGCCGAAGCCGCGGAAGGCGGTGTTGGAAACAGTGTGCGTCTTCAGCGGTTTCGAGACGAGATGGACATGCGGATAGAAATAGCTCGAATCCGCATGGAACAAGGCGCGGTCGGTGACCGGGCCGGAGAGATCAGAGGAGAAGCCACAGCGGGCGGCATAGGTCGCGTCGACGGCGTGGATGCGGCCGTCGTCGTCGAAGCCGATCTCGTAATCGACCAGGAAATCGTGGCGCTTGCCGGTGGCAGCCATGTCCTCGTCGCGGTCGGGGCGGAATTTGATGGCGCGGCCAAGCTTTTTGGCGGCGACAGCGGCGAGGGCTGCGAACTGGTTGCCCTGCGTTTCCTTGCCACCGAAGCCGCCGCCCATGCGGCGCACGTTGACGGTGACGGCGTTGGACGGAATGTTGAGCACATGGCCGACGATGTGCTGGATCTCGCTCGGATGCTGGGTGGACGACCAAACGGCAACCTCGTCGTCTTCGCCGGGGATCGCCATGGCGATGTGGCTTTCGAGATAGAAATGCTCCTGGCCACCGATGCGCATCTGCGCCTTGATGCGGTGCTTGGCATTGGCCATCTCGGTTTCCGGCTCGCCGCGCTTCAGGGTCATCGGCTCGTAGACCACCGGTGCGCCATTGGCGAGCGCGCCATCGATGTCGCTCCAATGGGGCAGATCGCGATAGTCGATGTTGGCAAGGCGCGCGGCGCGACGGGCTGCATCGCGGGTCTCGGCGATCACGGCGAAGATCGGCTGGCCGTGAAACTCGACCTTGGTGTCGGCCAGCAGCGGCTCGTCATGCATGCCGTTGGAGCTGGTGTCGTTGGCGCCGGGAATGTCCTTTGCAGTGAACACCCAGACGACGCCCGGATAGGCTTTCACGGCGGAGAGGTCGATGCCGGCGATGTCCGCATGGGCGCGGTCGGAAAGGCCAAGTGCGCCATGCAGAAGGTCCGCCGGCTCCGGCAGGTCGTCGATATAGTCGGCGGCGCCCGTTACATGCTTGTGCGCCGAGTCGTGCTTCAGCGAACCATGCATCGAGCCGTTGATGACCTTGCGTTCTTCGAAGGTGGATTTGTCCATGATTATGCCTCCACCGTTGCGAAGCGCTTCAATTCCTGCGGCGCACCAGCCGTTTCAAGATAGAAGCGGATGAGCAGGTTTTTGGCGGTCAACTGCCGGTATTCGGCGCTGGCGCGCCAGTCGGTGAGCGGTGTGTAATCGGCATCGAAGGCCGAGCGGGCGGCGGTGACCGTTGCTTCCGTCCAGGGCTTGCCGATCAGTTCGGCTTCCACCGTGCGGGCGCGCTTCGGCGTGCCGGCCATGCCGCCGAAGGCGATGCGGATATCGGCGACGTTACCGGCTGCATCCAGTGCCAAGTGGAAAGCGCCACAGAGCGCCGAAATATCCTCATCCCGGCGCTTGGAGATCTTGTAGACGGCGAAATGAATGTCTTCGGCGGGATAGGGCACGAAAATGCTTTCGACGAATTCGCCGGGATTACGGTCCTGCTTGCCGTAATCGATGAAGAAGTCTTCCAACGGCAGCGTGCGGGTGCCGGCAACGGAGCGCAGTTTCACGGTCGCGCCGAGCGCGATCAGTGGCGGCGGCGTGTCGCCGATGGGCGAGCCGTTGGCGATGTTGCCGCCGATCGTGCCCATGTTGCGCACCTGCTCGCCGCCGATGCGGTTGATGAGGTTCGCGATCGCCGGGATCTTTTCGGCCATGGCTGCAAAGGCTTGGGTGTAGGTGACGCCGGCGCCGATGGTGAGGCCGGTGTCTTCCATAACAATCTTTTGCAAGTCCGTCAGATGGTTGATGAATACGACGGGGTCGAGCTTGCGCATCTGCTTGGTGACCCAGAGGCCGACATCGGTGGAGCCGGCAACGACGGTCGCCTTCGGCTCGTCGGCCAACACTTGCGCAAGGGCTGCGACCGAGCCCGGCACGATCAGGCGATCTTCGCCGGAGGCAATGGTGATGGTATCGCCGCCCTGCATGGCCCAGAGGCGGGCGATGATGTCCGCCCTTGTCTTTTCAAGAGGATCGAACAGAGCGCTCGGACGCGCCTGGCTTACCTGTTCGGCCGCCTTGACGATCGGCTCGTAACCGGTGCAGCGACAGAGATTGCCTTGCAGGGCTTTTTCGATCTGTGCCCGGCTCGGCTTTTCGGTCGCGAGCCACAGGCCATAAAGCGACATGACGAAACCCGGCGTGCAGAAACCGCATTGCGAGCCGTGACAGTCGACCATGGCCTGCTGTACGGGGTGTAGCGTGCCGTCCTTGGCGGCCAGATGTTCGACGGTGACGACATGGGTGGCATGCAGCGATCCGACGAAACGGATACAGGCATTGACCGACTCGTAATGCAATCCGCCATCGATCAGCCGGCCGACCAGCACAGTGCAGGCGCCGCAATCGCCTTCCGCGCATCCTTCTTTCGTGCCGGTCAAATGCCGGTTGAGACGCAGAAAATCGAGGAGCGTCTCGGTCGGGCGCAGGCTGGAAAGTGAAATATCCTCGCCGTTGAGGATAAGGCGGATGCTGTCGTTCATGTCGTTCCCAATTATTTTGGTCTTTCAAGGCCGGTCACGGGATAACCCCAGTCCGGACTCTAGAACGAGATAACTTTCCTTCGAACCGTCATCTCGTTCCATCTGTTCGGTTGAGCATAATCTGATCCGAAAACCGCTCCGCACTTTTCGGATCATGCTCGACCGTCTATGGTTATGCCGCAGTCCAGCCACCGTCAATCGAGACGTGCGTGCCGGTGACCTGACGGGCATCGTCGCTGGCAAGATAGATCGACAATGACGCGATTTCTTCGGCCTTGACGAATTCACGCGTCGGCTGCGCCTTGAGGATGACCTCGGTCTTCACCTGCTCTTCGGTCATGCCGCGCGCCTTGGCCGTATCCGGGATCTGCTTTTCGACGAGAGGGGTCAGGACATAGCCGGGGCAGATGGCGTTGACGGTGACGCCGAACTCGGCAAGCTCGAGTGCCGCAGTCTTGGTCAGACCCATAATACCATGTTTTGCCGCGACATAGGCGGATTTGAAGGGCGAGGCGACGAGGGCGTGGGCCGAGGCGATATTGATGATGCGGCCGTATTTCTTCGCCTTCATCAGCGGAATGGCGGCGCGCATCGTATGGAACGAGCTTGAGAGGTTGATGGCAATGATCTGGTCCCACTTCTCGATCGGAAAGTCCTCGATCTTCTCGACATGCTGAACGCCGGCATTGTTGACGAGGACATCGACGCTGCCGAAGGTTGAATTGGCGCTCGCGATCAGGTCGGCGATTTCCGCGGGCTTGGTCATGTCGGCCGGATGGTAGATCACCTTGCCGCCGCCGGAGGCTTCGAGCGTGTTTCTGATGGCATCGATTTCTTCAGGCTTGCCGAAGCCGTTGAGGACGATGTTTTCACCTTTCGCGGCAAAGGCGGTCGCAATGGCGAGGCCGATGCCGCTTGTAGAACCGGTGACAACAACTGTTCTTGCCATGATTTTCTCCTTGGACGGCGCGGCTGTTGTTGCAGCGCAATAGCGGCTTTGAGGTTAGTCTCAAACCGGCGGATATGGCAATCGCATCCCGGCGAGACTCTTTGGAGACAGTTCCCTTCATATATCCGCGAGCTGGAATAAGGAATTTTCGTCAAAAATTTCGTTTTGCTTTCTTTTCACATTCGTTTTGCTGCCGTATCTGTTGTTTCAAGGACAGGAACAATCGGGGAGGAATGCATGAGCGGTTATGTCTTGGCGATCGACCAGGGAACGACGTCGACGCGGGCTATCGTTTTCGACGGTGACATGAAGATTGCCGGCGTCGACCAGAAGGAGTTCACGCAGCACTATCCGAAGCCCGGTTGGGTCGAGCATGATCCGGAGGAAATCTGGGCTTCCGTGGTTGCGACCGTCAATAAGGCGATCAAAGCTGCTGGGATCACCGCAAAGGACATCGCCGCTCTTGGCATCACCAACCAACGCGAAACCGTCGTCGTATGGGACCGCGCGACCGGCAAGCCGATCCACAATGCCATCGTCTGGCAAGACCGCCGCACCGCGAGCTATTGCGACAAGCTGAAGCGGCAGGATCTGGAAAAGCTCTTCACCCGCCACACAGGCCTGCTGCTCGATCCCTATTTTTCCGGCACGAAGCTTTCGTGGATGCTGGCCAATGTGAAGGGCGCCCGCGCGCGTGCCGCCAAGGGCGAACTCTGCTTCGGCACGATCGACACCTTCCTGATCTGGCGACTGACCGGCGGCAAGAGTTTCGTCACCGATGCGACCAACGCCTCGCGGACGCTTATGTACAATATCGGCAGCAATGAATGGGACGAGGATCTGCTCGAGATCCTGCGTGTTCCCGCCGCGATGCTGCCGGAGGTGAAGGACTGCGCGGCCGATTTCGGGATCACCGATCCATCCATCTTCGGGGCGGCAATCCCCATCCTCGGCGTTGCTGGCGATCAGCAGGCGGCGACCATCGGCCAGGCTTGTTTCGAGCGCGGCATGATGAAATCTACCTACGGCACCGGCTGCTTCGCGCTGCTTAACACCGGCACGGACATGGTGCGCTCGAAAAATCGTCTGCTGACCACCATCGCCTATCGGTTGAACGGCGAGACGACCTATGCGCTGGAAGGCTCGATCTTCATCGCGGGCGCGGCCGTGCAATGGCTGCGCGACGGACTGAAGGCGATCAAGCGCGCTTCCGATTCCGATGGGTTTGCGGAAAAGGCTGATCCGATGCAGGAGGTTTATCTCGTGCCGGCCTTCACCGGTCTCGGCGCGCCGCATTGGGATCCGGATGCGCGCGGTGCGATCTTTGGGCTGACGCGCAATACCGGCCCCGCGGAAATCGTTCGCGCTGCGCTGGAGGCGGTCTGCTATCAGTCGCGCGACCTGCTGGACGCCATGCACAAGGATTGGAAGAGCGGCAGCGGCAAGGAGACCGTTTTGCGGGTCGACGGTGGCATGGTCGCTTCCGACTGGACGATGCAGCGGCTCGCCGACCTGCTGGACGCGCCCGTCGATCGCCCCACCATCCTGGAAACCACCGCGCTCGGTGCCGCCTGGCTTGCCGGCAGCCGTGCCGGTGTCTGGCCCGACCGCAAGAGCTTTGCCAAGGCCTGGGCTCGCGACCGGCGCTTCGAGCCCGATATGGACGAGAAGACGCGAAGCGCGAAGCTCAAGGGATGGAAGAACGCCGTGGCGCGCACCTTGAGTGCGGGTTGAAGGCGGCAGAAGCCAGCCGGCAGATCACCTACGGTTTGATTATGTAAGATAATTTTATTTTCCTAATGTAGTTCGAAGCGGTGATAGTGCGCCCTTCGAGTGGGGGGCTGGATTCGACTGTTTTCCGATGAACGCCTTTTGGGGACATCAAGGCGAGGCATGGCTGCTAATTATACGGAATTGAAGAGACACCTTTATCGGAGTGTCAAATACTGGCTTTGCCGGCCGAAACCTCCGACGCTGGCCGAGCCTTTCTGCGGACCCGTTCTTGTGGTCGGATCGGCGCCGGTGTCTCATAAGCCCGCGGATTTCGACGAGACCTTCAAGGTTATCACCATCAACGGCTCTCAGGTCGTCACCAAGGCATGGGGCATTGAGGTGCCGGATGTCTCGTTCGTTCAATTCAACCAGATCGAGGGGACGAATACGAACGCCGTCGAAGTGCGCCGCGTTCTCAATGGCGAGCGCACGAAGAAGCTTTACATTCTCCTGTGGCGAAAGAGCCGTGAGCGGCTGGAGAATGGGCTGAAGGCCTTCAAGTACCAATATGACGATCTTGAAATCGTCGACCGCTATAAGCGGATGGCGCTTCTCGACCGGATCGGCGGCGTAAAATGCAGCGAACTGGGTGCGGATGACAAATGTTCGAACGGTATCAATGCGGTACTTTTCGCGCTCTATAACGGTGCGACGGCGGTGATCATTACCGGCATCAATCCAGCTTCCGGCGGTCACATTTACAACCAGGTCAATCTGGCCCGGCTGCATATTCAAAAGGACAGGGAAATTCTGTTGCGGTTGATGGAGCAGGGTTACCCCGTCTTTACGGCCGATCCAACCGTATCGGAATCCCTCGGATTGCCTTTGTGGCAGGGCAAGGCGTCGGCCCGGCGGGAGACGCAAGCCTCCGCGAATGCTGAAGGGCTGACCTCCAAAGGGGCTACTCACTTGACTCCATCGCTGCGTTGATCGCGCAATCATTCGTCTTTCCGGCGAATGAGGAGATCAGCCATGGTGTCCGTGACCGTTGAATTGCGCAATGTGGAGGATACGCAGGCGGCACTGGGCTGGGCCAGCGGCCATACGCTTGCCGTCGACCGTCCGCCAGGCCGTGCCGGCGGGCAGGGGCTCGGCTTCAACGGCGCCCAACTGCTGGGATTGGCGATCGGCGGATGTTTCTGCAACGACCTGTATTACATCGCAGCCGAAATGGGTGTCGGCTTGCGAAAAATCGCGATCTCCGTGCGGGTGGAACTCGAGAGCGATCTGTCGTTTACCAAGGCAGCGATGATGACGGTATCCTGCGAAACGCTCGATGGTTCCGATCCGCAGCCGGTGATCGATGAAGCCAAGGCGAGATGCATGGTCAGCAATTCCCTGAAGAGGGGAATTCCGGTCTCAATCCAGGCGGCCGCGTGATGCGCAGCCAGAGGCTAACGCCCATCAGCGTTCCATGCCAAAATCCCCGCATGGAATCACCCGATCGCGCCGAAACCGATCTCGTCCTGACGCCGCCGCTGCTCCGGCTGGGCGATAAAATCCGTTTTGTTTCGCCCGCAAGCCCGCCCGACAGGGACCTCATTTTGAAGCAGGTGGAGATACTGAAGGAGTGGGGGCTCAACGTCGATTTCGGCGAACATGCGTTTTGCAAGCACGACTATCTTGCCGGAACCGACGAGGAGCGGCTGGCGGATTTCAATGCGGCGCTTCGTGATCCGGAGGTTCGGGCGATTTTCGCTACGCGCGGCGGCAAGGGGTCTTACCGTATCGCCGACCGGCTGGATTTCGAAGCCGTCCGGCGTGATCCCAAGTTTCTCGTCGGTTTCAGCGATATCACCATACTGCATCTCAGCCTGTGGATGCACTGCCGGCAGGTGGGTGTCCACGGCGCGCTTTTCGTCGGTGACGGCGAACAGGAGGTCAGTTTGGAAACCAGCTTGTCCCTTCGCCGGGTGCTGATGACATCAGAGGACATCGTCATTCGCGCGCGCCCGGAGGAACCGACGGTGGCGCTGACGACCGAGGGTACGGTTACCGGACGCTTGATCGGCGGCAATCTCGATATGGTCGCAACAGCCGCCGGCTGGGCTCTGCCGGATCTGCGCGGTGCCATCCTGTTGCTCGAAGCGGTCAACATGTACCGCGGGCAGGTCGACCGGCAATTGACGATGCTGCGCAAGGCGGGGCATTTGAACGGTCTGGCGGGCGTTGCGGTCGGCCAGTTCACCCGCTTCGAATTCGATCGCCGCTTCTCGGTCATCGATATCTTGCGTGAGCATCTCGATGCGCTCGGCGTGCCGGTCCTCGGCGGCCTGCCGCTGGGGCATGGGCACAGCCCGCTGAACGTACCGATCGGCGCGGCTGCCATTCTCGATGCGAAAGCGGGGACGCTGACGGTCCGCCGCGGTGATGCATAGCTTTCTGCTGCGATAATTTTTTGACGCGGCTTGTCGGCGCGGGCGATACTCCCTCGTCTTACATGAGAAGGAGGTCCTCATGCTCTACGCGATCCTATGCTACAACGACGAAGACGCCGTATTTTCCTGGTCCAAGGAGGAGGAAGAGGCGACGATGGACCGGTTGCTGGCGGTGCAGGCGCCGCTTGGCGAAGCCGGCAAGCTCGGTCCGGTCGCGCGGCTGATGCCGACGACGGCGGCAACGACGCTGCGCAAGGGCAAGAACGAACCCCTCGTCATCGACGGACCTTTTGCAGAAACGAAGGAACAATTGCTCGGCTTCTACGTCGTCGACTTTGAGACGCTTGACGAAGCGATTGAATTTTCAAAGAAACTGGCCATCGCCAATCCCGGCGCCGGTTCCTATGAAATCCGCCCGCTTTATGTCTTTAGACCAGGGACGATCGCAACATGACGGACCTCGCCTGGATCGATATCGCATTCACCAATGCCCGGCCGCAGGTGCTCGGCGCGTTGCTGCGGTATTTCCGTAATCTCGATATTGCCGAGGAGGCGTTTCAGGAGGCTTGTCTTAGAGCTTTGAAGACATGGCCGGATAAGGGGCCGCCGCGCGATCCCGTCGCCTGGCTAATCTTCGTCGGCCGCAACAGCGGCATCGACGCCGTGCGCAAACAGTCGAAGACGCAGGGCTTGCCGGATGAGGAGGTGATCTCCGATACCGGCGACGCCGAAAGCGATATTGCCGAGCGGCTCGACGGCTCCAACTATCGTGACGATATTCTGCGATTGCTGTTCATCTGCTGTCATCCCGACCTGCCGGCGACGCAGCAGATCGCATTGGCGCTGCGCGTCGTCTCCGGCCTTTCGGTGACCCAGATCGCCCGTGCCTTCCTCGTCAGCGAAAGCGCGATGGAGCAACGCATCACCCGCGCCAAGGCGCGTGTTGCGGCCGCCGGCGTGCCTTTCGAGACGCCGGGTGCGGTCGAGCGGGCCGAGCGCGTGGCGCTTGTCAGCGCCATGATCTATCTCATCTATAACGAGGGTTATTCCGCCGGCGGACCGGGCCGCGAGGCGTCCGCCTTTGCCGATGAGGCAATCCGGTTGGGTCGGTTGTTGCTGCGCATCTTTCAGGCGGAACCTGAGATCATGGGTCTGCTGGCGCTGATGCTGCTGCAGCAATCGCGGAATGCTGCCCGCTTCGATGCGGACGGCCAGATCATTCTACTGGAGGACCAGGACCGGTCGCTCTGGAACCGCCAATTGATCGATGAGGCGCTTGCTCTGCTCGACAAGGCAATCCGCCATCGCCGCCCCGGACCCTACCAGCTTCAGGCCGCCATCGCCGCGCTGCATTCGCGCGCCAAGCGAGCCGAGGATACGGATTGGGCGGAAATCGATCTGCTCTATCAAACGCTGGAGCGGCTGCACCCGTCGCCAGTCGTGACGCTGAACCGCGCCGTCGCAGTTGCCAAGCTTAAAGGGCCGGAGGAGGCGCTGGCCTTGGTCGAGGCGCTCACGGATAAACTCGATGGCTATTTCTATTTTCACGGGCTTCGGGGCGGTCTTCTTGCCCAATTAGGGCGGCCGCGTGAGGCGCACGTTGCCTTCGACCGTGCAATCGCGCTGGCCCATTCGCCCGCCGAAGCCGCCCATATCCGTCATCAGCTCGACCGCCTCAGCGCCGCGGTTCCGGCAATTGCAAAATAATCAAAAAATCCGTCCTTCCATGTCGGGAAGAGGCTGACGTCAACGTCCTTGAGACATAGGCCGATCAGGCCGTTTCACGCGAAAGAAAGGAACACGCCGTGACCGAACAGAATGCACGCCTCGAACTTTCTCTTACCCGCATCATCGATGCTCCGCGCGAGAAGATCTATCGATGCTGGACGGAAGCGGACCTTGTGAAGCAATGGTTTGCGCCGCTGCCCTGGACGATTTCGGCGGCCGAACTCGACGTTCGCGCCGGCGGCACAAGCTCCATCACCATGCGCAGTCCGGACGGGGAGGAGTACCCGAACGTCGGCGTCTATCTCGAGGTCGTTCCGAACGAGCGGATCGTGTTCACGGATGCCTTCACCAGCGCGTGGGTACCCTCGGCCAAACCCTTCATGGTGGGCACCATCCAGCTCGACGATCTCGGCAATGGCAAGACACGCTATACCGCGACGGTCCTGCATTGGACGGCGGAGGATCGCGAGGCGCATGAGAAGATGGGGTTTCACGAGGGGTGGGGCCAGTGCACCGACCAGCTCGCGGCGCTGGCGTCGAAGATCTGAATTGTTGATTCAATTCCGGGGGATACAGCAATGTTTTATGCAATGGAATCACCATCCAGTTCTCGGGTGCAGCGTGTGGCCGGCACGATCCTCAGCGGCCTGATCGTCGCCTTTCTTGTTTTTGACGGCGCGATCAAGCTCATTCCTTTGCCTGTGGTTACGGAGACTATGGAAGCTCTCGGCTATTCCGCCGATCCGGCATTGGCGCGGCTGCTCGGTGCCATCACGCTTCTTTGCGCAGTTCTATACGCCATTCCCCAGACATCGGTTCTCGGCGCGATCCTTCTCACCGGTCTGCTCGGTGGGGCGATGGCGACGCATCTCAGGGTCGGCAGCCCGGTGTTCTCGCATCTGCTGTTCGGTTTCTACCTCGGCGTCATCGCCTGGGGCGGACTTTATCTTCGCTATGAAGCGGTTCGGAAAATGATTCCGTTCCTGCGTTGAAGCTGTTGATTTTGGATTCGATTTGCTATGCCTCGCTGCCACATCTATTTGTGGAGCGAGCCATGCCGCAAGTCACCATCGCACCAGTCAGGCAATCCGATGCTGGCGAACTGATCGCGGCGAATATAGCGAGCCGCGCTTATCATACGCCATGGGCCTATCCCTTCCTGGATCGGGATGGCTTCGATGCCTGGTTCGGGCAAACCGTGACCGGATCCAATATCGGCCTGGTTGCGCGCGATGCCGGTTCGGGCGGTATCGTCGGAGTGGTCAATATCAGCCAGGTGGTTTGGGGCGGTTTCCGCAGCGCCTTTCTCGGCTATCACGGCATGGTGGCCTTTGCCGGCCAGGGTTTCATGACCGAGGCACTACGTCTGGCAGTCGCCCATGGTTTCGACGATATCGGCCTGCATCGGCTGGAGGCTAATATTCAGCCCGCGAACCATGCCTCCATCGCCTTGGTGCAAAGGCTCGGCTTCCGCAAGGAAGGTTTCTCACCCAAATATCTGAGGATCGGCGGCGTCTGGTGCGACCATGAACGCTGGGCGTTGCTGTCGGACGATCCGCGCCTTTGATGTCCAGCATCAAGGGCTTCCGATGTCGATTCCGAAGCGGCGGACAAGCTGTTGAATTCGGATTCGAATTAGAGGCTTAGTATCAACATTGTCGAACAAACCGTTCGACAATTCATATTTGCGGTATCAGCCTTGCCTTCCTATTTCGTCCGTCAATGACAGATGGGATTTTTATCATGGAACTTGGTCTCTATACCTTCGCGGACGTCGATCCCAATCCCGCCCTCAACAAGGGTGCGGAAGCGGCGCGTCGCCTGAAGAATTTGATCGCGGAGATCGAGCTGGCCGATCAGGTCGGTCTCGATGTCTTCGGGCTCGGCGAGCATCATCGCCCGGATTACGCAGCATCGGCTCCGGCCGTCGCCCTTGCGGCGGCTGCGGCAAAGACGAAGAACATCCGGTTGACCAGTGCCGTGACGGTGCTGAGTTCGGACGATCCGGTGCGCGTATTCCAGCAGTTTTCGACGCTCGACCTCATTTCCAACGGCCGCGCCGAGATCATGGCGGGACGAGGCTCGTTCATCGAGTCCTTCCCGCTCTTCGGTTACAATCTCGAAGATTACGACCAGCTTTTCGAGGAAAAGCTCGACCTGCTGTTGGCGATCCGTGAGAGCGAACAGGTGAATTGGACAGGCGAACTCCGCCCACCGATCCATGGGCGAGGGGTCTATCCCCGACCGCTGCAGGATCCCTTGCCGATCTGGGTGGCAGTCGGCGGCACGCCGCAGTCAGTTGCGCGCGCCGGTGCCCTTGGTCTGCCGATGGCACTTGCCATCATCGGCGGCGAGCCGCGCCGGTTTGCGCCGCTCATCGATCTCTACCGCGAGGCCGCCCGCCGCGCCGGGCAGGATGCAGCCAAGCTAAAAACCAGCATCAATGTTCACGGCTTCGTAGCCGATACGACTGAGGCCGCCGCCGATCAGTTCTATGGCCCGCAGGCCGAGGTGATGAACCGGATTGGCCGCGAGCGCGGCTGGGGACCGACGAGCCGGGCACATTTCGACCAATCGCGCGGGCCGCATGGTGCGCTCTTCGTCGGCGATCCCGAAGTGGTGGCGCAGAAGATCGTCGCTCATCACAAGCTGTTCAAGAATGATCGCTTCCTGCTGCAGATGGCGATCGGCACAATGCCGCATGAGCAGATCATGCGCGGGATCGAGCTTTACGGCACGAAAGTCGCGCCGCTTGTCAGAAAGGCATTGACTGAAGAAAGCGAAGAGGCGAAAGCGACGGCTTGAACGCCTGTCCGAACAGACGCATGCTATCCGGAAGCTTTGAATGATCATCTCGAACGACGACGAACTGACCAAGCTGAAAGAAATCGGCCGCATCTGCGCCAACGCCATACAGGCGATGGCTGCGGCGCTGGAGCCGGGCATCACCACACTGGAACTCGACAATATTGGCCGCAAGGTGCTGGACGATGCCGGCGCCCGCTCGGCGCCGGAACTTGTTTACAAATTTCCCGGCGCCACCTGCATCAGCGTCAATGAGGAAGTGGCGCATGGCATTCCCGGTCCGCGGGTGATCCAGGCCGGCGATCTCGTCAATCTCGATGTTTCCGCGGAGAAGGATGGTTTCTTCGCCGATACCGGCTCGTCCTTTGCCGTGCCGCCGGTCAAGCCGAAGATCGAACGTCTTTGCCGCGACGGCAAGCGGGCGCTCTGGGTTGGGCTGAACCAGGTGCGCAGCGGCGCGCCTTTCTCGAAGATCGGCCACGCCGTTGGTGCTTTCGCCCAGAAGAACCGTTATACGCTGATCGCCAATCTTGCGAGCCATGGCATCGGCCGTTCGCTGCATGAGGAACCGGCGGAAGTGTCTACCTGGGCTGATCCGGACGAGACCCGCATCATGCAGGACGGCCTCGTCTTCACCGTCGAGCCGTTCCTATCGCTCGGCGCAAGCTGGGCGGAGGGCGGCGATGATGCCTGGACGCTCTATGCCGATCCGCGCGCGCCCACGGTTCAGTTCGAGCATACCGTCGTCGCCACCCGCAACGGGCCTGTCATCCTGACCTTGGCGGACAACTAAGCGGCTAGACCTTAGTCTTCCGCCTTCGTCTCGCCGCGGATGATATCGGCGGCGGCGCGTTCGAGAATTGCGGCGATGCGCGCGCCTTCAGCCTTGCTCCATGGATATTTCGAGCGCAGCGCCGAGCGCAGAAGCTGGCGTGCGAGGTGAACATCGCCGGCATCGCGGCCGAACGGGCCTTCGCGGCCTTCATCGTCGCCGGCATCTTCGCCGCCAAAGACGCGCCTGACATGCGCCATCTTCTCGCCAATGGCGCTGAGCTTGGCGAGCGTCGCCTCGACCAGCGCCTGGTTTTCCTCGACGCGCTTCTGACCGTTTTCAGTGATGCGGTAGAGTTTCTTCGTGCCGCTCGCTTCGACTTCGGCCAGGCCCGTCTCTTCCAGGTAGGTGAGGGCGGGGTAGATGACGCCGGGGCTCGGCACATAGAAGCCGCCGGAGCGCTCTTCCAGGGTCTTGATCAGTTCATAGCCATGCCGCGGCTGCTCGGAAAGCAGGGCGAGAATGATGAGCTGCAGATCAGCGGCATCGAATTTTCGGCCGGTGCGAAAGCCGCCGCCGAACATGCCGCCCTTGAAGCCTCTCATGAAGTCTCTCCTGTGCCTCCCGTGTGAATCACGGCTTTCGCCATGTCGTAGGATATATGCCTCGATGGTGTCAAAGCTATCGCCGCACATGCGATCTCTAAAGCCTCTCATAATGTATCTCCTTTGATGACGAGGGTTTATATCGTTCGTCATGTCGTACGATATATATCGTAAGATAGAATTCTGCAAGAGGGCACGGGATTTTTGCAGTGAAGGGGTTGCCGGATCTCTGAACGGCGACAGGGTGGCCTTCCTAAAAAGGGAAACCGTGGCTGAACAATCGCATCACGATCATGGGATAAGCGATTACATCTATGTAAGAATAAGCCAAGGCCGGTTGCCGCCTCCAGCGAAGTGCCTTAGGTTCGCCGCGAATAAACGTCATTGCGGTCGCTGACCCAATCAAGAAAGCTTGCCTCCCGTGTTTCACTCTTTCTTCCCCCAGCCAAAGCTGTTCTTCACCTCGATGGTGGTCTGGACGATTCTCTGCATAGCAGTCTGGTATGCGTCTCTTTCCGATTTGGGGACGCATCTCGGTTTCGTCATGCCTGCGGAAGGGCAGGAGCCCTATGACCTCAGCTATTTCGTGTTGTGGGGGAATCTCTGGTTCTACGGGTTTTTCTTTTTATGCACCGCGATTTTCTGCGGGGCATGGCACATCAAAGCCTGGGATCATCCCTGGAAGCTCTGGTCGATCTGGGGCTCGGCGCTGATCATTCTGGTCACCTATTTCGGTGTCCAGGTGTCCGTCGTCGTCAACAACTTCCGCCGTCCTTTCGGTGACCTCCTGCAGGCTGCGCTCACGAAACAGCCTGGGGTGACGGTGGAGAGCTTCTACACGTTGATGATAATCTTCGCGCAGATCGCCTTCCTCAGCATGTTCGTCTCCATCCTGACGGATTTCTACACCAGCCATTATATCTTCCGCTGGCGTACGGCGATGAACAGCTTCTACATGTCGAAATGGGAAAAGCTGCGTCACATCGAAGGCGCTTCGCAGCGTGTGCAGGAAGATACGATGCGTTTTTCCAGCACCCTGGAAGGATTGGGCATCAGCCTGATCAACTCGGTGATGACGCTGATCGTGTTTCTGCCGATTCTGCTTGCGCTTTCGAGCTATGTCACCGAACTGCCGATCATCGGCAAGATTTCCCATTCGCTCTTCTGGCTGGCGCTCTTCTGGTCGGCTTTCGGCACGGTGTTGCTGGCGGTTGCCGGCATCAAGCTGCCCGGCCTGAATTTTAAGAACCAGCGTGTGGAAGCAGCTTACCGCAAGGAGCTCGTTTACGGCGAAGACAATGGCGAGCGTGCGCAGCCGGCGACCGTCGGAGAGCTCTTCGCGAATGTCAGGCGGAACTATTACCGCATTTACTTCCACTACGTCTATTTCAACGTCGCCCGCTATTTCTATCTGCAGGCGGACTCGATGTTCGTGTTGTTCATGCTGGTTCCGACCTTTGTCGCCGGCGCGATCACCTACGGCATCTATCAGCAGATCGCGACCGCCTTTGGCCAGGTCAGCAATTCGTTCCAGTATCTCGTCAACTCCTGGACGACGATCATCGAGCTCCTGTCGATCCACAAGCGCCTCAAGGCTTTCGAAGCGGCGATCGATGATGAGCCGTTACCGAAGATCGACCAGACTTATCTGGAGCGTGAGACCGGCATCGTGCATGTCGATGGGTAATGAAACAAGGAAAAGGCTCCGGAAGCGGAGCCTTTTTCAATGATACCAATGGCGGGAAATTGGGAGCGTTAGGCTAATCGAGGAGCCTCCGCTTGCCGCACCACCGGCCTTAGCTTTGCTCGGGCTCGCCCAACCGCTCCTCACCCCTGTTGCGCTTTGCCTCGCGCCGCGATCAATGGGATCGCCTGGGAATAGCTGACGCAGGCAACGCCGTCCTTGTGGCAGACGTCGCTGACGAAGCGATCAAGCGCGCGCCAATAGGCGCCGTCGTTCATTTCGACGAAATGGAAGCCGAGCTGCAGCGGGATGCGGTCGCCATTATATTGCTTGGCGAAGGCGGCTTCGAATGCATCGAAGGTGCGGTCTTCGAAGGACTTGGAATCCGCCTTGTCTTCGACGCCCTTGGAATGGTGAACATAGAGATTATAGTCCATGCCGATCACCGGATGGTGGTCCGGACCCTCAGGGATCAGCGGCAGGCCAAAGCGGTAGATGCCGTCGACCACCTGCGGCAATGCCGGGCCTTTGGTCACCAGGCTGGCGTCGTACTGGAAACCCACGGCCTTTTCGGCGGGCATCAGGCCGTCGCTGGTCGAAAGATAGGGCGCGCGGAAACCTTTGACGTCTTTCGTCGCAAATTCCTGCCAGCCCGGTGGTTCCTTGTCCGCTTCGCCGACGTTCTTCCAGGCATCGCGTAGCGCGATGCGGGCATTCATGAATTCCTGCTGCCAGTCTGCCGATGTCCATGCTTTGCCGTCGAAATGGCCGCAGGCGTGGCTGGAAATATCGTGGCCTTCGAGATGTGCGCCCCAGATATTGGCGATACGCGTGTGCACGTCGTCCTCGCTCTTGGCGAAACCGACATTCGATTTGCCGGCTCTCTGTCCCGGCGCCTGATAGACCTTGGCCTGATCGCGGTTCATCAGGAAGGTGCAGGACAGGAAGTAGGTGAAATGTGCGCCGTTGCGCGAAGCGATCTCGCGGCTCTTCGTCCACAGCGCATTGTCATGTGCGCCGTCGAAAGAGATCATTACCAATTGCTTCGGCTTTTCTTGAGCCTCGGCAATTGCCGGCAAGGCAAAGGAGAGGGCGAGGGAGGTGAAAGAGACAAAACGAAACATGGGCACCGTGAAAATTGTGGAGGTGGGCATGATCTTGTCCGTAATCCGCTTCACGCTTTTCGCAGCGTGAACATGCGGTTCGGGAGAGATGCTTAGCTTTCTTGCCTCCCTGCCGGTCAAATGCGGCAAAGCTGCGGTCCCGCTGGCAATTTTTCGCCATAGTCGATACTGGTGTCTCTATAAGACACGAACAGGATTTCACTCATGTCACTGCTCATCCTTGGCATCATCCTTTTCCTTGGTATTCATCTGATCCGCGTCGTGATACCCGGCTTCCGCCGCTCGATGATCGAGAGTCTCGGCGAGGGCGGCTGGAAGATCGGATATTCGATTGCCAGCATCGTCACGCTGATTCTATTGATCTACGGCTTCGGGCAAGCGCGCGATTCGACCCCGATCTGGTCTCCGCCATTCTGGATGAGCCATATCACCATCCTGCTAATGCTTTTTGCACTGATCTGTCTTGTCGCCTCTCTGCTGCCGGCAGGGCATATCGCGGTCAGGACGAAGCATCCGATGGTGCTGTCGGTGAAGATCTGGGCCTTCGCGCATCTGCTTTCCAATGGCGATGGCGCCGCCATGCTGTTGTTTGCCGCCTTCCTGGCCTGGGGCGTTATCATGCGGATATCGCTGAAGCGGCGCGAACGCGCGGGCGAGATTTCCCTGCGGCCCTTCGTTTCGGCGAAATACGATCTTTATGCCATCGTCATCGGCATCGTGGTCTGGGGATTGATCATTTGGAAGCTGCACGCGTGGATTATCGGGGTTTCGCCGCTCGTTATGTGACGATTTCTGCCATTCCCCCTTACAACGGCCGCAAAATGGAGTAGAAGGCCCCACTACCCATAAGCTCTTTGCAATATTTTGGCCTGGGCCGGAGACGAGAATGGCATTCAACGACGATAGCTTCATCCGCGAGGTGAACGAGGAACTGCGTTCGGACCAGTTGCGGTTCGTATGGCGCCGTTTTGGCCGGCTTATCATCGGTGCTGCCGTGCTCATCGTTCTCGGCACTGCGGCCTTTAGCGGCTACCGCTACTGGTCGGGTCGTCAGGCCGGCAGCAGCGGCGATCAGTTCATCGCCGCGTTGACGCTGGCTGACCAGAACAAGACGGACGATGCGCTGGCTGCATTGGCCGCCATCGAGAAGAGCGGCAGCGGTTCTTATCCGCTGCTGGCGCGCATGCGCGCCGCTACGCTGCAGGCGCAGAAGGGCGATACGGCCGGCGCGATCGCCGCCTTCTCGGCGATCGGCAAGGAATCCGGCGTTCCGGCCGTTATCCAGGATGCGGCTCGCCTGCGCGCTGCTTATTTGCTTGTCGATACGGGCACGTACGACCAAGTTGCCGCGGAAGCCCAGGAACTGGCCGTGCCGGCCAATGCCTTCCGGCATTCCGCACGTGACGTGCTCGGTCTTGCTGCCTACAAGGCCGGCGATTTTGCCAAGGCGCGTCAATGGTTCCAGGCGATCGTCGACGATCCCCAGAGCCCGCGCAATGTCGGCAACCGCGCCCAGATGCTGCTTGATCTCATTACCGCATCCGGCAAGGCACCGGTCGCGAAAGGCTGAAGGGTAAATCACTAAATGAGTTTCACGGTTGCGATCGTCGGTCGCCCGAATGTCGGTAAGTCCACTCTTTTCAACCGTCTGGTTGGCAAGAAGCTGGCGCTTGTCGACGACACGCCGGGTGTGACGCGCGACCGCCGTCCCGGCGATGCGCGCCTCGTCGATCTTCGTTTTCGCATTGTCGATACCGCTGGTCTTGAAGAAGCCGGCGAGGAGACGTTGGAAGGCCGCATGCGCGCCCAGACGGAGGCTGCGATCGACGAAGCCGATCTGACGCTCTTCGTCGTCGACGCCAAGATGGGCCTGACACATGTCGACAAGGCGCTGGCCGAAATGCTGCGCAAGCGCGGACGCCCGGTGGTGCTCGTCGCCAACAAGTCGGAAGCACGCGGTTCGGATAGCGGTTTCTACGATGCTTTCACGCTCGGCCTTGGCGAGCCTTGCCCGATCTCTGCCGAACATGGCCAGGGCATGATGGATCTGCGCGATGCCATCGTCGAGGCGCTCGGCCATGAGCGCGCCTTTCCGCCCAGGGATGATGAGGCGGAGACGAATGTCAACATTCCGCGTCCTGCCGTCGGCGAAGACGGTGAAGAGATCGACGAGGAGCCGGCCTATGACGACACGCGGCCGCTGCGTGTCGCGATCGTCGGCCGCCCGAATGCTGGCAAGTCGACCCTGATCAATCGCTTCCTTGGTGAGGACCGGCTGCTGACCGGTCCGGAAGCCGGAATTACCCGCGACTCGATCTCGGTCGATTGGAGCTGGCGCGGCCGCACCGTGAAAATGTTCGATACCGCCGGCATGCGCCGCAAGGCCAGGGTGACCGAAAAGCTCGAAAAGCTCTCCGTCGCCGATGCGTTGCGCGCCATTCGTTTCGCGGAAACCGTGGTCATCGTCTTCGACGCCACCATTCCCTTCGAGAAGCAGGATCTGCAGATCGTCGATCTCGTCGTCCGCGAGGGCCGGGCCGCCGTGCTTGCCTTCAACAAGTGGGACATGATCGAGGATCGCCAGGCGGTGCTTGCCGATCTGCGCGAAAAGACCGATCGGCTGCTGCCGCAGGCTCGCGGCATTCGCGCCGTCCCGATTTCCGGTCAGACGGGCGAGGGGCTGGATCGCTTGATGCAAGCGGTCGTCGATACCGATAAGGTTTGGAACAAGCGCGTGTCCACCGCAAGGCTCAATCGCTGGCTGGAGACGCAGCAGGTCCAGCATCCACCACCGGCGGTTTCCGGCCGGCGCATCAAGCTGAAATACATGACCCAGGTGAAGGCGCGCCCGCCGGCCTTCATGATTTCCTGTACGCGCTCGGATGCGCTGCCGGAATCCTATGTGCGCTACCTGATCAACGGCCTGCGCGAAGATTTCGCCATGCCGGGCGTGCCGATCCGCATCCATTTCCGCTCGTCGGAAAATCCGTACGAGAGCAAAAAGAAGCGGTGACGGCCCAGGGGATCAGTGGCTGAGGGATCAGGCCGCGTTCTTGCTCAGTGCTTCGCGCAGCTTAATGATTTCCACTTTCAACCGCGTCAGCTCGTTCGCCGTCGTATCCGATGCATCGAGAATGCAGGCGGGAATGCCTGTGGCTTTCTTCTTCAAAGCCGTGCCTTCGCTCGTCAGGCGGATCAGCACCTGGCGTTCATCTTCCTTGCTGCGGGTACGCCGGATGAAGCCGGCGGCTTCCAGGCGCTTCAGCAGCGGCGTCAGCGTACTTGATTCCAGAAAAAGCTTTTCGCCGATGCCGCCGACGGTCTGGCCATCCTCCTCCCACAACGTCACCATGACGAGATATTGCGGATAGGTGAGGTTCAGCTCGTCGAGCATGGGCTTGTATAGCCGATTCATCGCATGGTTCGCCGAATAAAGGGCGAAGCATATGAAAGTATCCAGTTTCAGCGGGTCGTCTGTCATGTTTAGCACTCCATAAGCGACTTTACTTAAATCGTGCGATAAATAATCGTATACATAAAAATGCATGACAGCTATGCATTTTCTTGATTTTAGCGATAAAGAGTCCTGCGCAATGTAAGTTGCCTTGGAGAGCCGGCCACGCGGTTCGCGGATGGTCACCAACATTGGTGCCGATGCCAAGTCTGTGGCGGAACATGCCAAAGAATTCAATGTTGTGACGTTCGCGGATGAAGGCAAAACGTCGCTATGCGTGCCAGTGAACGCGGTGGACCGGCTAACTGTTCCCTCGCCGCATTGCGCAATATGACGTCACGCCTGCGCCGGCCAGAGCCGGTTGCGATGCGAACCTCATTCCTTGTCAGCTAAAGATCGAAGAGAATCGTGAATTCATGCGTGCCTGACACGCAACAGCGGCCGTCGGGCGACGGCGAATGGCCCACACTCAGTCGTTTCGAGGCAACGTCCGGCCGCGATGATTGGCGAGACGGACGTTGCTGATGAATTGCGTCGTGGCGGCTTCCCAGGAGTAGTTGAGTGCCAGCGCGCGAGCCTCTTCGCGGGAAGAGGAGAGTGCGGCACGGCAGGCTTTCGCCAGGTCTTCATCGACGACGCCGGCTGCATCGTTGCCACCAAGGATATCGGCGGGGCCGGTGACGGGATAGGCGGCGACGGGGACGCCACTCGCCAAGGCCTCCAAAATAGCGTTGCCGAACGTATCGGTCTTTGACGGGAAGACGAAAACGTCGGCTTGCGAATAGGCATGCGCTAGCGCTTCGCCGAACTTCGAGCCGAGGAAGAGCACCTTTGGATAAAGTTTCTGCAGCTCGGCGCGCGCCGGTCCGTCGCCGACGACCACCTTCGAACCGGGAAGGTCCAGATCGAGGAAGGCCGGCAGGTTCTTTTCGAGCGCTACCCGGCCGACGGTCATGAAGATCGGGCGAGGCAGGCCGAAGGGGTTTTCCTCGAGCGGCTGGGGGCGAAAAAGCGTCGAGTCGATGCCGCGGCTCCAGGGCAGCAGATTATGGATGCCCTTCTGCTTGAGCTCACTGGCAAGGCTCGGTGTCGCCACCATGCAGCCGGAGCCGGCATTGTGAAACCATTTGACGAAGGCGTAGAGCCAGCTCTGTGGGATCGGCAGCCTGGCCGCAACATATTCGGGGAAGCGGGTGTGATAGCTCGTCGAAAACGGCATGCCGTTTTTCAAGCACCAGCGCCTGGCCGTCAGCCCGAGTGGACCTTCTGTCGCGATATGCACATAGGTTGGCCGGACCGCTTCGATCCTGGCGGCGACTTTGCGGTAGCTTGCAATCGACAAGCGGATTTCCGGGTAGGTCGGGCAGGGGACGTTGCGGAAACCTTCCGGCGTGATCATGACGACATCCACGCCGATACGCGCCAGTTCGCGGTTGGTATTTTCGATGGAGCGGACGACGCCATTCACCTGCGGGTGCCAGGCATCGCTGACGATGAGCAAGCGCTCCGGCGTCGCGACCGGGGTAGCCGCTTCGGCCCATGCTCTGTGATCGATGTCCGACAAGCGCTGCAACATATCCAAAAACGTTCCATCCGCACCGCACCCTCATGGTGTCGGTACAACCAATTCCGGTGCAGTAAAGATGATTCCCGCGCCTGCCTTATTGTGCGGGGTGTCTATGATGGAAATATTACAGTGTTCAGCCGGCGGCCTGCAGCTTTTCCGGCGGCACCAAGGCACCGTGTTCCTGGATGACCTTTGCGGCGATCCCTGCGGCAAAATGGGCGGCGGCAACGGGGTCGTCATGCTCCAGATAATGCGCGAGGAACGCGCCATTGAAGCTGTCGCCGGCGCTGGTGGTGTCGACGACCTTGGCGACCTTGACGGCTGGAACAAGCGTTTCGCCGGCATCGGTTCCGACGGTCGCGCCGTCTGGACCATTCTTGACGACGACCATATTGGCGCCATGCTGCCGATAGCGGCGGATGGTGCCGGCAATCGAGTCGTCGGCGAAATGAGAGACCTCGTCGTCGAAGCTTGGCATCACTAGCGTCGAGGCCCGTGCGCCTTCGCCGATCATGGTATGCATCGCGTCGAAGCTCGACCAAAGACGCGGGCGCAGGTTGGGGTCGAAGACCACCAGCTTGCCGACGGCCTTGGCGCGGCGGAGCTCGGCAAGCAGCGTCTCGGCGTCTTCATGCGACAGGATCGCCAGGGTGATGCCGGAGAAATAGAGGACGTTGGACTCTTCGATCGCGGTGCGAAGCCGGTCGCCATCGGCGGCAAGCTGGCGGGCAGCCGAACTATCGCGCCAATAGCTGAAAGAGCGCTCGCCATCCTTCAGGTTGATCATGTAGAGGCCAGGCGTCTTGCCACGGAGACGGCGGATATTCGAAATGCCGATGTCATGCGCTTTCATGAAATCCAGCATTTCGTCTGACATCGGGTCATCGCCGAGCGCGGTGAAATAATCGACGGACCAATCCGCCGGCAGGCAGGCGCGGGCGTACCAGGCTGTGTTGAAGGTGTCGCCGGCAAAGCCCTTGCGCAGATGCCCGTCCGGGGCCTGCGACAGCTCCACCATGCATTCGCCGATCGATAGAAAATGCCCGCCCAAGACGTCCTCCTGCGTTTTCCCTTCGCTGCTGCATACGCGTATGTGGCTGCTTGAGCAAGGCGAACGGCGGGCTGCGCCGTCCACCTTTTTTGAGCTTTACGGCCTGTCCATATGATAGCACGCCGCGGTCTGGCCGGGGCGAACCTGTTCGGTCGGCGGCATCTTTGTCCTGCAGATATCCGTCGCCTTCCAGCAGCGCGGCGAGAAGACGCAGCCGGCTGGTGGATTGAGCGGCGAAGGCGGATCGCCCTGCAGGCGAATGCGCTCGCGGCCCCGCGCCCGTTTCGGGTCGGGGATAGGGGCGGCGGAGAACAGCGCCTGCGTATAGGGATGGGCCGGATGGTCGAAGACGGTGGCAGCGTCGCCCGCTTCCACCACCTTGCCAAGGTAAAGCACCAGCACGTCGTCCGAGATCAGGCGCACGACGGAGAGATCGTGGCTGATGAAGATCAGCGTCAGACCGAACTCCTTGCGCAGCTTGCGCAACAGCGTGATCACCTGGCCCTGGATCGAAACATCGAGGGCCGAGACCGGCTCATCGCAGACGATCAGCTTTGGCCGCGTCACCACAGCGCGGGCGATGCCGATGCGTTGCGCCTGGCCGCCGGAGAACTCGTGCGGATAGCGATTGATCATCTCCGGCACGAGGCCGACCGCTGCCATGATCTCGCGGACGCGGTCCTGCCGCTCAGCTCTCGTCAGCTTTGGCTCGAAGACGGTCAGCGGCTCGGCGATGATGTCGCCGACCGTCATGCGCGGGTCGAGGGAGGCGATCGGGTCCTGGAAGATGATTTGCATGTCGCGGCGGGCGGCGCGCATTTCCTCCTCCGAAAGATCTAGCAGGTTGCCGCCCTGCCACATGATGCGGCCCTTCTGCGCCTTGATCAGCCGCAGGATGGAGCGGCCGAGCGTGGACTTGCCGCAGCCGGATTCGCCGACGATGCCGAGCGTGCGTCCGGTCTTCAGTTCGAAACTGACGTCGTTGACCGCCGTCAGGACCAACGGCGGTTTGAAGAAGGATTTCGATGGCAGCTCGAATTCGGTGGTCAGATGCTCGACCTTCAGAAGCGTGGGTTCAGCCATGGATGAGGCTCCGTTCCTGCTGGGCGGAAAGAGGATGGAAGCAGGCGGCGCAGCGTTGCGGCGCAAGCCGGTCGAGCGGCGGCGGTGCGTCCAGGCAGTCGTCCTGCACATGGGCGCAGCGCGGCGAGAAGGAGCAGCCGCGTGGCAGATGCATCAGGTTCGGCGGCCGGCCAGGAATGACGGCGAGATCATCGACATCCTGATCCGGCCGCGGGATGGAGGCGTGGAGCGCCGCGGTGTAAGGATGGGCCGGATTTTCGAACAGCTCCTCGACCGGTGCTTCCTCGACGATGCGGCCGGCATACATGACGGCGACGCGGTCGGCGAGGCCGGCAACGACGCCGAGATCGTGGGTGATCATCACCAGCGCCGTGTGCATTTCCGCCGTCAGCTCGTTGAAGAGATCAAGGATCTGCGCCTGGATCGTCACGTCGAGCGCCGTCGTCGGCTCGTCGGCGATCAGGAGCTTCGGCTTGGTGAGCAGCGCCATGGCGATGACGATGCGCTGGCGCATGCCGCCCGAGAGCTCATGCGGATAGAGGTTGAAGCGGCGCGTCGGGTCAGGGATACCGACCCGCTTCAGCATGTCGAGTGCTGCCGCCGAAGCCGCACGCGCCGAAAGCCCGCCATGGACCTCGAGCTGCTCGGTCAATTGCCGCGATATGCGCAGCGATGGATTGAGCGCCGTCATCGGGTCCTGGAAGACCATGGCCATGTCCTTGCCACGCACATGGTCGAGTTCGCGGGGCTTCAGCGTCAGCAGGTCCTTGCCGTCGAGCAGCGCCTGGCCGCTGGTGCGGCCGTTCTTGGCGAGCAGGCCCATCAGGCCGAGAAAGGTCTGGCTCTTGCCGGAACCGGATTCACCGACGATGGCGATGCGTTCGCCACGGCCGATCTTGAGGTTCATCTTTGAGACGGCGGCGACTTCGCCTTCCGGGGTGCGGAAGGTGATGGAGTAGTCTTTGAGTTCGAGAAGTGTATCTGTCATGTCAGCGATCCTTCGGATCGAAAGCGTCGCGCAGGCCATCGCCGATGAAGAGCAGGCTCATCAACAGCGCGACCAAGAAGCCGGCCGGGAAGAACAGCAGCCAGGGCGTCGTCTCCATGCCGGCCGAGCCTTCCGCAATCAGCGTGCCGAGGGAGGTCAGTGGTTCCTGCACGCCGAAGCCGAGATAGGAGAGGAAGCTCTCCGTTGCGATGATCTCGGGAATGGTCAGCGTCGCGTAGATGACGACCGGACCGACGAGGTTCGGCACGATGTGTTTGAGGATGATCTTGAACGATCGCTGGCCGGAGGCCCGCGCGGCTTCGATGAACTCCCGCTGCTTGATGGAGAGCGTCTGGCCACGCACGATACGCGCCATGGTCAGCCATTCGAGCGCACCGATCGCCGCAAACAGCAGATAGACGTTGCGGCCGAAGATCACCATCAGCAGGATGACGAAGAGGACGTAGGGGAGCGCGTACATGATATCGACGAAGCGCATCATGATGGCGTCCACACGGCCCCCGAAATAACCCGAGACGGCACCGTAGAGCACGCCGATGACCACCGAGACGAGGGTGGCGACGAGCGCGACGGTCAGCGAAACGCGCGTACCGTAGAGCGTGCGCGATAGAAGGTCGCGACCGTTGCCATCGGTACCGAAATAGTGGCCGGCGGCAAAGTCTGGCGCGCCTCGAAAGGAGTTCCAGTCCGGGTCCTCATAGTTGAAGGGCAGGAAGTACGGGCCGAAAATGGCGACAAGAACCAGCAGCCCCAGCACGATCAGGGAAAGTGCTGCGGCCTTGTTGCGGAGCAGGCGACGCATCGCATCGCCGGTGAGGGAGCGCCCCTTGGGTGCAAGCCCTTCTGCCGAAAGCAATTCCGCTTCCAGCAATTCTCTCTTGGCGGAATTGAGGATCATCGCATTCTCACTTTCGGATCGAGCCAGGCATAGGCGATGTCGACCAGCAGATTGAGGACCACGATCAGGACCATGTAGAAAATGACCGTGCCGAGGACCATGCCGTAGTCGCGGTTCAGCGCTGCGCCGACGAAGTAGCGACCGACGCCGGGGAGGCCGAAAATGCTTTCGACGACCAGTGAACCGGTGAGCAGGTAGCTTGCCGCCGGTCCGAGATAGGACACGACGGGCATCATGGCCGGTTTCAACGCATGCCGCATTACGGTGAGCCGCGGGCCTATGCCCTTGGCCTTGGCGGTGCGGATGAAGTTCTGGCTCATCACCTCGATCATCGAGCCGCGCATCAGCCGCGAGATGCGTGCCGCATGCGGCAGCGTCAGGACGACGATGGGCAGGATCAGGAACCGGATCGAGCCATCACCCCAGCCGCCGACCGGCAGCCAGCCGAGCGTATTGCCAAAGACGAGCTGAAGGATCGGGGCGATCAGGAAGCTTGGCATGACCAGGCCGATCAAGAGCCCGCCGCCCAGCCAATAGTCGGCCGAGCGGTTCTGATAGAGCGCCCCAAGACAGCCTATAAACACCCCGACGATGGTTGCGAGCACGAAGGCGGCGCCGCCGATGGTGAGCGTATAGGGGAAGCCGGACATGATCTGCTGGGTGACGGTGAAGTCCTGATTGGCGAAGGAGGGGCCAAGGTCGCCCTTCATGACGTCGCCGACATAGATCAGGTATTGCTCAACCAGGGGCTTATCGAGGTTGTAGTGAGCCGCGAGGTTGGCTTTGACTTCCGGCGGCAATGGCCTTTCGCCATCGAAAGGGCCGCCGGGAGCGAGGCGCAGAATGAAAAAACACACTGTCACGGCAATCCACAGGACCGGGATTGTAGACAGCAAACGACGGAGAGCGTAGCCAAACATGGTCTTAGACGGCCCCCTCCCGGTTGTGTCCGGGAGGGGGCCTGTTCCCAATTATTCTTTGATCGACAGCCAGCGCGTGCGGTGGATGTCCTGGATATTATCGACGAAGCCCTGGACCTTCGGGGCGACGATGTTCTGGGAAACGTAGTAGTAGATCGGGATGGCAGCGCTGTCGTCGAGAGCGAGCTGCTCGGCCTTCTTGTAGATTTCGGCCCGCTTCTGCAGGTCGGTTTGTTCGTTGCCCCGCTTGATCAGCGCATCGTAATCCGGGTTGCTCCAGCGGCCGTAGTTCATCTCGACGCCGGTGGACAGCAGGTTCAGGAAGTTGATCGGGTCGTTGTAGTCGGCAAGCCAGCCGGCACGGCCAATTTCCACCTGGCCACGCTGCATTTCATCGTAATGCACCTTGGTTTCGGTGTTGTAGAGTTCGATATCGACGCCGAGCGGCTTCCACATGGCGGCGATCGCAACGGCGATGCGCTTATGGTTGTCGTTGGTGTTGTAGCGAAGCTGTGCCTTCAGCGGATGGTCAGGGCCGAAGCCGGCGTCCTTCAGCAGCTTTTTGGCCTCTTCGACCTTTTGCTTATAAGGCTCATCCTTCCAGCTCACGTAAGCCGGCTCGCCGTAATTGGCCGTGCCCGGCGGTACCCAGGAATACATCGGCAGCTCGCCGGTGCCGAGGATCTTCGGCCCGATGACCTCGCGGTTAACGGCCATGGAGAGGGCCTGGCGGACGCGCTTGTCATTGAAGGGCGGCTTGGTGGCGTTCAGGACGTAGTAATAGGTGCCGAGGAACGGAACCACATGTGCCTGGCCAGGAAGGTTCTTCTGGATCCACTCGAACTGATCGGCGGGGAACGACGTCAGAACATCGAATTCGCCGGCGCGATAGCGCTTCAGCGCGGCTGCCTGATCTTCCAGCGTGTAGAAGTTCACCTTGTCGATTTTCACGTTCTTGGCGTCATAGTACTGATCGTTCTTGACGTTGGCGACGTGCGAGCCGGGCACCCATTCTACGGGCTTATAGGGGCCGTTGGTGACGATGTTGCCGATCTTGACCCATTCGTCGCCCTTGGCTTCCACGACATGCTTCGGCAGCGGGTAGGCCGTGTAGTGCATCAGGGCATTGAGGAAGTAAGGCGTCGGGTTCTCAAGCGTGATTTCCAGCGTCTTGTCGTCGATGGCCTTGACGCCGAGTTGCGTCAGATCCTTGATCTCGCCCTTGTTGATCTTCTCCGCGTTCAAGATCGTGTACTGCAGATAGGCGTATTGGGCGGCGGTCTTCGGGTCCATCAGGCGCCGGAAGGCGAAGACGAAATCCTCGGCGGTCACCGGCTGGCCATCGGACCACTTGATGCCGTCACGCAGCTTGAAGGTATAGACCTTCTGGTCGGGGGAAACGGTCCAGCTTGCCGCTTGGCCAGGGATCGGGTTGTCCTTGGAATCTTCCGTCACCAGGCCTTCGAAAATGTCGCCGTCGATGCGGTTTTCCCAGTCACCGGAAATTTTTTGCGGGTCGAGCGACGTGGGGTCGCCGCCGTTGTGGATATTGAGGGTTGCTGCATGTGCAGAGACGCTTAACAACGTGCCGACGAATGCCGACACGATGAACTTCTTGCTAAAATGAGTCATATCTTTCCCCACCTTTCTGGAGCTATGGGCCTTGTTTTTTAAGGCTATTTTTATCCCGCAGGTGACCTGTACGTGCAGGTCAATGTCGCAAGTTATCCGATGCAACGTCGCTTTCAAGTCCTAAAGCAAGCTCGGGCTCGCGGCTGTGAATATCTACATTGGCAGTTTTCCGAAATCACTTCACAAATTTTTGCTCATATAAGCACGGGCTCACCCTTCGCCTGAGTTGCAGCTTGCCGCCCAAGGCTTAGTGTGCAATCTGAAGGGCGAGAGGAAATCGAGGCGGATTGTTTCATGAAATCAACGGACAAAGCGGCGGGAGCCGATTGGTGGCGCGGTGCGGTGATCTATCAAGTCTATCCGCGGTCATTTCAGGATACCGACGCCAACGGGCTCGGCGATATCAAAGGCATCACCCGCCGCCTGCCGCATATTGCCTCACTCGGCGTCGATGCCATTTGGCTGGCTCCGTTCTTCACCTCGCCGATGGCCGATATGGGTTATGACGTCGCCGACTATTGCGACGTCGATCCAATCTTCGGCACGCTCGCCGATTTCGATGAGATGATGACGGCTGCACATGCGCTCGGCCTCAAGGTCATCATCGATCAGGTGATCTCGCATACGTCGGATCGCCATCCCTGGTTCGTCGAGAGCCGGGCAAGCCGCAACAATCCCAAAGCGGACTGGTATGTCTGGGCCGATTCGAAGCCGGACGGCACGGCGCCGAACAACTGGCTGTCGATCTTCGGCGGGCCGGGCTGGGAATGGGACGGCGTGCGCCGTCAATATTACCAGCACAATTTTCTGACCTCTCAGCCGGATTTGAATTTCCACAATGGCGAGGTCCAGGATGCCGTGCTTGCGGCGGTCAAGTTCTGGCTCGATCGCGGCGTCGACGGTTTCCGGCTGGATACGGTGAACTATTATTTCTGTGACAAGAAGCTGCGGGACAATCCGCCGGCCGCGGTTGCCATTGGCGGACTGGATGCGCCGGAAAGCAACCCCTATGGCATGCAGAACCACCTCCACGACAAGACGCAGCCGGAAAATATCGGCTTCCTGAAGCGCTTCCGCAAGCTGCTGGATCAGTACGAGGGACGCACGACCGTCGGCGAAGTCGGCGATGGCGCCCGCTCGCTGCAGACGGTCGCCGCCTATACCAGCGGCGGCGACAAGCTGCATATGTGCTATACCTTCGACCTGCTAGGCCCGGACTTCACGCCAGAACATTTCTGCCGCTGTGTCGGCGATTTCCAGGAAAACGTCACAGACGGCTGGGTTTGCTGGGCTTTCTCCAACCACGACGTGAACCGTCATGTTAGCCGGTTTGCCGAAACGGAGGCCGAGCAGCCGCGTGTCGCCAAATTGGCGATCTCCTTGCTCTCCACCTTGCGCGGTTCGATTTGTCTCTATCAGGGTGAAGAACTGGGCCTGCCCGAGGCGGAGCTCGCTTTCGAGGATCTTCGGGACCCCTACGGCATCCGCTTCTGGCCGGCCTTCAGGGGCCGCGACGGGTGCCGCACGCCGATGCCCTGGGAGGCGGGCCGCGTGCATGCGGGCTTCACCACGGCCGAGAAATCATGGCTGCCGGTGCCCTATCAGCACGCGTCACTCGCCGTCGACAAGCAGGAGGCGGATGCGCAGTCCGTTCTTCATCATTACCGTGCGACGCTGGCCTTCCGAAAGCGGCACGCAGCGCTGGTCGACGGCGACATGACCTTCCTCGATACCAAAGCAGATGTTCTCGCCTTTACGCGCAAGAAGGGGGGCGAAACACTGCTCTTTGTCTTCAACCTGTCCCGGGAGCCTGTAAAGGTCGCTTTGCCAAAGGGGATCAAAGTGACAAAGACCGTGCCGATGCCGGGCTTTGCGACCGCCCACGCCAGCGAGGCGGTGACCCTCGCGGCACTGGACGTGTTCTGCGGGCAGGTGGGATGATCAGCGCAGGAGTTTGTCGTAGTCGGTGTGGGAGCCGATCCAGAACCAAATGAGATCCTCCCCATCCGCTGCGGCAAGCGCACGCCAGGAAATTCCTACACGGGCTGACCAAAAGCGTCCCACTTGCTTGAAGTGAAGCGACGGATGCTTCGGGTTCGATTTCAGTAGTTCGAAGTTGCGATCAGCCAGTTCTTGGACGTGTTTTGGCAGCTTTTCATAAGCTTGCCAGAATGTCGGCGCCGCATGATGTTTCACAGCGCCTTAGTCTTTCCTGCCCGGAAATCGGCGAGGGCTCCGTCTGCTAGCTGGTCCAACTTACCGGCGTTGATATCGGCCTCAATCTGCTTGTCCCAGCGAGCCGCCTGGAGAGCTTCAAACCATTCGGTGAACGCCTTGAAATCCTCTTGTCCCAGTTCGGTGATGTTTTTCTCAATCTGCTCAAGCTTCGTCACGAGTATTTTCCGTTGCCAAGTGATTTTGCGTTGCGATTAAAAGATAACAATACGCGCCACTCAATTGGAGTCCCAGCGCGTGAATTGTTTGATTGCGGGCTTCATCACCCAATCAGCATAAACTTGTCGACATCGACAAGACCTCGGTCTGAAATCTTCAGATGTGGGATGACCGGCAGCGGCAGAAAGGCGAGCTGCAGGAAGGGCTCTTCCAGCGTCGCGCCGAGGGCGTAAGCAGCCTGGCGCAGGTGATGCAGCGTATCGCGCACATTTTCATAGGGCTCGAGGCTCATCAGGCCGGCGACTGGCAGGGCGATTTCGCCGGTGACGACGCCGTTTTCGACGACGACGAAGCCGCCATTGATTTCGCTGAGGCGGTTGGCGGCTTGAGCCATATCGTCTTCATTGACGCCGACGACGCAGATGTTGTGGCTATCGTGACCGACCGTCGAGGCGATGGCGCCCTTCTTCAGGCCGAAGCCCTGAACGAAACCATTAGCATGATTGCCGTTCTTGCCGTGCCGCTCGATGACGGCCACCTTGATGACATCGTTGCCGAGATCGATATCGGTCTGGTTGCCCTTGACCGGCAGGCGGTAACGGCGATGCTGCGTGATGATTTTTCCGGGGGTGACGCCGATCACGGAGCTTTCGCCCTCGGTCATCGGCACGCCGAAATCGGCAGCGTTGATCGGGCGCGCTTTGACGCTGTCGAGACCGACCGGGGCGACGGATTTGCGGGTGGCGAAAAGCTCTGCAGTGACGCGCCGGCCCGCGGAGAAGACGGTCTCCGCCTTGCAGTTCTCCAGACTGTCGATGACGACCAGATCGGCGCGCCAGCCGGGCGCCACCAGGCCACGGTCCCGCAGGCCGAAGGCGCGGGCGGCCGAGATGGAGGCTGCGCGATAGATCGCCAGCGGCTCGACGCCGTGGGCGATCGCAGTGCGGATCATATAATCGAGATGGCCCTGTTCGGCGATGTCGAGCGGATTGCGATCGTCAGTGCAAAGCGCCAGATAGGGCGACAGGCGCTCGGTGAGGATCGGCATCAACGCATGCAGGTCCTTGGAGACCGAGCCTTCGCGCACCAAGATATGCATGCCCTTGCGGATCTTTTCGAGCGCTTCCTCGGCGGTCGTCGATTCATGTTCGGTGCGGATGCCGGCGGCGAGATAGCCGTTGAGGTCGTTGCCACGCAAAAGCGGCGCATGGCCGTCGATATGGCCGCCCTGAAAGGCGTCGAGCTTGGCCATGCAGATGGGATCCTTGTGCACGACACCCGGGAAATTCATGAATTCTGCCAGGCCGATGACCTTCGGATGATCGCGGAAGGGCAGGAGTCGTTCGATCGGCAGATCGGCTCCCGACGTCTCCAGATGCGTTGCCGGCACACAGGAGGAAAGCTGGACGCGGACGTCCATGATGGTTTCCAGCGAGGAATCCAGAAAATACTGGATACCTTCCGTGCCGAGCACATTGGCGATCTCATGCGGATCGCAGATGGCCGTGGTCACGCCATAGGGCAGAACACAGCGATCGAACTCATGCGGTGTCACCAGGGAGGATTCGATATGCAGATGCGTATCGATGAAGCCCGGAACGACAATCCGCCCGGAGATATCGATCTCCTCGCGGCCCTGATAGGTGCCGCAGGTGCCGACGATGCGATCGCCGCAGATGGCGATATCCGAGGCGACGAGCTCGCCCGTCACCAGGTCGAAGAACCGCCCGCCCTTGAGCACGATATCCGCCGGCTCCCGGCCGACACCCTGGTCGATATAGCGTTCAAGTTTTTCCGACATGTCCATTCCTCGTATAAAGTTTGCCCCTCATGCCCGACCATTCTGCAATTGCAATGGGGGTATGAGGGGCTGATTCTGACGAGACTAAGCCTCAGATATTATTCTGCAAGATATCCCTGAGTTTGCCGAAGAGTTCGTCGATATGGTGCTTTTCGATGATCAGCGGTGGGGAGAGTGCGATGATGTCGCCGGTGGTGCGGATCAGCAGGCCTTTTTCATAGGCCTTCAGGAAGGCGGTGAAGGCGCGCTTGGTGGGTTCGCCGGCGATGGGGTCGAGCTCGATGGCGCCGATCAGGCCGGTGTTTCTGATGTCGATAACGTTCGGGCAATCCTTCAGGGAATGCAGCGCATCGGCCCAATAGTCCGAAAGCTCAGCAGCGCGCGTCAGCAGGCCTTCTTCCTTATAGGTATCGAGCGTCGCAAGAGCGGCGGCAGAGGCAATCGGGTTGCCGGAATAGGTGTAGCCATGGAAGAACTCGATCATGTGCTCGGGTCCCTGCATGAAGGCATCATGGATTTCCGAGGTGACGAAGACGGCGCCCATCGGGATGACACCGTTCGTCAGGCCCTTGGCTGTGGTGATCATGTCCGGGACGACATCGTAATATTGCGCGGCGAAGGGAGCGCCGAGGCGGCCGAAGCCGGTGATGACTTCGTCGAAGATCAAAAGGATGCCGTGCTTGGTGCAGATCTCGCGCAGCTTCTGCAGATAGCCCTTCGGCGGGATCAGCACGCCCGTGGAGCCGGCGATCGGCTCTACGATGACGGCGGCGATGGTGGAGGCGTCATGCAGCGTGACGATGCGCTCCAGCTCGCTGGCAATGTCGCCGCCGTGCTCCGGCTGGCCGCGCGTGAAGGCATTCTTGCCGGGAATATGCGTATGGGGCATGTGGTCGACGCCGGTCAGCAGCGTACCGAACATCTTGCGGTTGGAAACGATGCCGCCGACGGAGATGCCGCCGAAGTTGACGCCGTGATAGCCGCGCTCGCGGCCGATGAGGCGGAAACGCGAGCCGTTACCCTTCACGCGATGGTAGGCGAGCGCCACCTTAAGCGCGGTCTCGACGGATTCGGAACCTGAATTGGTATAGAGAACGTGGTTCATGCCCTCGGGGGCGATGTCCACCAGCCGGTTCGCCAATTCGAAAGCCTTGGGATGGCCGAGCTGGAAGGCCGGCGCATAATCGAGTTCGCCCGCCTGCTCGCGAATGGCCTCAGTGATCTTCGGCCGGCAGTGGCCGGCATTCACGCACCAGAGGCCGGCCGTACCGTCAAGCACCTGCCGCCCATCATGGGTCGTATAGTACATATCCTTGGCGCCGACGAAGAGACGTGGTTCCTTCTTGAACTGGCGATTGGCCGTAAACGGCATCCAAAAGGCGCGCAGATCGTTGGGGGTGGCATTCTGACGGTCGGACATGCTGTTCTCCATGGCCATTCGGGGGCCATTTCCCGATCGCAGCCGTGGGGCCGCGTGATTATTTACTGCCTGGTCAAATTATCAGCCGGCCCCTTGGCGTCAAGACAAACATGGGTGTCAAGACAAAGGTGGGCGTTAGGATAGCGCGCGGGTCTATAGTGGATCCTGCCCCGCCCCGCGTGCCGCAGCGCTTGGCGCAATGCTCGCATGCCGCACCGCGCTCGCCCAAGAGCAAGGCACCGAACACGAAAAGGCTGGCAAATTGGGTAATTTGCCAGCCAAATCATTTATATATGTGGTGATGAAAGAGGCTTGATCCTAAGGTTGGAAACTATCTTTTCCTTGCGGACCTTGCCTCGACATACTCATAGCCAGTTTTGGCTATTAAGCAGCCGATCTACTTTTTTCCGGTTCACAATAAATGTCTTCCAGTGTTTCCAGAACCCGGATAACCGAGTCTGAAGTACTGGAGTAGTAAATCGTTTGAGCATCGCGGCGGGTCTTCACCAGCTTCTGGGCGCGCAGCTTCGAAAGGTGCTGGGAAAGTGCAGATTGGCTGAGCCCCACCTGATTGGCCAATACACCAACCGGAACTTCACCCTTGACCAGGCTGCAAAGAATCATGAGGCGCTTCGGGTTCGCCATAGCAGATAATAATGCTGCCGCCACGTTGGAGTGTTCGGCCAAATTTCTTGTCTTCATCTTTTTAATCTTCCTAATGCGGAGCGTACATCAGAAATTGCGGGTTTTTGCTCTAATCGGGGAATTAATCCGATAAGTAACAATACCAATACAGGCCAAAGATTGTATATACCTAAATTTAAGGTATCGAGTATGCTATTTTAGATATGTATGTATGAGCGTCGTGCGGCTCCGCCAAAGGTGGGTCAAATTCCCATCTCAAGGCCTCATCTCCCCAAATTAGGTCGATTCCTGCCATATCTAGGCCACAAATCCGCCAATTTTTGCCGCCCGATCCTCTTAGACTACTCACTATAGTTGTAATGATACGTGGGTAGTGGGCTAGTAATTCTCGCACTATCTCGTCTGCTTGTTCAGCAAGCATCTCGTTCGCCGCTGAAAGAATCATCAGATCGTTCCCGGGCAAAATATATGCTCTTCCGAAACCGCCATTCAGGCTGGCGGTAAGCGGTATAAGGCGGAAAAAGCAGAAATCGGCAAAATCGGCATAGAGCTTGGCTTTGGGATGCCGCGCAAGGAAGCGCGAACGAATGCGTCCATGCAGACGGTTTTCGCGATCGACGCGCTCGGCCCTGCACTGAACACCGAGGCGCGGGTAGGCGAGCGGATCGCCTTTGCCGGGCTCGCCGAAGAGAACCGAGGCGCGGGGGTCTTTCGATAGCGCTTTAGTGTGGGCGGAAAGGCCGGAGACGAGAATGACCGGCACGCCATCGATATCCGTGCCGGTCAGCACGCGGCTGACGGAAGGGAAGCCTGTTTCCGGATCGATGACGGCCATGGCCGCATAGCGAGCGGCGCGCAGCAGGATACGTGCCTGCTTGCGCGCCTCGTCATCGGTTTCCCGCAATACGGACGGTTTGTCGTTCATAGTTGCTCTCTCTACAAGACGGGAGAGAGCCTGAGATAGACTACTCTCTCCGCCGGTGGCTGGTGAGGCCAGCCACGACATCCTGGGCGGAAATCGTCCCGATAATCACGCCGTTGTCAACGACGCCGATATTGCCTGGCTGATGTGTCAGCGCGTCGAGGATATCGATGAGCGGTGTCGTGGCCGTGGCCGTAGCAGTGACCGAGCCGCCTGCTCCGGAGTGGCCGAGACCCTGTTGCATGACATCGCGGGCGGTCAACATGCTGATTGGGTTCATATGCTGCACGAAGTCGGCAACATATTGGTCAGCGGGGTTCTTGACGATTTCCTGCGGCGTGCCGCACTGGATGATCCGGCCGCTCTCCATGATGGCGATGCGGTTGCCGATGCGGAAGGCCTCGTCGAGATCGTGGCTGACGAAGAGGATCGTCCGTTTCAGGCGGCGCTGGAATTCCAGAAGCTCGTCCTGCAGGCGGGTACGGATCAACGGGTCGAGCGCCGAGAACGGCTCGTCCATGAGCAGGATCGGCGCGCCGGTGGCGAAAGCGCGGGCGAGGCCAACGCGCTGCTGCATGCCGCCGGAGAGTTCGTTGACCTTGCGGTTTGCCCATTGCGTCAGGTTGACGAGTTGCAATTGCTCGTCGACACGCTTCTTGCGCTCAGCCTCGGGCACGCCCGCCAGCTCCAAACCGAAGCCGACATTTTCGGCGACGGTGCGCCAGGGCAGCAGCGCGAACTGCTGGAACACCATGGAGACGGTATGCATACGCAGGTCGCGCAGTGCCTTGGGATTACAGCTATAGGGATTGACCGGTCCGGTCTTGCTGTTGACGACGACCTCGCCGCGCACGACCGGCGCCAGGCCGTTGACGGCGCGCAGCAGTGTCGACTTGCCAGAGCCGGACAGGCCCATGAGCACGAGGATTTCGCCCTCTTCGATCTCGAGCGAGGCATTGGCGACGCCGAGCACGAGGCCGGTCGCCTTGCCGATCTCGTCGCGCGTTTTTCCCGCATCTGCAAGCTTGAGCGCTGCCTCGGGACGGTCGCCGAAGATAATGCTAACATTTTTGAAGCCGACGGCGGTGGTCATGATTTTTCTCCTTCGCCGGGGGCACGGAACATGCGGTCGAGAATGATCGCCAGGATGACGATGCAGGAGCCGGAATCGAAGCTCTTGGCGACGTTGACGCTATTCAGCGCGCGCAGCACCGGCACGCCGAGGCCAGGCGCACCGACGAGGGCGGCGATTGAGACCATCGAGAGCGACAGCATGATCGTCTGCGTCAGGCCGGCCATAATCTGCGGCATGGCGAAGGGCACCTCGACCTTGCGCAGCACCTGTCGCGGCGTCGCGCCGAAGGCTTCGGCTGCTTCGACGAGAGAAGGCGGTGTCGAGATGATGCCGAGACGGGTCATACGGATCGATGCGGGGATGGCGAAGACGACGGTGGCGATCAGGCCCGGGACCATGCCGAGGCCGAGCAGGATCATCGCCGGTACCAGATAGACGAAGGTCGGGATGGTCTGCATCAGGTCGAGGATCGGCCGCATGAAGGCATAGAGCCAGGGGCGGCGAGCGGCGGCTATCCCGAGGGGGACGCCCACGAGCATGCAGACGAAGGTCGAGGCCAGCACCAGCGCTAGCGTCTCCGTCGTTTCCTTCCAATAGCCTTGATTGATGGTGATCAGCAGGCCGACCAGGGTCAGGATCGTGACCGGAATGCTCCGGCGCAACCAGTAGGCAACGGCCGCGAAAATGACGACGACGACCAGCGGATGTGGTTCCTGCAAGAGGAACAGCAGTCCTTTGATCCCATGTGAGGCAACGAAGGAAAGGCCGTCGAAGAACCATATGAAATTGCTTGTCAGCCAATCCACGACGGCCTTGGCCCATGGACCGATGGGGATGCGGTAATCGTTTAACCAGTTCACGTCTTTGCCCACCATTGGGGCGGCAATTCCGGGCGTCTTAAATGATTCCGGATAGGGCCGCCGGAGAATAACGGCCTATGGCGCCACCCGGTCACTGCCGGATATGTGGCGCAATAGGAAGGAAACAGTCTCTCGTCCACCGGAAGAGAAAGGGGCGGTTGAGCCGCCCCTTATCCCCGGATGTTGTTAGAGACCGAGCTTGGACTTAACCGCTGCAAGCCCGTCGCCGCCGTCCTTGGTGGTGACGCCAGCGAGCCAGGGAGTGATCGCAGTCGGATTTGCCTTCAGCCATTCCGTGGCAGCCGCTTCCGGCTCCTTGCTGTCGTTCAGGATCTTACCCATGATCTCGTTTTCCATCGGCAGCGAGAAGACGAGGTTTTTGACGAAGGTGCCGACATTCGGGCATTCCTGCAGGTAGCCTGTGCGGACGTTGGTGTAGACGGTCGCGCCGCCGAAGTTCGGTCCGAAGATGTCGTCACCGCCGGTGAGGTAGGTCATCTTGTAGGTGTTGTTCATCGGATGCGGCGCCCAGCCGAGGAAGATGATCGGCTTGCCTTCCTTGTCGGCGCGCGACACCTGAGCCAGCATGCCCTGCTCGGAGGACTCGACCACCTCGAAGCCCTTCAGGCCGAAGGTGTTCTTGTCGACCATGTCGATGACCAGGCGGTTACCGTCATTGCCCGGCTCGATGCCATAGATCTTGCCGTCAAGGTCGTCCTTGTGGGCAGCGATATCCTTGAAGTCCTTGATGCCGAGTGCTGCGCCCTTTTCGTTGGTCGCCAGGGTGTATTTGGCGCCTTCGAGGTTGGCACGTACGGTTTCGACCGACTTGTCAGCGGCAAACGGCTTGATGTTCTCGGCCATGGAGGGCATCCAGTTGCCGAGGAACACGTCGATGTCCTTGTTCTTCAGGGACTGATAGGTCACCGGCACGGCGAGCACCTTGACGTCGGTGTCGTAGCCGAGAGCCTTCAGGAGGATGGAGGCCGTCGCGGTGGTGGAGGTGATGTCGGTCCAGCCGACATCGGCAAAATGTACGTTGCCACAGCTTGCCGGCTCAGCGGCGGATGCGGTGGTTGCGCCCAGCATCAGCGCGGAAAGAGCTGAAGCGAAGGCAAATGCGGTTAAAGTCATTTTTATCATTGTGTGACTCCCAGTCTAACGTTCCCAAGCAACCACCAATAACTGACATTTTCAAGCGACCTCATTGTATTTGCGTCGGTTTGTAGGGGCTGATTGCGACTCCCCAATATTTTTTCAGCCATATATTGCCGAGCCGATCTGTCCTGTCCGGGCCGCGCAATTCCTGTGGTTTTCGCCGAAGGCGTCTTTCCTTCCGGCGATGGAGAACCCATGAGACGCTCAAGGAGAATATCATGGCCAAGCTGTACTTCCACTATTCGACGATGAATGCCGGCAAGTCGACCATGCTGCTGCAGGCTGCCTATAATTATGAGGAGCGCGGCATGCGGACGGTTGCCTTCATCGCCGCGCTGGATGATCGCGCCGGCCGCGGCAAGATCGCTTCGCGTATCGGCCTGGAGATGGCCGCCACGCCCTTCGATGAAACGGACGATCTCTTTGCAATGGTGGACAACCTGCACGCCGAGGAAGCGCTTGCTTGCGTCTTCGTCGACGAGGCGCAGTTCCTGTCGCGCGAGCAGGTCTGGCAGCTTGCCCACATTGTCGATCGCCTCGGCGTACCGGTCATGGCCTATGGGCTGCGCACCGATTTCCAAGGCAAGCTGTTTCCGGGCTCGCAGGAGCTTTTGACGATTGCCGACGAGATGCGTGAAGTGCGGACGATCTGCCACTGCGGCCGCAAGGCGACGATGCTGGTGCGCCTGGACCGACAGGGCAGGGTGGTGCACGAGGGCGCGCAGATCGAGATCGGCGGCAGCGACAAATATGTTTCTCTCTGCCGCCGTCACTGGGAGGAAGCCATGGCCGGGGAATGAAGCGTCCGCGGCATTGCGTCATCCGGTAGATGGCGGCGAATTTCTTTATGGTCGTGGCAATCGGAATCGCATCCAGACATCCGATGGTGGAGGAAACATGAAATTGCGCTGTCTGACGGCCGTGGCCGCCGTTCTTCTTTCCGCTTCGGCCGCTCTTGCCGACGGAGATGCAGTTGCCGGTGCGGCAGTCTTCAAGAAGTGCGCCGTCTGTCACACGGCAACCGAACATGAGAACCATGTCGGGCCATCGCTGATGGGCGTGGTCGGTCGTCCCGTGGCCACCGTGCCGGATTATAACTACTCGCCGGCGATGAAGGCCTTCGGCGCCGATGGCAAGGTTTGGGACGAGGCGCTGCTGCGGAAATACCTGCCCAGTCCGCAATTCCTGGTGAAAGGCACGAAGATGACCTTTCCCGGTTTGAAGAGCGACAAGGATTTGGACAATCTGATCGCCTATTTGAAGAACCCTTCTGTCACACACTGAGGCAGGTTTGCACGCTCAGGCATTTTCTTTGTGCATTTAAGCGGTTAGTCTCGCCAACAACGGCAATTGAGAGACGCTTTCATGGTCAAGGCCCACTCTTTCGACGGCGAGATCGACAAGGCCCGCGCGGCGCTCGAGGACGCGATCAAGGGCATGGATGCGGCCAATGCCGGGCTCGGCGGCAATGCCAAGGGCAACGGGCGCGTCGACGCCATCAATTTCCCGGTGGAAGAGGCGCTGGTGCGTGAAACGATCGAGCTGCTCGATCGCTGGAGAAATCTGGCCCTGTCGCTGGTGAAGCAACTGGATTCACTGACCGCGACCGCTGATTTGCAGCACCGGCGGCTGTTCGATGAGACGGCCGGGATCGACACGTCGGGGCTGTTCGGGCGCAGGATCGGGCAAAGTCAGGCCAAGCCGGCGTCGATTGCGGCCGATCTCGAAGCGGCGCTGGCAGCTTCGGCTTCGCTCGATGCGCAGTTCAGGACCGCGCGACCGGCGCTGGTTCGCTCCTTTCGCGATTGCGAGGCGCATCTGGTGCGGGTCATCGAGCGGCGGCAACACATCGATTTCGAGATTGAGGACGTGCAGCGCCAGGCGGATGTCTTGATTCCAAGGATTTTCGATCGGCGCAGCAGCATTTCGTCGGCTCGCGATGCCGGTTCACGATCCGAATTGGAGGCGGAATATAGCCGGCTGACCGCCGAGCGGGATGATCTGCATGAGCGGGAGCGGGCATTGCAGCCGGGGCGAGCAGCGCGACAGCGGCTGATCGATATCTATGAGGAGCTGGCAAACGTCCTGAACACGCAAATTGCCGCCGTCAATGCGATGGCGGGCAAGCTTGCCATCGACATCGAGCAGCGGATTGCCTTGCTGCGGGCGGTGATATCGGAAGCTGCGCCGCCGCTGCCGGCCACCGAAAGGCCAGCCGCGGTCTCCGCTTTGATTGCGGCCTTCGAAGCGAATGTGCTTGCGGGGCATGATCTCGCAGCGCGCAAGGCTCGTGCCGATGATATCTTTACGCGGCGGCTGGAGCCGCATCTGCTGGCAGCGCCTGCGGCAGTCGTCGAGCCGTCGGAAGAGACCGAGCCGGAGACCTGATCATTGATTGAAAAATGACAACAGCCGGTTGCTGTCTCCTCCGGGAACACATATCTGCTTGAACGAGAATAACGACATGCCTCCACATGCACGAGAATCCGAAGCGATTTTCGGCGCAGAAGGGAAGCTCAAGGTGTCCCGCGTTCATTGCTCGTCCGACAGGCGCGCAGCGCGGCAAAGGAGAGGTTCATGCTTGATTCGATCACTGCGTTCTTCAAGCGGATCGGCAGCGCCATTGCACGCGGCCTGGGGCTCCTCTTCGTTGGGATACTCTGGCCCTTCCTTGCCGCTCACGGCTGGTACCGGCAGCGCAATTGGATGATCAAACTGCCGATTGCCGCTTTCGTGGCGCTGATGGCGGTGCTCTACGTCTATTTCATCTGGCAGACGCAGGTCTGGAACGGCTTCGATGCCAATTATCCCGACGTCTACAAGTTTTCAGACCGCAAGGTCGGGGCAGGGCAGGAACTGCCGGCTGTGAATGGGCAGCAAGCAGCCGCGAATGCGCCGAAGGCCTGCCAGACCTCCGCGATCGTCGACGTTACGGCCGATCTTACCGATTTCAACGTCAACCAGAATGCGTGGATCTCCTCGATGCTGCTCTTCAAGCTGGGGTTCGTCGGCATGAGCTGGGATGACACGCCTTTCCTCGACAATAAGGCGGCTTTTCAGCGCGGCGTGAATCAGGCTGTGCGGCGCACATCGGTGGAGCTGGTCGATACGCTCGTCCGCGTGCGTGGCACATCCGGCGTCAACAGCGACCTGCAGAGCGCTCGTGGCAATCTGCAGTTCGACGAATCGAGCTGGTACTTCGGCCTGCGCCCCTTTGGTCTGAAGACGCCGACGCCGAGCTATTATCGCGCTGCCATCGGCAGCTTGCGCAAGTTCAATACCGATCTCGGCGCCTGCAATGCCGTTTTCGATAGCCGGGCCGACAATCTCTTGCAATTCATCGATCGCGTTGCCAACGATCTCGGTAGCACGTCGGACATTCTGGCGGAGCGCTCGGAGAACCACAATTACGGCTGGTTTGACATGCGCGCCGATGACCGTTTCTGGTTCGCCTATGGCCAGCTCTATGGCTATTACGGCATTCTGAGCGCGGTTGGTGCCGATTTCCAGCAGGTCATCGCCGAGCGTAACCTGGGTACGCTCTGGACCGGCACGATGAAGCAGTTGCAAGCCGCCTTGCGGATTCAGCCCGCCATCATTTCGAATGGGCGCGAAGATGGCTGGATCATGCCGAGCCATCTTGCGACCATGGGATTCTACATCCTGCGTGTGCGCTCGAATCTGGTGGAAATGCGTAGCGTTCTTGGCGGCCGTTAAAGGACGGGCGGTCGTCAGGGGAATGTGCTGAAACGATTAGAGCGGGAAAGCGTGTCACGGAATCGCTTTCCCGCTCTATCTCTTTGTTTTCACGCAATTCCGGACGGAAAACCGCTTCGCACTTTTCCTGGAATTGCTTTAGCTAATCAGTTTCAAACGGATGGCCTTGGCGACCAACTGTGTGCGGTTGACGCAATCGAGCTTTCTGATCGCGTTGGTCATATAGGCGTTGACCGTGTGATCGGAGAGGGAGAGAATTTGGCCGATTTCGACCGAAGTTTTGCCCTGCGCCGTCCAGCGAACCACTTCCAGCTCCCGGGCGGAAAGCATGTGCGGCACGGCACCGTCGTTGCGCTTGATGCAGTTGTAGGTGTCGAGCCCCTGTAGCATGATCATGGTGAGCTCGTTGAGCTCGCTCTGCCCGAGACTGCTGCGATTGCCCATGAACCAGAAGACGAGACGCTGTCCGTCAGAGGAGTTGATGGGAATAACGACGCCCATCGGACAATTGTGATTGGTGAAGAGCGTCCGCAGCTCGCGCGGCAGGTCCACATCGTGGGCGGCGCCTTTTTCCAGCAGATGCCACGAACGCGGCATGACCGAGTCCCGCACGCGCATCAAGATCGAGCATTGGCGGAGCAACTGGTTACGATCGAAATCACGGAGAAACTGCACCGGCATCGAGCCTTCGATGACCAGCGGCGTCAACATGGAATCTTCGGAAACCGGAGCATTCATCAGGGCTGCGTGGCTGAAGCCGAAAGCGGAGCTCGCACGATCCAAAGCCTGCGCAAAAGCCGTTTGTGTCCGGGCTGCGGCCAATTCGGCGGAAAGCAATAATTGTCTCTCGGCGGTGATGAAATAGGACATTTTGATGTAAGCGCCCACAGCGTGTTATCGGTATCAAATACCGGATTTCCGGGCGAATGCTAGAGACAAATTTGCGACACCAATCAGAAATAATTCCATTTTCATATGTCTTAATATGGTAAAGTTCTGATTTGTATTACTTTTCCGAAAAGTGGTTTTTTGAGCAAAAATGTTGCTTTCTTGATTTCTCCATTCCGGCATGGGCGCCGGGCCTGCGGACATCCGGCAACGGCCGGCGGAAATGCCAAGCTGATCGCCATTGGTGACGGCTGACGGAAGACTATCGAGGCTTGCCTTGCGAAGGTCAAAAGCGATTGCTATCGGTCTTTCACAGCAATTGCTTCCAGGCTTCTATTTCATGATCTTCTGCTTGTTCCCGCAGCGTGTCGCTCGGTGTTGCCAAAGGGCCTTGTGGTTCCTGACAACCGTTTTTCTTCTGTTGCTTTCTTTCACCTCCGCTGAAGCTTCGGGCGCTGCCGCCGGTCAGTCCATGGACTTTGTTTTGGTGCATGGTGACATGGCCTGGTGCCGCGCCGACAACAATTGCCCGGACTGGATCTCCGCCGAAGGGCAGATCATGGCGGATTCGCCGAAGAAGTTGCAAAAGCTGCTGAAACGCCTCGGCGGCAGGAAACTGCCGATCATTGTCAGTTCGCCGGGCGGCGATGTCCGGGCAGCCATGGAGATGGCCTATGCCATCCGCAAGCAGAAACTCGCAATCGCCGTCGGCAGGACGCGCTCGCGCGATTGTCCCTATGCCGAGCCGATCTGTTCGGCCGCCCGCACTAAGGATGGCTCCATCAAGGGTGAGACATTTTCTCTCGGTGCCATCTGCTTTTCGGCCTGCCCGCTGTTTTTTGCCGGCGGCGCCGAGCGCGTCTCCAGTCCCTTCGCGCTTCTCGGCGTCCATCAGATCACCACGACCTACAGCGAGGTGCGCGTCCAGTACCGCACCGAATACGAAATGGTGAATGGCAAGCGAAAGATCCTCTCCAAACGGGAGGTGGGGCGCAAATTCGTCGGTAAGCACGATACGACCAAGCTCGACAGGCGACAGACGGCGAGGCTCGTCGATTTCCTGGAGGAAATGGGTGTCGACAAATCGCTTGTCGATCTGATGCTCGGCACCGCGCCGACGTCGATCCATCTCATCGCGCAGATGGATGCGCTGAAGCTGCGATTGACGACGGAGCTTGCCGCTGCCGATCAACTCGTTGCCGCCAGGGATTGCAAGGGCAAGCAGTCGATTGCGGAATGTGCCGCCCGGCCGCCCGCTTCGCCTGTCGTCGGCGAGTAAATATGCCTTCGCCTCAGGCCTCCTTGCTTTTCGCCTTAGCCATGATCCGCTCCAGATAGCCGAGCAGAAGTGCCGAGGCGACGAAAGCGAGGTGCATGATGGTCAGCCACATCAGCTTGGCGTTCTCGTATTGGGTGGCGTTGAGGAATATCTGCAGCAGGTGGATCGACGAGATGGCGACGATCGAAGAGGCAACCTTGATCTTGAGGCTGCCGGAATCGAGCTTGCCGAGGAAGGAGACTTCGTCATCGGCCTTGTCGAAGCGGCTGACGAAATTTTCGTAGCCTGAAATCATCACCATGACGATGAGGCTGGCCACCAGCGCGGCATCAATAAGGCCGAGAATGGCGAGAATCATGTCCGCCTCGTCATAGTCAAAGACGCCGGCGGCGACCTTCAGGAATTTGTAGCCGAACGAGACGGCATAGATCGCGAGCGAGGCAGCGAGGCCGAGATAGAAGATCACCAGAATCCAACGGCTGGAGAGAATGATGCGCTCGAGCAGTAGTTCCAGGGACTTCATGCCTTATCCTTTTCGTTCGTCCTGCAGATCGTCCGGGAAAATAGGTGCGCCGGCGCTTTGCTGCAAGGCAGCATGGTTGCAGGACCGACCGCAATATGCAGCTATTCACAGTGGATATTTATTGGGCTATCCCGACAGGGGGAATGCTTCCATGTTCAGGGCGGGAACAGGTGCTATGACAGCGGTGAAATCCGATATAGAAATCGCGCGCGCCGCGAAGAAATTGCCGATCGCCGAGATCGGCGCCAAGCTTGGCATTCCTGCCGAAGATCTTGCGCCCTACGGACATGACAAGGCGAAGATAGGGGCGAGGTTCATCGCTTCGAAAGCGGGCAACGCGGACGGCAAGCTGATCCTCGTCACTGCTATCAATCCGACGCCGGCCGGCGAGGGGAAGACGACGACCACCGTTGGCCTCGGCGACGGGCTGAATCGCATCGGCAAAAAGGCGATCGTCTGCGTGCGCGAGGCCTCGCTCGGACCTTGCTTTGGCGTGAAGGGCGGGGCGGCGGGCGGCGGCTACGCGCAGGTCATCCCGATGGAAGATATCAACCTGCACTTCACCGGCGATTTCCACGCTGTCACGGCGGCGCACAATCTTTTGGCCGCGCTGATCGACAATCATATCTATTGGGGCAACGAACAGAATATCGATGTCCGTCGCATCACCTGGCGCCGCGCCATGGACATGAACGACCGGGCGTTGCGCGATATCGTCACCTCGCTCGGCGGCGTGGCCAATGGTTTTCCGCGCGAGGGCGGTTTCGACATCACCGTCGCCTCCGAGGTCATGGCGATCCTTTGTTTGGCTGCCGATCTGAAGGACCTGGAAAAGCGGCTCGGCAACATCATCATCGGTTATCGCCGCGACCGCACGCCGGTCTATGCCCGCGACCTCAAGGCGGATGGGGCAATGGCGGTGCTGCTCAAGGATGCGATGCAACCGAACCTAGTGCAGACGCTGGAAAACAATCCGGCTTTGGTGCATGGCGGCCCCTTCGCCAACATCGCCCATGGCTGCAATTCTGTGATCGCTACGCGCACGGCGCTGAAGCTTGGCGACTATGTCGTGACCGAGGCGGGCTTCGGCGCCGATCTCGGCGCGGAAAAGTTCTTCGACATCAAGTGCCGTAAGGCCGGGCTTTCGCCGGATGCGGCTGTTATCGTCGCGACGGTCCGGGCACTGAAGATGAATGGCGGTGTCAGGAGGGAAGATCTCGGCCAGGAGAACGTCGGAGCCCTTCTGAAAGGCTGCGCCAATCTCGGGCGGCACGTCGCCAATGTCCGCAAATTCGGCGTGCCGGTCGTTGTTGCCATCAATCACTTCATTTCGGATACGGATGCGGAAGTCGAGGCGTTGAAGAATTACGTGGCGCGGCTTGGTGCCGAGGCGATCCTTTGCCGCCACTGGGCCGAGGGATCGGCGGGGATCGAAGAGCTTGCCTACAAGGTGGTCGAGCTTGCCGAATCCGGCCAGGCGAAATTCCAGCCGCTCTATCCTGACAACCTCTCCCTGCTTGAAAAGATCGAGATCGTCGCTTCGAAGATCTACCATGCCGGCGAGGTGACCGCCGACAAGGCCGTGCGCGATCAGCTCCGTTCCTGGGAAGATCAGGGTTACGGCCATTTGCCGGTCTGCATGGCGAAGACACAATATTCCTTCTCAACGGACCCGAACATCCGCGGCGCGCCGGAGGGGCATATCGTGCCAGTCCGCGAAGTGCGCCTCTCGGCCGGCGCCGGCTTTGTCGTCGTTATCACCGGCGAGATCATGACCATGCCAGGCCTGCCGAAATCCCCGGCGGCAGAGCGGATTTTCCTCAATGATCAGGGATATATCGAGGGATTGTTTTAAGTTCCGATTCCGGTGCAACTGGGGAGCCGGAGGGTCAGAACTTTGTTGGCCAGCGCCGAGAGCTGACCGAGCCGCGCCAGCTCCCCTAAGCGGGCCAAAGCCCGACGCTCAGTGGCAATATCGGAACTCGCCGTTCCTCTTCAGCACGTCCAGATGGAAATGCGTCTCGTGTGCAGCGTCGCTGTCCGGGTCGAGGACGGTTGTGAAATAGAGGCAGGCGGAGGCACTGGCGCTGCGTTGGAACGCACCTGTCAGGGTCGGATCTTCGTGGCGGGGCTCGATGCCGACGGTCTCGCCGTTTTCGAAGGTGAAGCTGGCGATGTCGATGGCATTGCCGCGGGCATGTTCCGAGATCTTGCCGGTGGTGGCGTTATTGCGCAGGCGGCAGATATAGGTCGAGGCCTGGTTGAGCGCGGTAATTCGGCCATTGTCCTTCAGCGCAGTTGCGGCGGCGGGGATCACGCTCTCTTTCATCCAGTGGGCAAGCGCCAAGGCGGCCGCGCAGCGCATCGTGCCTTCCGGCTTCAGCTTGATATCCGGCAGCGGTTCGGAGAGGGCAATCGGCTTGTCGATGCCGCAGCCGTTGCCGTCATCGATGCGGGGAATGTCCTTGAACACCGCACCCATGGCGCTCAATTCTTTAAGACAGGCTTGATGCTCTTCGTCCGATTCCGCTGCGACGGTTAGCGGCGGCTTGGGCGGCCCTTGCATTTCCCCGTCGGTCGGTTGGGTCTCGGCCGGTTGGGTCTCGGAAGTCTCCGGTTTTTGTGCCGGTATCGGCGGCTCAGTAGGCGATTGAGTTTGTTCGCTATCCGGCTTGGACTGGGGCATAGGGCCGGTTTCGGGGAGGGAGGCTGCCGTCAACATGGCGACGGCGATCGTGACGGAGATGATCCGGAGCAGCATCAAGTATTTCACCCATTTCTAATAGCAACGCCGGGAGAACGCTCGATGCAGCGATTTCGTTGCAATTCAGCAACTTTATCGGTCATGTTTTAAACATGACAATTTTATTCATAATTATATCAACTGGATATATTGACAATAATAGTCATGTTTTTTATGCGGCAGAAAGAAGGCGGAAATTGCTCCGCTTCGTTCAACGAAAAGAACCCAGCCAGCCCCTTGCGTGCGTCAGAAGGCACCAACCAGCCAGCCCGGTGAAGCAATTCGAAAGGAATGGTTATGGTTGTCCGGCGATCCCGCTCGGTTCTCTTGGCGTGCACGGCGTTTCTGGCCCTCGGGCTCGGCACGGCCTCTTATGCGCAGACGGCAAATCAGAATGATGCGACCGCAGACGGAGCGGCGGCGAAGAGCGGCCGCGCAACGGAGTTGAAGCCGATCGTGGTCAAGGGGAAAGCGTCGAAAGACGTGCTCGCCGACTCGCCGACGACCACTGAGACGACGGCAAAGGAAATCGACGATAATCAGATTACCCGTATCGAGGACCTTGGCCGTAGCACCGAAGTCGGCGTTGGCTTCGACCGCACCAGCGGCAGCATCAATATTCGCGGCCTCGAAGACGACCGCGTGCTGACGACGATCGACGGCATCGAGGTCCCGTTCCTGCTCGACGGCGCTCGCGCTGCGGACGGCGGCGTCAACAGCTTCGACTTCAATACGCTTTCGACGGTCGACGTCGTGCGCGGCGCCGATTCCAGCCGCGCTGGTTCCGGTGCTCTTGGCGGCGCTTTCGTGTTGCGCACGCTGGAGCCGGAGGATCTGATCACGCCTGGTTCGACCTGGGGCGGCGTCTTCAAACTCGGCTACAACGGCGATGACCGCAGCGTCGGCGGCTCGGCCGCAGTTGCCAAGCGCATCGACAATACTGCCGTTCTTTTCGAGGGCGGATACACGCACGGACATGAGCTGGAAAACAACGGCGATGTCGGCGGCTACTCCACCAAGCGCACCGAGGCCGATCCGGCCAACTACAACCAGCGCAATGGCCTCTTCAAGATCCGCCAATATACCGATGTCGGAACTTTTGGCATTACGGCCGAACACTACAATAAAGATACAGATATCGATGCCATGCATCTGCAGAGCCCGACCGGAAACTTCCGGCCTGGCAACTACGATACGACCGACAATATCGAACGCAACCGCCTGTCGCTCGATTATAAATACGAGGCCGATAGCGCCGACTCGCTGGTCGACACCGCCAATGCGGTCTTCTACTGGCAGAACCTGATGCGCGAGAACGGCGCCGAGGGTTATCGTTATACCTCCGTCATCGGCGATTATTGGCGCCGCAACGAGGTCGAGGATCGCAGCATCGGCTTCAACGGCAATGCGTCGAAGTCCTTCGATACCGGCAGCCTGCATCACAACGTCACCTTCGGCCTCGACGTCGCCTTCACCAAGACGCATCAATATTCAGCCGGCGGCGATAGCTGCAACCTTCCTCGTTGGGCCGCTTCTTGCGCATTCCTGCACACCAACCAGTCTGATATGCCTGATGTCGACGGCAAGCGCGTCGGCGCCTTCATCGACGACAAGATCGAAATCGGCTCCAGCAGCTTTTCGCTGACGCCGGGCCTGCGCTTCGACTGGTATGACTACTCGCCAAAGAATACCGACGCTTATCGCGACAGCGCCAACTATTCCGGCCTGCCGTCCGGACAGTCCGACACCCGCTTCTCGCCGAAGCTGCGTGCGGCATACCAGCCGCAGAACAATGTCGAGCTTTATGCGCAATGGGCCATGGGCTTCCGCGCGCCGAATGTCAGCGAACTCTACCTGAATTACGGCGTGCCCGGCGGCTATGTCAGCTACGGCAATCCCGATCTGAAGCCGGAGACCAGCAACGGCGTCGAAATCGGCGCGAACCTCGGCGATGATGATTTCGGCGGCCATATCGGCGGCTTCTACAACAAGTATAAGAACTTCATCGACAGCGAGACTTCCGTCGATCCGACGCGTACTTACCCGTTGGGGATTACCGAATACTTCAACCGCGACAACGTCCGCATCTTCGGCGTCGAGGTCAATGCGCACAAGAAGTTCGACAATGGCATTCATATCAAGGGCTCGCTTGCCTATGCCAATGGCAAGGACTCCGATACCGGCGAATGGCTCGATTCCGTCGCTCCGGCAAAGGCGGCCTTCACCGTCGGCTATGCCACCGAGATCTGGGGTACGGATCTGACCTTCATCACCGCGACGAGCGAGCCGAAGAAGGATGGCGACAGCTTCCGCACGCCGGGTTACGGCATCTTCGACCTGACGGGATGGTGGGAACCGGAGCAGGTGAAAGGCCTGACGTTGCGGGCAGGGGTCTATAATATCTTCAACAAGACCTATTACGACGCACTGAACGTCGCCTCGACCAGTCTGACGCAACCGCATGAGTTCTATTCGGAGCCTGGCCGGACCTTCAAGCTGACGCTGACGCAGAAGTTCTAAGCGATCTCATCGTGATGACAGGGAGGGCGATGCTTCGGCATCGCCCTTTTTCCTGAGCATTTTTGGGGAAGCTGACGCATAAACATGCTCGGCTTCGCCTTCCTGAACGCCTGCCTGCGAATGCCGCGCGATTGTCTATCGCAGCGTTCAATGCTATCAAGGCGGCTCAACCGATTGAGAGAGGAGGGCCGCATGATGACGTTTGTCTGGCGTAATCGCCAGTTCGGTCCGACTCATGCCCTGCAAACGCGTTTGCAGGGCTGATCAGAGGCTGTCACTCACTCATTTCCTTCTGGTCTGCCCCTGTTGGGTAACGCAGCGCTGAGCTTTTGTGTTCGCGCGGCTGCGTCATGACAGTTTACCGAGCAAAGAGCCGAACATACGGCCGGTAACACCTGCATCCCATGGCGATAAGGCGCCTTGGATCGATGGACGGTGGCTTGCTTGGGTCAGACCGGAAAAGACCATGACTCTGATCAATCTCCGCAATTTTGGCATTACCTTGGGTGTGCCGCTCATCTCCAATCTCAATTTCACCGTGGGTGCCGGCGACCGTATAGGCATCGTTGCTGCCAATGGCAGGGGTAAATCCAGCCTGCTCAATTGCATCGCCGGCCGGCTGGAGCCGACAGCGGGCGACGTTACCCGCTCGCGCGGCCTTCGGGTCGGCTATGTCGAGCAGAATGTGCCGGCCGATCTGGCTGCTATCTCTTTCTACGATGCGGTTCTCCGTGCTCTGCCGGCCGAACAAGCCGAGAGCGAGGGCTGGCGCGTCGACGTCAGTTTGGATTCGCTCGACGTGCCGCAGGTGCTGCGGGAGAGGGCACTTGCGGAGCTTAGTGGCGGTTGGCAGCGGCTGGCCATGCTCGCCCGTGTTTGGGTGACGGAGCCGGATGTCCTGCTGCTGGACGAGCCGACCAACCACCTCGATCTCGCGAAGATCGCGCTGCTGGAAGATTGGTTGAACGCTCTGCCACGCGATGTGCCGGTGTTGATCGCGAGCCACGACCGCGCCATTCTCGATGCCGTCACCAACCGCACCCTGTTCCTGCGCCAGGAGCAATCGGTGGACTACGCCTTGCCGTATGGCCGGGCACGGGCTGCGCTGGACGAGGCCGACGCTTCGGATGAGCGGCGTTACCAGAAGGACATGAAGACGGCGCAGCAATTGCGCAAGCAGGCAGCCAAGCTCAACAATCTCGGCATCAATTCCGGCAGCGACCTGCTGACGGTCAAGACGAAACAGCTCAAGGCGCGCGCCGAGCGCCTGGAGGATGCGGCACGGCCGGGTCATCAGGAGCGTTCGTCCGGTGCGATCAAGCTCGCCAATCGCGGCATTCAGGCGAAGATATTGGTGACGCTCGATGATGCCTGCGTCGAGACACCGGATGGCACATTGTTGTTCAAGACCGGCAAACGCTGGATCTGCCAGGGTGATCGCATCGTCCTGCTTGGCCAAAATGGGGCAGGCAAGACCCGGCTTGTCGAGATGATCCACAAAGCCATTGCCGATCAGAGCGCATCGGGGGCAATCCGGGCAACGCCATCGCTGGCGCTAGGCTATAGCGATCAGGCGCTCTCGCATCTCGGTCATGACGACACCCCGCTCGGCGTGATCACGCGGCTGTTCGAACTCGGCGAACAGCGGGCGCGCACGCTGCTTGCTGGCGCCGGTATGGGCGTCGACATGCAGGGCCGGGCCATCGGCAGGCTTTCGGGTGGTCAGAAGGCGCGATTGTCCATGCTGGTGCTGCGATTGACCGATCCTAACTTCTACCTACTGGACGAACCGACCAACCATCTCGATATCGATGGGCAGGAGGCGCTGGAGGGCGAGTTGATGACGCAAGAGGCAAGCTGCCTGCTCGTCTCCCACGACCGCAGCTTCGTCCGCGCCATCGGCAATCGCTTCTGGCTGATTGAGAAGAAGCGGCTGACGGAAGTGGAGGGGCCGGAGGAGTTCTTCGAGGCGGCCAGGAGGTAGGAATAAGAGGTAGGGTAAGGCGATCGGATCGGCAGCGAGCATCGACTGTGAACGCATCTACAGCTTTGAGTTGACAGCGAGAAATATCAGCATACAGAATGCAACCGACATTTCATGAAGGTGCAACTTGACGAGCTTGATTCTGAACGATCGCCTGAACCGCCCTGCATACTGGATGTTCATCTGCATATTTTTAGGATTTCGGGTCGGAGCCGTTGTTCTGAGCGAGATGGGTTACACTTCCGATCTCTTACGTCATATGGACTTCATCCTCTTCTTCGTCGCGTCCGTGATGGGCGCACGACTACGGGATTTTGGATGGTCAGCCTTTTGGGGTTGGGCGGGCGTGGCGTTGTTTAGTTTCGTTTTTCCCGTTGGAATAATAGCGATACTAAAGCCGGCGATATTGCCGAATGGATGGGTGGATGGTCCCGCTGGGGGCTATATTACCTTATTTGACACACTTCCGTTCCTTGCTTTGGTCACAGTTGTGGGGCTTCCGCCAAGCGATCCGGATAGCAAATATAGAATGCCGTCGCGGTATAACATAGTTGTATCGGAATCCACGCAGCAATTTGCGCGGCGCTGGATTTTGCCGCCACTGTCTATTTTCAGACGACGTGTGAACCGCTCCGCCTATTGGGCAGGCCTGGTGTTCGTCTTTGCGGTTCTTTTCGCGCGAGCGGCGGCTGAGGGGGGCAACAATGGGGATACCGCATGGGGACTTCCGCTATTCGTTCTGGCAGTTGCTATCGCGGCAACGCTTGTTGCGGCGCGGCTGCGCGATTTCGGGTGGTCTGGCTTCTGGGGATGGAGCGTCATTGTCGGCTTGAGTTTTGTTATTCCACTGGCGATGTTTTCGCTTATCGGGGTGGACCAGATGTCTAGTTTGCCATCCTACGCGACTTCAGGACCGATACTTCTTTGTTTAGTTATGATCATCGCTGTTGGCATTCCAAGGGGAAATGCCGATGCCAACAAATATGGACCGCCCTTCCGTTGGAGAAAAAACAAGGCGGTTGCGTAATCCTGAGATTGCGGCTTGCGCATCATCTCGTCTCACGCTAACAATTCCCTCATGAACATGTCCTTGAACAATATTGCAGTTTGGTGGTGGGCACGCTGAGGCGGCCTCGACCAATCGTGTTCAAAGACGACGAGTGAGCCGCCCGAGATTTCGAGGCGGCTTTTTTGTTATAAAGGCCGCCTGTCATCCGGGCCCGACAACGGAGTGAGGAACAATGGTAACGATCCTTCGGGATGATGGTGCGGAAATCTACGAGACGAAGGGTGGCATCACCGTCACCCGGCAACGCCGGCCGACTCCCTATGCGGATGCGGTTTCGTCCTATATCGACAAGCTCGATGAGCGCCGTGGCGCGGTCTTCTCGTCGAACTACGAATATCCCGGCCGCTACACCCGTTGGGATACCGCCATCGTCGATCCGCCGCTCGGTTTGTCCTGCAATGGGCGCAATGTCTGGATCGAGGCCTATAATGAGCGTGGCGAGGTCATTCTCGGTTTCATCGCTGAAAAGCTGAAGACGGTTTCCGAACTGGTGCTTGGCGCTTCGACAGAACGCCGGCTTGACCTGACGGTAAAGACGCCGGATCGCGTCTTTACCGAGGAAGAGCGCTCGAAGACCCCGACGGTCTTCACGGTGCTACGCGCGGTCACTGATCTCTTCTATTCGCAGGCCGATGCCAGCATCGGCTTCTACGGCGCCTTCGGCTACGATCTGGCGTTCCAGTTCGACGCGATCAGCCTGAAGCTCGAGCGTCCTGATGACCAGCGCGACATGGTGCTCTATCTGCCGGACGAGATTCTGGTGGTCGACAACTATTCCGCCAAGGCCTGGATCGATCGTTACGATTTTGCCAAGGGAGGCGTCACTACCGAAGGCAAGTCCGGCGAGATCGCTGCCGAGCCCTTCCGCCACACCAATACCATTCCGCCGAAGAGCGATCATCGCCCCGGCGAATATGCCGAGCTGGTGGTCAAGGCGAAGGAGAGCTTCCGCAAGGGCGATCTTTTTGAAGTCGTGCCCGGCCAGAAGTTCATGGAGCGCTGCGAGAGCAAGCCATCCGATATTTCCAAGCGCTTGAAGGCGATCAATCCGTCGCCCTATTCCTTCTTCATCAATCTCGGCAATCAGGAATATCTCGTCGGCGCTTCGCCTGAGATGTTCGTGCGCGTGTCCGGCCGCCGCATCGAGACCTGCCCGATTTCGGGTACGATCAAGCGCGGAGACGATCCGATTGCCGACAGCGAGCAGATCCTGAAGCTCCTGAACTCCAAGAAGGACGAGTCCGAGCTGACCATGTGCTCCGACGTTGACCGCAACGACAAGAGCCGTGTCTGCGAGCCGGGTTCGGTCAAGGTCATCGGCCGCCGCCAGATCGAGATGTATTCGCGCCTGATCCACACGGTTGACCATATCGAAGGCCGCCTGCGCGACGACATGGATGCTTTTGACGGCTTCCTCAGCCACGCCTGGGCTGTCACCGTCACCGGCGCGCCGAAGCTCTGGGCCATGCGCTTCATCGAGAGCCATGAAAAGAGCCCGCGCGCATGGTACGGCGGTGCGATCGGCATGGTCGGCTTCAATGGCGACATGAACACCGGCCTGACGCTGCGTACCGTCCGCATCAAGGACGGCATTGCCGAAGTGCGTGCCGGCGCAACTCTGCTCAACGACTCGATTCCCGAGGAAGAAGAAGCCGAAACCGAACTGAAGGCCTCTGCCATGCTTTCCGCCATCCGTGATGCCAAGACCGGCAATTCCGGCAAACAGCAACGTGACGTCGCCTCCGTGGGCAAGGGTGTGAAGATCCTGCTCGTCGACCACGAAGACAGCTTCGTGCACACGCTCGCCAATTATTTCCGCCAGACGGGTGCCACGGTTTCGACCGTGCGCACGCCGGTGCCGGAAGAGGTCTTCGACCGGCTTGATCCGGATCTGGTCGTGCTGTCGCCGGGTCCCGGTAATCCGAAGGACTTCGATTGCAAGGCGACCATCAAGAAGGCGAGGGCGCGCAACCTGCCGATCTTCGGCGTCTGCCTGGGTCTGCAGGCGCTCGCCGAGGCCTATGGCGGCGAGCTGCGCCATCTTGCGGTTCCGATGCATGGCAAGCCATCACGCATCCGCGTGCTGGAGCCGGGACTCGTCTTCTCGGGTCTTGGCCGCGAGGTTACGGTCGGCCGCTATCATTCGATCTTCGCCGATCCGTCGAGCCTGCCGCGTGACTTCATGATCACGGCCGAAAGCGAAGACGGCACGATCATGGGCATCGAGCACGTCAAGGAGCCGATTGCGGCTGTACAGTTCCACCCGGAATCGATCATGACGCTTGGTGGCGACGCCGGCATGCGGATGATCGAGAATGTCGTAGCGCATCTGGCGCGGCGGGTGAAGACGAAGGCTGCGTGAGGCGAGAACCGTTAGCCGTCGAGTTCGAACGCCCCTATGCACTCGGAAAAAGTGCATAGGGGTGTTTTTTGCCTTGAAAGAGCCAACAAACCGCTGAAGACATTCGATGTTGGCGGGGGCTTTCGGTCGGTGATCTCAAGGATATTCAAGGGCGTCTTTTTCGCCGTGCTTGCGGTTGTGGCGATCGCAGGTCTCGGCATCGTTGCGCCGCGGCCGCTTTGGCATGACGGGCAGGCGGCAAGAGCCGAGCGGTCGCAACATATCCTCGTGCTCAGCAATCCCATCCATACGGATATCGCCATACCGGTCGATGGCGATCTCATCTCCCGTTTCGCATTCCTGCGGACAGCGGGGCTTGATCTCGATAATCCGAATGTGCGCTATCTCGTTTTCGGCTGGGGCGGCCGGAGTTTCTATACGGAGACGCGAACTTGGGCTGATTTGAAGGCTGGCCCTGTCTTGAAAAGCTTCACTCTGGATCGTGCCGTCATCCACGCCGAGCTGGCGGGCGAGATTCCGGCGGATGCTCCTGATGTCACGGCCATCAGCATCGATACCGAGGGGCTGGAGCGGCTCAAACGGTTCATTCTCGGCAGTTTCGAGCAAACGAATAACCAGCCGAGCCCGTTGATTGGCAGCAATTACGGACCGAATGATGCGTTCTTCGAGGCGCGGGGATATTTCAACGCGCTCACGGGATGCAATACCTGGACAGCCGCCGGGTTGAGGCAGGCGGGATTGACTTCGGGCTTATGGACGGCGCTGCCTTGGACGCTGCGGCTGTCACTCAGCCTGCACAACGATCGCGACCGTTTTGCATCCACTCAGGCGGAGTAGCGCGGATCAAGGCTGCTCAGAAAGCGTCCTGATCATCCTGCCAACATTCCTCGAAAATCAGCTTGTCGAGCGACAGGCGATCGCGCCAACCTTTCACGGCAAGCTCGGGCATATCGTAGAGTTCATCGACGTAGCCGACGCATAGCCATGCGACGATTTTGACATGCTCGGGTATGTTCAGGATGCTCTTGATCGCGTCCTCGTGAAAAATGCTTACCCAACCGACACCGACACCCTCGGCCCGCGCGGCCAGCCAGAGATTTTGAACGGCGCAGACCGTCGAATAAACGTCCGTCGCCGGATTGTGCGTCCGCCCGAGCACGACAGGCCCGCCGCGCTTGGTATCACAGGTGATGCAGATGCTGAGGGGCGCCTTGCGAATGCCTTCGAGCTTCAGTCGCTGATATTGTGCGCGGCGATCGCCTTCGAACATGAGGCAGGCTTCTTCATTGGCCTGATGAAATGCCTTCCAGACGCGCTCGCGCGTCTCCTGCTGGCGGATCAGGAGGAAATTCCATGGCTGCATGAAACCGACCGACGGCGCACGATGAGCTGCTTCGAGCAGCCGTCTCACAAGATCGTCGGGTAGCGGGTCGGAGCGGAACTGATCGCGCACGTCGCGGCGGGTTTCGATAGCACGGTAGACGGCAGCGCGCTCCGCTTCGGAGAAGGCGCATGCCGCGATCAGATGATCCGCTTCTTTGGGTGGCACATCTGCGACCGAAGCTGCGTTGTGCGAATGGGAGGGATCATCAAAAGAAGGCATGTTCCACCGTGGATTTGGAGGTAGCGGCGACGTTTCGTGGCGGAATGCCGTTCGCTGGGGCGTTATCGGTCGACCTATAGCTTAGTGCATGCTCGCACGGGAAGGTGCCATCATGATTTTCACAGGCAAGCATATGACCTGCCGGCCATCATCTTTGTCGCATCATCGTCTTTCAGCGGCAGCTTTGCGGCCCGACTTTGTTTAACCGGGCTATTTGGGATAAATTGTGATGCGCGAGGCCCAAGCCGTCCTTTGACAAACGGTGCGTTCTGCATCATATGAACGCCAATTGAGCCGCCTGCGCGAATTTCGCGCGGGCGGTTTTGCATTTGAATGGCGCGGTTTTTGCAATTCGTTCGCATATGCAGGGCGCGCGCATCCGCATTGGAGAAACGCATGAACGGACAGGGCAACCAGACGATACGGCAACTGGCCCTCTGGGGCATTCCGCTATCGCTCGGCGTCTTGGCGCTGAAGATGCTCGCCTGGTGGGTGACGGGCTCCGTGGCGCTGTTGTCGGACGCCCTGGAATCCCTCGTCAATGTCGTGGCCGCTTTCATCGCTTTCTTCGTCATCCGCTATGCGCAGAAGCCGGCGGATCACGATCATCCCTTCGGCCACCACAAGGCGGAATATCTTTCGGCCGTCACAGAAGGCGCGATGATCATCGTCGCTGCGCTGATGATTGTGCAGGAGGCGATGGGGCATTTGAGCAATCCTCAGCCGTTGCAGGCGCCCGTCCTCGGCCTCGCCATCAACTTTGCCGCCGGTGTCATCAATGCGATCTGGGCGCTGACCTTGATCCGGGCAGGGCGCGAGCATCGCTCGCCGGCGCTGACGGCGGATGGGCAGCACATCATGTCCGATGTCTATACTTCCATCGGCGTGTTGTTCGGCCTGCTGCTGGCGCTGGGCACCGGCTACCCGATATTCGACCCGGTGCTTGCTATTCTCGTCGCCGTCAACATTCTCTATCAGGGCTGGAAGGTCGTCTCCAATTCCATCGACGGGCTGATGGACAAGGCCGTCCTACCGGAAGAGGAAGCGGTGATCAAAGAGGCGATCGCGACGCATGCCAACGGCTCGCTCGGCGTGCACGATCTGAAGACGCGCCGGGCGGGCGCCGTCACCTTTGTCGATTTCCACCTCGTTGTACCCGCGGCCATGCCTGTCCGCGAGGCACATCGCATCTGCGACCGCCTTGAAGACGCCATACGGGCGATCCATGCGGGCGCGGAAATAACCATTCACGTGGAGCCCGAGGGCGAGAAGGCCCATGGCATCCGCGTCAAAGTGATCAAGGAGATCTAAGATGCCTACAACCGATGTTTCCGGTCTGTCGATGCTCGGCAGTCAGACCGAAACGGCTGCGAACCCCGAAGCCGCCGTTCTCGAAAAAGTGCCGTCCGGCCATGCCGGCACGGACTACGTCGTGCGCTTCACCGCTCCGGAATTCACCTCGCTCTGCCCTATGACGGGTCAGCCGGATTTTGCCCATATCGTCATTGACTACATTCCGAACGAGTGGTTGGTGGAATCGAAGTCGCTGAAGCTCTTCCTGCATTCCTTCCGCAACCACGGCGCTTTCCACGAGGATTGCTCGATCTACATCGCCAAGCGGCTGGTCGAACTGCTGGAGCCGAAATGGCTGCGCATCGGTGCCTATTGGTATCCCCGAGGCGGTATCCCGATCGATGTGTTCTGGCAGACGGGAAAGGCACCGGAGGGTGTGTGGTTGCCGGATCAGGGCGTGCAGCCTTATCGTGGGCGCGGGTAAACTAAAAAGCCGCCATCCGAAGGGAGGCGGCTTTTTGCAATCAGAGACGATTGGCTTCAGGCAAATGAACTGTCGTCGCCGCCGTTGTCGGACGAGTCGTCGTAGTCATTGTCATTGTCGTCGTCCTGATCATTCGATGCGTAGTCGACATTGGTTTGACCATTATCGTTCTGGCCATTGCTGTCGTTGCCGAAATAATTGTTGTTGATGATCGTTTCCTGAACGGGCTGTTCGGCTGCATTGGCGGCCGTGCCGCCGAAGAGGCCGCCGAGACCACCGCCGGCGGTACCGCCGAGATGGGGGCTGAACAGGCTGGAGAGCGATTCCGCCAGCATGACGCCGCCGGCGACGCCGGCTGCCGTGCCGAGGGCACCGCGCAGGAAGCTGCCGCCTGCCGAGGGAGCGGCGGCCTGCGGGTTCCACGGGCCGCTTGGCTGTTGCTGGCCGCCCCACGGACCGGGCTGCGGAGCATTGCGGGCATAATCGTCATAGAGACGGCCCTGCTGCTGCGAATTACCGGCTTGCGGCCCCGGGCCACGCTGCGGCTGCTGCTGGCCACCGCCGAACAGCGAGCCGAGACCGCCGAGGAAGCCGCCGCTCTGGGGCTGCGGGTGATTGTCGGCGCCCTGCTGTTCCAGTTCGCGCACGCGCGCTTCGAGCTGCTGGATGCGGTCAGCGGCAGCCTTCATGCCCTGTTCCTGCATGAGCACAGCTTGTGCGAGGAAATAAGGCGCATAGGGCTGATCGCGAACCGACTGATTGATGAAGGCCTCCGCATCTGCATCGCGCTGAGTGCTGGCCGTAGCGCGGACGCGATCGAAGAGGGACGCGAGCAGTTGACGTTCTTCAGGCGACATGATGGCCTCCTTGGCTATCTGTTGCTGCAAATTCGGGGCGCGATTCTCGCGCTTACCTGACGTAGGATGGAATTCCGGCTTTTCAAAGCCGCTTCAAGTTACAATTCGGTAATCCGCAACCATAACGCCATGCTTTCCCAGGCTATTCGCGCCTTGCCTTTTTCCGGCATTGTTTTACGCATTGAGTCGCACTATGTGCGGTAGGACACATCTGCTGGAGACTTGCGAATGAACGACGAAGACGAACAGGAAGAAAAGACGAAAGAGCTGCCCTTGGGCAAGGACGCGGAGGCGAATCTTTTCAAATCGCGCTCGATCTTCATCTATGGCGGCATTACGCAGGAACTGGCGCAGAAGGTCTGCTCGCAGCTCGTGGCGCTTGCCGCGGCCAGCGATGAGGATATCCGAATCTACGTGAATTCGCCTGGCGGCCACGTCGAATCCGGCGATTCCATTCACGACATGATCAAGTTCATCAAGCCGAAGGTCTGGATGATTGGTTCCGGTTGGGTCGCTTCTGCGGGCGCGCTGATCTACGTGGCAGCCCCCAAGGAGCGCCGCATCTGCCTGCCGAACACCCGCTTCCTGCTGCACCAACCGTCCGGCGGCACGCGCGGTATGGCTTCCGACATCGAAATTCAGGCTCGCGAGATCATCAAGATGAACGAGCGCCTGAATAAGATCTTCTCGGAAGCGACCGGCCAGCCCGTCGAGCGCATCGCCAAGGATACGGACCGTGACTACTGGCTGTCTGCGGAAGAAGCCAAGGCTTATGGCCTGGTTTCCCGGATCGTGACGTCGCAGGCCGACATCTAAGCGAAGGCTTTTGCTGAGTTAAGGCGCCCTTGCTTGCCGAAAGGCAGGCGAGGGCGTTTTGCGTTGCCGGGTAGCGGAAGTTGCGATGGTGATGCGCTATGGCCGAACTTGCTATTCCTCGTCGCGGGATGCCAGTGACGCTCCGGGAATATAAAGCGAAATCGGTCTGATTTCGTAGACCGCGGTCGGATTGACGCGGCGGAGGTCGCGCGCTGCCGCAACTGCCGCCTCAAGCGTTGGAAAATCCACAACATAGAAGCCCAGCAATTGCTCCTTGGTCTCAGCAAAAGGGCCGTCAGTGACGATGCCGGCACCCTTGCCTCGCAGCGTCACGGCGCCTTGCGTCGAGCCAAGCCGTGCGGCGGGTCCCAAAGACTTCTCCTGAACGAGGCGATCATTGATCTGGAGAAGTTCGGTCATCAAGGCCGCATCTTCCTCCTTGGTCCAGGATTCGACCACACCCTCTTCGTGATAGGCCAGGATGGCGTAATACATAGATCGTTCCCCCTCTATGGATCTATCGGTTTCAGCCAATCGAGCTATCGGCTGGAGTTCAGAAACCTCTTAGTTGCATTTGACTACACAGGTTTGATGTTTGGTGCGCAATCCCTGTCTGTGCTCTTTTGTCAATCGAATGGCGCTCGGTTGGGTGGATTGCCTGATCTTCGCGAAACTGCACTTGCATGACCGACGCTTGAGATGCTCCATGCGCTTTCCATCGTACCCACGAGTCTCCAGCCGCTGCCATGCTCAAAGATTTCTCCGTTCAAAGCCTGTTCATGGGCTGTCTTACCGCCTTTGTCGGCTTTGCCAGTTCGTTCGCGGTCGTGCTGCATGGGCTGCAGGCGGTCGGTGCCACGGCTGCGCAGGCTGCGTCCGGGTTGACGGCCCTGTCGATCTCGATGGGCCTCTGCGCCATCGTGCTCAGCGTTGCGACAAAGCTGCCGATCAGCATTGCCTGGTCGACGCCGGGCGCGGCGCTCCTGGCGAGCGCCGGCGCCATTGAGGGCGGCTTTCCGGCGGCGGTCGGTGCGTTTCTCGTCTGTGCGGTGCTGATCGTGATTGCCGGCCTGTTCCGGCCGCTCGGGCGTGCCGTTGCCGCTATTCCGCCGGCGTTGGCGAATGCCATGCTTGCCGGCGTGTTGCTCGGGCTTTGCTTCGCACCGGTGAAGGCAATCGGCTTCAATCCCTGGCTCGGCCTGCCGATCATTATCGCCTGGATCGTCGTCGGCGCATTCAAGCGGCTCTGGGCCGTGCCGGCGGCGCTTGCTGCCTTCGCGCTGGTGCTGGCTTTCGGCGTGAAGGTGCCTGATGGAGCGCTGGCATCGCTGCAGCATTCGTTGCTGCCGAGCGTTGAACTGGTCAAACCGGCCTTCACCGCCGCCGGCCTCGTCTCCGTCGCACTGCCGCTCTTCATCGTCACCATGGCGTCGCAGAATATTCCGGGCATCGCGGTGCTGAAGGTTCACCATTATGATCCGAAGCCCGGTCCGCTCTTTGCCGTCACGGGCCTGTTTTCCCTGTTCAGCGCGCCCCTCGGCGGGCATGCCGTCAATCTTGCCGCGATCACCGCCGCCATGTGTGCGGGACAGGACGCCCATGCCGACCCGCAGCGGCGCTATTGGGCGGCGATTATTGCCGGGGTTGTTTACATCATCCTTGGGCTGCTCGCCGGTGCGGTCACCGCCTTCGTGGCGCTGGCGCCGCCGATCCTGATCGAAGCCGTCGCCGGGCTGGCGCTGGTTGGTGCATTGTCCAACTCGGCCATGAACGCTTTTCAAAAGGCAGAATCGCGCGAGGCGGCCGCAATCACTTTCCTCGTCACGGCATCGGGCGTTTCCTTCGCTGGCATCTCCGGCGCCTTCTGGGGGCTGGTCGCGGGAGGATTGATGATGGCACTGTCGCACATGGTGCAATTGCTGAAGAAATAAGCGAGGGGTTGCTTCTTTTTGACTGCACGGCTATAAGCGCGGGCATGAAGACGACTGGCGCGAAGATTTCCGAACAGATTGCACGTGGGCGCGTTGCCCTGCGTGACAATACGCGCGCCCTGACTTCGCTTCTTCTTCTCGGCCTTACGCGCGGTTGCCGGGTCCTTTGAGGAGCGCTCGGCGGCCGTAGAGCCCGCCCGGCCATCGCTCCTCGCGACATATCCCTAAAATCGACAGTATACCCCATAGCGGGTCCGTATTTGTCATCGCCAAGCCGCATACGATCGGTTAAGACGCGGGGCAAATGACGGGAAAGGAAGAGACGAAACATGGACGCGAACAGCCATTCCCCCAAAGGCATGCCCGACGCAGCGGCGAAGTACCGCGCTTACCCGCAGATCAATATTCCCGACCGAACCTGGCCTTCGAAAACCATCACCAAGGCGCCGATTTGGTGCTCCGTCGATCTGCGTGACGGCAACCAGGCGCTCGTCGATCCGATGGGCCACGACCGCAAGGCCCGCATGTTCCACCTGTTGCTGGAGATGGGCTTCAAGGAAATCGAGATCGGTTTTCCTTCGGCATCACAGACCGACTTCGACTTTGCCCGCTGGTGCATCGAGCAAGGCAATGTGCCCGACGACGTGTCGCTGCAGGTTTTGGTGCAGTGCCGGCCGGAGCTGATCACCCGCACCTTCGAGGCATTGGAAGGCGCCAACAAGCCGATCGTGCATTTCTACAATTCCACCAGCGAATTGCAGCGCCGCGTGGTGTTTGCCAAGGATGTGAAGGGGATCAAGGAGATCGCCGTCGATGCGGCCAAGATGATCACCGACATGGCGGCCAAGGCGGGTGGCGGCTATCGCTTCGAATATTCGCCGGAAAGCTTCACCGGCACCGAACTGGAGGTGGCGCTGGAAATCTGCAACGCCGTCATCGACGTAGTGAAGCCGACGCCGGACAACAAGCTGATCATCAACCTGCCTTCCACCGTCGAAATGGCGACCCCGAACATCTATGCCGACCAGATCGAATGGATGTGCCGCAATCTGGACAACCGCGAAAACCTGATCATCTCGCTGCATCCGCATAATGACCGCGGCACCGGTATCGCCGCTGCCGAACTGGCCTTGATGGCCGGCGCCGACCGCGTCGAAGGCACGCTGTTCGGCAACGGTGAGCGTACCGGCAATGTCGATGTCGTCACCATGGCGCTGAACATGTTCACGCAGGGCGTCGATCCGGAGCTGGATTGCTCGAACATCGAGCGCATGAAAGAAGTCTTCGAATATTCCAACCAGATGGCGATAGGCGAACGCCACCCCTATGTCGGCGAACTGGTCTACACCGCCTTTTCCGGCTCACATCAGGATGCGATCAACAAGGGCATGAAGGCCGCCAAGGTCGCCAACCATCCGGTTTGGGAAGTGCCGTATCTGCCGATCGATCCGCAGGATGTCGGCCGCACCTACGAGGCGATCATCCGCATCAACTCGCAGTCGGGCAAGGGCGGCATCGCCTACATCATGCAGCAGGATTACGGGCTCAACCTGCCGCGCAATCTCCAGGTGGAATATCGCGAAGAGATCCAGCGCATCACCGACGAAGAGGGCAAGGAATTGCCGTCCAAGCGCATCTACGACCACTTCATCGAGCGTTACGTGACCCAGTCCGACGCGCGCATCCGCTTCGTCGACCACCACACCTTCGCCGATCCCGAGAACAGGGGGCAGCGGATCGTCGCAGCCGAGATCACCGACAATGGCGAGGTGAAGCGCATCGAAGGCCGCGGCAACGGCCCGATCGACGGCTTCATCAATGCTCTCTCGATCTATCTCGACATTCCGATGTCGGTCGAGGATTATTCCGAGCATTCGCTGCAGCATGGCTCGAATGCCGCGGCAATCTCCTATGTCGAGACCTCCTATCCCGGCGGCAAGCTCTTCGGTGCTGGCATCAATACCAACATCGTCGCCGCCTCTCTCGAGGCGATCGTCTCGGCGGCGAACCGCGTGCTCGATATCCGGGCGAAACAGGGCTGAATTTCAGCCGCATCGCCTAGTGAAGACAAATCCCCTCGATGTCATCGAGGGGATTTTTTTTGTCCACTATCCGTCGTTCAAGACGGGATCATCGTCGCCAATGAAGCCGCCGGATTGGCGTGCCCATAATGCGGCATAGATGCCGTTTTGCGCGAGCAGATCGCCATGGGTCCCGTCTTCTGCGATCCGCCCTTCATCGAGGACGACGATGCGATCCATCCGCGCGATGGTCGACAGGCGATGGGCGATCGCGATGACCGTTTTGCCCTCCATGACGCCATAGAGCGTCTCCTGGATAACAGCCTCCACCTCCGAATCCAGCGCCGACGTCGCTTCGTCCAGCACGAGGATCGGCGCATCCTTGAGGATGGCGCGGGCAAGGGCGATGCGTTGCCTTTGTCCGCCCGATAGCTGGACGCCGCGCTCGCCGACATGGGCATCGTAGCCGGTGCGGCCTTCGTGATCCCGGAGCGTTGCGATAAATCCGCTCGCCGCCGCCTTGTCCGCCGCCGCCATCATCGCGTTTTCGGAGAACCGGGGATCGCCGTGGGCGATGTTATCGCGAACCGAGCGGTGGAGCAGGGCAGCGTCCTGGGTCACCATGCTGATCTGTCTGCGCAGGCTCTCCTGGGTGATCCCGCGAATATTCTGTCCGTCGATTTCGATGGAACCCGCTTCCGGATCGAAGAACCGTAATAGCAGATTGACGAGCGTCGACTTTCCGGTGCCGGAACGACCGACGAGGCCGACCTTTTCGCCGGGTGCGATCCGCAGTGAAACGCCGGCCAGGCCGCCACTACCCTTGCCATAATGATGCGTCACCTTCTTGAAGGTAATACCGCCGCCACTGACTGTGAGTTGGCGGGCATCAGGCGCATCCGTGACGGTGAGCGGTTGCGTCACGGTCAGCAGCGATTGCCGCATTGCGCCGAGGTGACCGAACAGCGACGAGACGGCGTCGAGCATCCATTCCGCCATGCCGGTGATGCGGAAACTCAAGGCGAGTGAGGCGGCAATCAGACCGAGCGGCGCGCTGCCGGCCTGCCAAAGGATCACGGCATAGCCGACCAGGCCGACGATCAGACAGCTACCCAGGAACAGCATGTTCGAATTGACCATGACTTCGAGCTTCTGCACGCGCACGAAGGTCTTGCGGGCAGCGGCGAAGCGCTCCCGTCCTTCACGGTCTTCTTCGGCCGCATTGGCAAAGAGCTTGATGATGTCGATATTGGCATAGGTGTCGACCAACATGCCCGTGAGCGCTGCATAGGCGCCCTGAAAGTCCTCGGACGCTCTGCGAAGCCGCGGGATGACCAACGCCATCAGACCCAGATAGCAGCAGAGCCAGACGAGGAGTGGCCAGATGAGACGCAGATCGATCGAGGCCATGAGCCAGAGCGAGCCGGCGACATAGATTGTCACGAAGGATAGCGTATGCAGCACCGCATAGGCCGCTCCAGTCGCGGAATTGCCGATGTCGCGCACCTGGCTGGCGATGCGCCCGGAAAAATCCTGGCGGAACCAGCCAACGGATTGCCGCAGGACGTGGCGATGGGCGCGCCAGCGAAACAAGGTCTCGGCATTCGGCCGAAATGCGATGTCGTCGAGGCTTTCCCTGACATAGCCGGCAAGCGGCCGTCCAATCAGCACAAGGGCGGCGGCAGCCAGCAATTCGGTGCCATGGGATGCCCAAAGTTGATCCGGCCGAGCGGCTGCCAGGATATCCACGAGCTGGCTGGTATAGCCGATGAGCCAGATCTCGATCGCCGCACCGATGACGGTCAGGGCAAGGCTCATTGCCATGACGAAGCGGAACGGATGCAGGTTGCCCTTCAGATACCGCCATGGATCGGATGGCGGGTTCAGATCGGCATAATGTTGGAACGGATCGACGAGCTTTTCAAAGCGACGAAACATGAGTGCCCTCCAGGGGCGCGAGATGACAGTTTGATGGATGGGCCGAACAAGCAGCCCTTCACGGCACTGCTTTTCAGCGGTGGTTTCCGGTGCCGTGGGTTTTCATCAAACGCTCTCCTCTCAAGTCGCTTGCCGGTTGTATAGCGCATGATGGCGCTAATGTCAGCAAAAATGGCATCCATAGAAAGGCGCTTCCCCCGATATGGGTGAAATCGACCCCGCTATCGTCCATTAAGCTGAATTCCCGGCAGGCGGATCGGCGTGATATTTTAAACTGCCGGCAATCCTATCTGGGGGGAACGTCATGCCACGCGTTGCCAATCTGTATTTCAAGACAGCAATCATCTTTCTGATCATCGGAATTGGAATAGGCCTGAAAATGGCAATTACCGAGGATCATAGCGTCATCGGCGCCCATGCGCATGCCAATCTCCTCGGCTGGGTGACCATGGCACTCTTCGGCGGTTATCATGCGCTGAACCCGCAAAAGGCGGAAAGGCGGCTGGCGATGATTCAATATTGTGTCTACACAGCCGGCGTCGCAGTCCTGGTGCCGGCATTGTATATGATGCTTCTCGGCAATATGGCGATGGAGCCGATCGTTGCGGCAGCGTCGATCGTGATCTTCATCGGCGTTCTGCTGTTCGCCTTCATCATCTTTTCAAGTGAGCAGGCCACGGCAACGATTTCGCCGGCGCGATCTCGCTGATCTTGCGAGAGGAGACGGCAGACAAGTCAACGCCGTCTTCTCGCCGTCAGGGCTTTTGTCCGGAAAGTTCCTCGCGCCGTTTCATCAGGCGTTCGAGCTCTTCCTCCTGCTCGGCGATGCGTGTCGATGCGAGTTCCTCGTCCGCTGCGCCGGAATATGCGGCCGCCTGTTCGATCAACTCGCGGAGATTTTCTCTTATTGCCGCAATGCGCTCGTCAATCTCCGGGATGGTCAACAGAATGTCGGACATGGTCAATCTCCAGGGAATGCGCCCGTCGGCTGAAGCTCCGGGCGCGATGGACTGACTGATAGTATCCTCGGGCTGCATGAAAGTCGCAAGCAGGGCTGTGGCGGCTCAGCTCAAATTTCCGTCGATACCCGGTCGGCGATCTGGTCGAGCATCGCGTCGGAGGAGGGGCCGACGACGGCATAGGCGGTGCCGTTGCGATGCCAGGATACGATGCTCACATCATCCCTGATGGTCTCGTCAAAATTGCCGTCGTCGGCGACCCCTTCATCTTTCATGAAACAGATGGCGATGACGTCGCCGTCGAGGTCCTTGTAGATCAACTGACCGGCCGGTTTGCCGGTGGCAATGAACATGCGCGCGCCTTGGAAGACCAACCCATCGGCGGCGAGATCCGGCACGTTGAATTTCACGCCGACGGTCCCCTTCAGCCATTGGATGATCTCGTCGGCTTCAGTCGCCTGTACTTCGACGACATGGCGAGGCTGATGCGCATAGATGCGGTGATAGGCGGCAATATCGTCCAGCCATGTGCGGCTCGGGGCCGGTGCAGCCGGGGTCGCAGCCGGCGCGCTGGACGGCTGGACGCCGAAGAGATAGCCGATGCCGCCACCGACCACGAAGAGGATGAGAGCGGCGGCGAGCGCCTGGCGACCGGTCGGAGCAAGCTTCAGGGATGGCCGGGAAAGGCGAGGGGCGGGCTCGCGCGGCTTCGGCGCCTGCGCGCTTTTGATGGAGCGCACCAAAGCTAGCGGCACCGGCTCCTTCAGTACCTCGTCGAAAGCCTTGCGGCCGACATCGGAGCCATGCTTCAGTTCATCGAAAATCCGCCGCGCTTCCGGATCGGAGGCGATGAGCCGCTCCAGCTCCTCTTTCTCCTCGCGACTCGTCTCGCCGTCCATAAAGGCGGACAAACGAGTTTCGAGCGGCATTTTTTTCATATCCTGCAATGCTAAAACCTTCGCGGCGAGCGGCTGTGACCTTGAGTGGCGAGGCGAAGGCGGGCGCCGGAAAGCCGGGACGCCACCGTCGACAAGGAGATGCCAAGAATATCGGCCGCCTGTTTGTAGCTATGCCCTTCGACATCGACGAGCAGGAAGACACTGGCAAGTCCTTCGGGCAAAGATGTGACCATCTGATGCGCTTCGCTTGCTTCGACAGGATTGGTACGCATGCCCGGCGTTGCCAGTTCGCCTTGTTCCAAGGCGCTACCCTTGGTGGCAGGCCGCAGCCGATGGCGTCGGGACTCTTCCACCCATTGATGGCGGGCCATGGTGTAGAGCCAGCTTTCGAGCCGGCCGTCATTGTTCCACAGATGGAATTTCGCAATGCCGCGCTGGCAAACGCCCTGCACCAGCTCGTCCGCGTCAGTCAGATCGCCGGCCAGTGTCAAGGCGAAGCGCCGGAGCTTCGGAAGAAGGCCTACCAGATCTCGTCTGATGTCGATGGCGGCTACCGGCGTAGGCATTGTCTTTCCACAGGGGCGTTGAGGGTTGTCGAGCTGCGGTCGTCCTTCGGCAAAAGACGGCCTTTCTTGCGGAAAAAGCTAACTGAGCCGAAGGATCGTTCTGTGTTGGTATGAACCATTTTCGTGCCGTTTCGCAAGTCTTCAAAAAGCGGTTGTGCGCTTCATCTCCACTTCTCACACGATCTTGAGGAATGGGGTTCTCGCACCTGTCTCAATACCTGATTTGACCATTCAGCGATTGCAGCAGCGCGCGATAGGCCCAGGTGTTTTCGCCGCCGCGATCGCGGATTTCAACAAGTTGCACACGCGCCGCCTGCACATCGCCCTGCTCGAGCAGCGCCTGGCCCATATAGGAACGCGCGAGAATGTAGTTTTCGTCGCGCTGGAGGGCCTTGCGATAATAGGTCATGCCGAGCTGCATGCGTCCGGCTTTGCGGTTGGAATAACCGAGATAGTTGAGAATACGGGGATCGTCCTGGTTCTTGGCAAGTTTCAGGACGGTGATGGCGTTGTCATATTGGCCGGCATAGGCGAATTCGCGCGCCGCCTGGAAAAGCTTATCGTCGTTGAAGCCGCTTTTCTGCGGTTTCACGCATTCTTTTTTATCCTTGTCCCAGACCTTGCCGTCAGTACATTTGGTTGTGGTTTTGGTCTTCGGCGGTGGTGCCGTCTCGTCGCCCTCGGAGCCGGCGGCGAGAGCCTGCAGGCTGGCGCCAAACAGAAATCCGACCGCAAGCGCAGTCACGGCCGAACTCTTCATCGCTACACCAAAACCCATTCCATCCTCCTGAAATCCGATGTGAGAATTGTAGCGCCGGATATTCGAAAACGCCACCGAAACGACGGGGCCGCCTTCACAAAATGCCAGAGCTTATGAAGCCAGGATATCGACGCCTTGCTCCTCTACGTCGTCGCCCCGTGCATTGAGGCTGAAGCGCTCGGCCTTGAGCTCCCAGGCGCCGGGATGGCCGTCGATGGTGAAGAGATTGTAGGCAGCGGCCGGCTTCAGCCCGCCGGGACCCTGCGAGGCCGATGCGATGCCGACGACGGGCACCGGGCCGGTCTGCCCCCTCAGCCAATGCAGCGTGTTAAGATGCGTGTGGCCGTGCAGGACGAGTTCCGCACCGCCCGTCGAGACCACAGCGGCGAAGCGGCGGATGCCGATCATGCGCTTGTAAAAGCTGGTTGCGCCTCGGATCGGCGGATGATGGATCATAACAACGCGAAAAAGGCCGGCCTCGCCGGCGGCGCGCAGCATATTGACTGTCTCGCGTGCCTGCCGGGCCGAATAGAAGCCGCTGGCGGCAAAGGGGGGCGTCGCCACCGCCGTCGAGCAGCCGATCAGCGCGACGCGGTCGCGAATGCGCAGATAGGGGAAAATGCGCCGATCCTCCTGCCACTCAGACGGCGCATGGTCGCCCTGGACATATGGATACCAGGCGCGCATGGCCTTCTCATAGGAGCCGGGCACATAGGCATCGTGGTTGCCGGGTACGACGGAGGTAAAGGCAGGGTCGCCGAGCGTCTTCAGCCATTCCGCGGCAGTGCGGATTTCGATACCGCTGGCGAGATTGACGAGATCGCCGGTCACCGCCAGATGATCGGCCTGCTTTGACCTGATGTCGTCGAGCAGAAGATCGAGCGTTCCGCCAAAAAGATGCTTGCGCCGGTTTCGGTGCCAGTTCACAAATCCGGTAATGCGTTTGGAGGCGAGTTCTCTGATCGAAAGCCGTGGCAAGGGGCCTAGGTGAACGTCGGAAATATGCGCGAGCTTGAACATGAGATGAGACATAGCTCAGTCTATTGTCAAAACAAATACATCGGTTTTTCGATGGTGGAACGCAACGGCGGACCGCAGCATGAATGACAGCACTGCTCCCGACGAAGCCCGCGGTTGGCGGGCCAAGCTGTTCGGCCGAATGCTGCACAGCTATTTTGTGCTCACCCGCAGCATGACCATGGGTGTGCGGGCGGCCTGTTTCGACAGTCAGGGGCGGATTTTCCTGGTTCGGCATTCGTATGTCGCCGGCTGGCACATGCCCGGCGGCGGTGTTGAGCGGCATGAGACAGTGGAACAGGCGTTGGCGAAGGAATTGCGGGAAGAGGGCAATCTGGTGATATCCGGCCGGCCGCAGATCTTCCACGTCTACTTCAACAACCGGACCAGCAAACGCGATCACGTCGTCTTCTACCGTGTGGAGGTCGAGCAGACCGTGCCGCGCAAGCCGGATCTCGAAATCGTCGAAAGCGGTTTCTTTCCGCTCGATGCCCTGCCGCCTGGAACGACTAGGGCAACTTACCGGCGGCTGAAGGAGCTGGAGGGCGACGCGCCGCCCTCGAATTATTGGTAGGCCTTGCTGCCTCAAGCCGCCTTTGCCAGCCGCTCCCGGGCGTGCGGGCGCTCGAAATCGAGGTCAGGGCCGACGGGGACGATGCCGGTGGGGTTGATCGTCCTGTGGCTGCAATAATAGTGATTTTTGATGTGCATGAGATTGGTCGTCTCGGCGACTCCCGGGATCTGGTAGAGGTCGCGCAGATATCCGGATAGATTGCGGTAATCCTCGATGCGGCGGATGTTGCATTTGAAGTGGCCGACATAGACGGCATCGAAGCGGGCGAGTGTGGTGAACAACCGCCAGTCGGCCTCGGTCAGCCGGTCGCCGAAGAGGTAGCGGCTTCGTTCCAGGCGCTTGTCGAGCATATCTAGGGTTTCGAACAGGCGAAGCACATTTTCCTCATAGGCTTCCTGCGTCGTGGCGAAACCGGATTTGTAGACGCCGTTGTTGACCGTGTCGTAGACGATCTCGTTCAGCGCATCGATGTCGCCGCGCACGTCCATCGGATAAAAATCGTCCTTCGAGCCGGTCAGGCCGTCGAAGGCGCTGTTGAACATGCGGATGATCTCGGAGGATTCGTTGTTGACGATGGTACCGGTCTTCTTGTCCCAGAGGACGGGAACGGTGACGCGGCCGGAATAATGCGGATCGGCCTTGGCGTAGACCTCCCAGAGCGCCTTTGCGCCGAAGAGGTTATCGACAGTCCCACCATCCCGATCTTTGAACTCCCAGCCGTTTTCCAGCATCAGCGGATCGACGATAGAAACGGAGATCAGGTTTTCGAGCTTCTTCAGCTTGCGGAAGATCAGGGTACGGTGCGCCCATGGGCAGGCGAGCGAAACATAGAGATGATAGCGGCCGGCCTCGGCCTTGAAACCGCCCACACCACTCGGACCCGGCGTGCCGTCCGCGGTGATCCAGTTGCGAAACTGCGAAGCCGCGCGCTTGAAATGACCCTTGGTTTCCTTGGTGTCGTACCAGATGTCATGCCAGGCGCCGTCAACCATCATGCCCATTACTCTGTCCTTTCGGAAATCCTGTCGAGGAACTTGACCTGGAAAATACGGCATGCCGGCGGAATTTCGAGACGGCAAACGATGAACAGTGCGTCACAGACATGATCGCGAAAAGTGCGAAGTGGTTTTCGGACAAGATCATGCCTCAATAACCGGCCGCTCGCATTTTGCATTGGACGAGCCGGGCATTTCCTGCTATCGGGCTTGTCACACTTTGAGGACCACTTGCTATGGAAGCAATCAGAAGCCTGCGACGACGCCGATGATCCCGAACGCTCGACAAGCGTTTTCGAGAACCATCCCGTATGTCTATCTGGTTTCTTTGGTCTAATGCACAAGCACGAATTGGTCTACCTCACTGAGGACGCGTCGCATGACGCTGTCATCGAACTCATCAACGAAGAAGCATTTGGTCCCGGTCGGTTTACCCGTGCCGCAGCGCGGATTCGCGAGCAGGGCGCGCATGACCGCTCGCTCTCCTTCATCTGCGCAGATGATGGCGAGACGATCGCCTCTGTCCGGATGACGCCGGTGCTGGCGGGTTCCGTCAAGGGGCATCTGCTGGGACCGCTCGCCGTCCGGCCTTCCCACAAGAACCAGGGTATCGGCCGCGAGCTCGTGCGGATCGCCGTCGAAGCCGCCAAGCGCGGGGGGTCGGAAGCGGTGATCCTGGTGGGCGATCCGCCTTATTATGGTCCGCTCGGCTTCGAGAAAGTCGCCTACAACGCGCTCGCTTTTCCGGGGCCGGTCGATCCCAACAGGGTACTCGTCGTGCCGATCGCCGCCGACACGCATGCGCGGCTCACGGGCACGATCGCCTGGCGGGACGCGGACATCCCGGTTGTTGTCTCCGATGAGGAAAATGACGATGACGATTTGCCGTTGAGGGCAATCGCCGGCTAACGCCGCGACTTCCACAAGCCATCTGTCGCTTGCCGGCTGCATCGCGCGGGCATCTGTAAAAAGAAGCCTATCGTCCCGTTTCCATCAGCGGGGCGATAGTTTTTTCTGTAGAAAATAGCGGCTGCGTCCGATGGGAAATTCCGGCAGTTCGCCGAAGATGACATAGCCCTGCCGCTGATAGGCGCGCAGCGCCTGCGGATTGAAAGTGTCGATCCAGGCACCTTGGCAGCCGCGGGTGATCGCTTCCGTCTCCGCTGCTTCCAGCAGCTTTCCCGCCATGCCCTGACCGCGCAGCGTTTCCGGCACGAACAGCCACGCGGTGAACAGCCAGCCCCAGGCCGTATAACCCGAAATGCCGCCCATGGTCTTGCCGCTTTCGTCTCGGATCAGAACGGCGAGCGAGCGGCGCTTGGAAGGGCCGACATCGGCGGCGTTGAAGGCCGTCAATCCTTCGCCGATCGCCGCGAGTTCACTTTCTGACGGGGTGTCGGTCACATCGAGTTGCGGCATCATGTTCACCGTCCTTCGCGCCACCACATTGCGGAGAATGCGAAGAGGAGAGCGGCAAGACCGGCGAAGCCTGCAAAGAGCGGCAGGTTGTTGACGCCCTTCAGGACGGTTTCGTCGGTCATGCGGATGGTCAGGCGTTGGTCGTCGGCGATGCGAACGGCGCCGCGCACCGGTAGGATCGGCGGAACGGTGACGCCGCCGCCAGCGCTGGCAACGCGGGTGACAAGCCCCTTGGTCTTTTCTGCCAGGGGCTTCAGCGTTTCCGTCGTCGAGATCATCGCCTTGAATTCCGGCGCGTCGACGGCGCCGACATGCACCAGCGTCGAAAGATTGCCGCTGGTGATCTGGTAAAGGCCGATTTCGCTCATGTGCTTCTGGGCCTGATAGAGGCCCGGCTGCGCCTGTTTCAACTGCAGGGTCTGCGTCTTGCCGGAGGGCGCTTTGACGGTGACGGGGCCTGGATCGTCGCCGATCGTCTGGCGCGTGACTTCCAGCGTACGGCCGGCGGCGTTTGCCGTCAGTGCCTCTTCCTCCAGAGCCGGTTCCTTCAGCAGCCAATGCGCGATGCGGCGATAGAGCGACACATGCGGTCCGCCGCCTTCATAGCCGCGCGCCCAGAGCCAGCCTTCGTCGGAAAGCAGCATGGCGACGCGGCCTTGGCCGACGCGGTTCAAAACCAGCAGCGGATGGTTATCGGCGCCGACCATCACGGTCTGGCCCTGCGGCTTCTCCACATCGACGCTGCGGAACCAGCGGCCCCAATGCGGCGGCTCGGTGTCCGATCCGTCGAGGCCGCGCGTGACCGGGTGCTTGCGGCCCTGTTCCGACAGGCGCGGATAGAAAGGCTTCTCGATCATCTGGCCGGTCGGCTCTGCCGGGAGGACAGAGGATAGCGGCGTCAGCGCGATCGAATTGCCGGCCGCATGTTCGGGACCGGCGGCCACCAGCAATGCGCCGCCGTTTTCGACATATTGGGCCATGTAATCATAATAAATCGTCGGCAGGACGTTGGGGCGGTCCTGGTAACGGTCGAAGATGATCAGGTCGAAAGAGTTGATCTTGTCGACGAAGAGTTCGCGCGTCGGGAAAGCGATCAGCGACAACTCGTTGATTGGCGTACCATCCTGCTTATCCGGCGGACGCAGGATGGTGAAATGCACGAGGTCGACGGAGGCGTCCGACTTCAGAAGATTGCGCCAGGCGCGCTCGCCGGCATGCGGTTCGCCGGAGACGAGCAGCACACGCATGTTCTGGCGGATGCCTTCGATCAGTTGAACGGTGCGATTGTTGATGGGCGTCACTTCGCCGGGGACTTCGGCGACGGCGAATTCGAGCACATTGTTGCCGGCGCGCGGCACCTTGAAGCTGAAGGGCGTGTCCTGGCCGGGCGTCGCCTGCAGCGTGGCGATCTCGTCGCCATTCATCCTGACGGTGACGGCTGCGGTGCCGCCGGGGCTTTTGCCATCATCGACAACGCGCAACACGAGCTGCTGCTCGTCGTTGACGATGCCGAAGCGAGGCGCGCGCACCACCTCGATGCGACGATCGAACTCGTCCGGCTTACCGGTGATCAGCCCGTGGATCGGTGCGTCGAAGCCGAGTGCCTGATTGACGCCGGGAATATCGTGGATCTGGCCGTCCGTCAGGAAGATCGCACCGCCGACACGGGCGGGCGGCACATCGGCGGTCGCTGACGAGAGCGCAGCGAAGAGGCGTGTCGAAGGCGACTCGGATTCGGCGGGTTCGCGCACTTCGACGATACGCGGCTCGATACGCGGGAATTGCGCCAGCCGATCCTTCAGTGCGGCCAGCGCATCGTCGGTCATCTTGATGCGCTCCGGCGTCTCCTGGCTCGGACTGCGGTCCACGATGACGGGAACGATGGTGGAGAGCTGGTCGCGGTCCTCCTGCATCAATACGGGATTGGCAAGGGCGGCGAGCAGGGCCAATGCCGCCAGCGCGCGGATACCACTGCCGCGCATGCGGCGGTAGATCGCGAGCGCGGCGATGGCAAGCGTCAGCACCGCAAGGGCGGCGAGGATGGGCCAGGGCAGGAACGGGGCGAAACCAATATTCATCTTACTGCCCCAACCGTTCCAGAATATCCGGGATGTGCACCTGATCGGACTTATAGTTGCCGGTCAGCATGTACATCATGATGTTGACGCCGGTGCGGTAGGCATATTCGCGCTGGGTTTCGTCCGGCGGCACGGTCGGCAGCAGCGGCGAGCCATTGTCGTCGGTCGCCCAGGCGCCGGCGAAGTCGTTGCCGGTGATCATGATCGGGGTCACGCCGTCTGACGAAGCGACCGCATGGCCGTCGCCGCGCGTATCCTGCCGCGCCTCGATCCACAGCGGGCTATCGGCGTAGCGGCCGGGAAAGCTGGACAGCAGGTAGAAGGATTTCGTGAGCACATGACCGGCCGGCACCGGCTCTAGCGCCGGAATGTCGAGATTGGCGAGGATCGCCTGCAGCCGCTGGCCGTTCGGGCTCGGCGTGGTGTTGTCGCCCATCGTATCGATAGCGTCGCGCGTGTCGAACAGCACGGTGCCGCCATTGCGCATATAGGCGTCGATGCGGTTGATGGCATCGGTGGACGGCATCGGCGCGGTGGCGGAAATCGGCCAATAGATGATGGGATAGAAGGCAAGCTCATCCTTGCTGAGATCCAAACCGACAGGCGGACCCGGCTCCAGAGTCGTGCGGTAGGTGAGGAAATCGGAGAGGCCGGCAAGTCCACGCTCGGAAATATGATCGACGTCGGATTCGCCGGTGACGACATAGGCAAGATGGGTCTTGTCGAGCCGCTGATAGGTAGTGTCGTCGCCGGGTTTGGAATCGTCGGCCCAGGAATTCGTCGGATGCAGGAAGGCGGCAACCGAGATTGCGAGCAACAGCACGGCGGCACCGCCGGCGATTGTCTTCGTCGATCTTCTGAGACGCGGGAAGGCACCGTTCATGAAAAGCACGATCAGGCTGTCTGCTAGAAGCACCAGGAAGGCAATGGTGAAGAGGATCGGCTTGGCCGACCAAGCCTCGCCGCCGATCAGCCCCTCACGCGTCACGGATACGCCCGCGCCGGAGACATCCAGCGGCTTGAGTTCTGCGCCATCGGGTAGGACGTTGAGCGCTGTAAAGCCCTCTTCCGAGCCATAAAGGCCGGGCGGGTTGTCGAAGTTGGCCGCGATTGCGTCTTTGTTGTTTGGAGTGAGCGGGCGGGCATTGCCGGTCTCGCTCGTCAGCACGCCCTTGGCGGTCAATAGCCGGAATGGCGGCAGCGCTTCGCTGGTCTTCGGGGTGCTTTCGGCCGAGTTGACGCCGCCGGAGCGGGAAAGTTGCACGATACGGCGCAGCATCTCGACGAAATCGCCCGAGATCGGCAGATCGGACCATTCAGGTTCGGCACTGACATGGAAGAGAACGATGCGACCGGCCTGCATCTGCTTTTCGGTCACCAACGGCGTTCCGTCGGCAAGGCTTGCCCAGGTGCGTTCAGCAAGATCGGGTGTGGGCTCAGCTAGCACCTGGCGCTTGATGAGAACATTGGTCGGCTTCGGCATGCCGGCGAAGGGGCCGAAGGAGGGGAAATCGGCAAGCGGCTGTGGCTCGGCCCAGGAGAGCGCGCCGCCGAAGGTGCGCTCGCCCTGGCGCAACGTAACCGGCACCAGCGGATCGTCGGCGGGAGCGGCTGCAAGGCGCGGTCCGGCGAAGCGCACCAGCGTACCGCCGTTCTGGATCCATTGCTGCAACGGCGCGTAGCTTTCCTGCGGCAGGCGGCCGACATCGGCAATGATGATGACGGAGGGATTGCCGGCGAGCAGCTCGGGGATCGACTTCGCCAGATCCGCGCTGTTCGGTTGGACCAGATCGGCATAGGGCTGCAGGGCGCGCTGGATGTAATAGAGCGGCGACAGGATCGGCTGGAACTCGTCGGCCGCCTGTCCGGACAGCAGCGCCACACGGCGACGCTTGAAACCGTCGTCGAGGAGATGCACGGCGCCGGCGCTCGCATGGCGGTCGATGCTGATGCGGGCGAAATCATTGCGCATTTCGAAGGGGGCAGCGATGGTGCCGGTCGCGACCGTCTGGCCGCCGGCGAAATTCAATGAGCCAGCCGCGATCGGCCGACCCTGATTGTCCAGTGCGCTGAGCCCCAGCCGCAGCGGGCTGCTGCCGTTCAGCCGTGTCGCGGTGACAGTCATGTTGTCGGCGGCATTGGTGGCGCCGGTGATTGCCAGTACCTCGTTGCCATCGCTTTGGATCAGCCGCAGATCGCTGGGCTCCAGGGTGGCAAGCTGGTTGACGATATCGTCCTTGTCCCTGCTTTCGGCGCCGTCGGAAAGGAAGGCGATCGTGCCCGGCTTCGTGCCATTCAACGCGGCCTTGATGGCCTGGGCGGCGCGCTGGCGATCAGGCACCAGCGGCCTTGCATTGGCCGCGTGCAGCTTGTCACGGGCGGCGGCAGCGGCGCCCGGCGTGGTGTCGTTGCTCCGATCTGCGGTGAAGGCGATGGAGACGGGGATGCTTTTGGCGTCCGCGTCGTCGATCAGCGCATCGGCCGTCTGCACACGGCGCTCCCAATCGGCGGCACTCGCCCAGCTATTGTCGATGAGCAGCACCAAAGGTCCGCCGCTCGACAGCGTATTGCTCCGCGGATTGAACATCGGATTGGCGATGGCGAGGATGACCAGAGTCGCAAGGATCATACGCAGCAGCGTCAACCACCATGGGCTGCGCGCAGGCGTTTCCTCGCGCTTCAGGATCTTTGCCAGGATACGCAGCGGCGGAAAGACTTCCGCTCTCGGATGCGGCGGCGTCAGGCGCAGCAGCCACCAGATCGCCGGAAGCAGGATCAATGCGCTGAGGATGGCTGGGGAAGCGAAAGCGAAGGAAAGCGCGTTCATGGCTGCCCCCCAAGCGTCGCTTTGGCGGGCATGCCGGAGAGATACATATGCACGGCGACCAACGCTTCCGATGCCAGCCGGTCGGTGCGGTGGCTCACGAAGGTCCAGCCGAGATGACGCAGGGACTGGCCGAGGTTTTCGCGGCGGGCGAGATAGGCGCGCTGGTAATCTTCACGCAGGTTTTCCGCGCGGCCAGCCACCAGCTTCGCGCCGTTTTCCGGATCCGTGAATTCGGTGCGGCCGCTATAGGGGAAGACCTCTTCGGCAGGGTCGGCGACCTCGACCACGTGGCCGCGCAATCCGCGGCGGGCCAGCGGTCCGATCCGGCCCATGACGCTGTCGGCTTCGTCCAGAAAGTCGCCGATCAGCACGATATCGCTCCAGCCGCGGATCATGGTGGTCTGCGGCAGGCCACCTTCGAGCGGCGTGTGCATCAGGGCGGCCGCCAGCCGTTCGGCGGCGTTGCGGGCGGAGACCGGCTCCATGATGCCGGGGCAACCGATCCTTTCGCCGGAACGGGCGAGGATTTCGGCGAGCGCCAGCATCAGCACCAGAGCACGGCCTTCCTTCGAGACATGGCCGTAGGTTGATTTGTACATCATCGACGGCGACATGTCGGCCCAGAGCCAGATGGTGTGGGCCGCTTCCCATTCATGGTCGCGGATATAGGTATGATCGTCACGGGCCGAGCGGCGCCAGTCGATGCGGGACAGGCTCTCGCCCTCGGTATAGGGGCGGAATTGCCAGAAATTTTCGCCGATGCCGCGCTTGCGCCGGCCATGCCAGCCGGCAATCACGGTGTTGGCGATGCGCTTGGCTTCGACAAGGCAATCCGGCACGAGGGCAGCACGGCTGCGGGCTCGGGAGAGGGCATCATTGCCTGGGGTCGGGCTGACGATCTGTCCGATGGATGCCACGCGCTATACTCTCCTTGACATCCTGGGTTACGATCTCGATCGCTTGATCAACCCGGCAATCACGTCTCGTACCGACATGCCGTCTGCGCGGGCAGCAAAGGTCAGCGCCATGCGATGCTCCAGCACCGGCTCGGCCAGGGCGTGCACATCGTCGAGCGACGGCGCAAGCCGGCCTTCATAAAGCGCACGGGCGCGGGCGCAGAGCATCATTGCCTGGCCGGCGCGCGGGCCAGGACCCCAGGCGACATGCTTGTCTGTCGCTTCATTGCCTTGGCCGGGGCGCGCGGAACGCACCAGGGACAGGATGGCGTCGACGACGCCGTCGCTGACGGGCATCTGGCGGATCAACTTCTGGATTTCCATCAAGCGCGCGGCATCGATCACGGCATGAGGCGTCGCTTCGCTGAGGCCGGTGGTTTCAAGCAGGATCTTGCGTTCGTCGGCAAGCTCCGGATAATCGACATCGACCTGCAGCAGGAAGCGGTCGAGCTGCGCCTCCGGCAGCGGATAGGTGCCTTCCTGTTCCAGCGGGTTCTGGGTTGCCAGGACATGGAACGGCGCAGGCAAATCGTAGCGCTGCCCGGCGATGGTGACATGATACTCCTGCATGGACTGCAGCAGCGCCGATTGCGTGCGCGGCGAAGCGCGGTTGATTTCGTCGGCCATCAGCAATTGCGCAAAGACCGGCCCCTTGACGAAGCGGAAGGAGCGGCGACCGGTCTCATCCTGGTCCATGACTTCCGAGCCCAGGATGTCGGACGGCATAAGGTCCGGGGTGAACTGGACACGGTTGGCGGCGAGGCCGAGAACGGCGCCGAGCGTGGTCACCAGCTTGGTCTTGGCGAGGCCGGGCACGCCGACGAGCAGAGCATGACCGCCGGCCAGCACGGCAAGAAGCGTGTTCTCCACGACGCTTTCCTGGCCGAAAATGACCTTGGAGACTTCGGCGCGTATGGAGGCGATATCTTTCAACGCCTGTTCGGCGGATGCGATGATGGCCTGGTCGTCGAGGCTCGTTTCGGTCGATTTGATCATGCCCATTTGCGTCTCCAACGGCAGAAAAACGGTACGCGCGATTCGCAGACCTTACACATTTGCCCCATAATCAATAGAACTTATCGCCATGAAGATAGCTGACAAGCACGTTTCGAATGACTATCTCGTGAGAGGCGGTCGTATTCGTAACTAAGCACAAACCGGGACGGAAGAATGGCAACCGAGGAAATCAGAGCGGCGAGCGATGCGGCAAGTCTGGCTGCGCTGATTTCGCGCGCGGCCGGAGATGCCGGCGGACGCAAGAAGAGCCTGCCGCCCGTCGATCGCTGGAATCCGCCATTTTGCGGCGATATCGACATGGAAATCCGTGCTGATGGCACCTGGTTTTACATGGGAACGCCGATCGGCCGTGCGCCACTGGTCCGGCTGTTTTCGACGGTGCTGCGCAGGGATGCGGATCAAAAGACCTATCTCGTTACGCCTGTGGAAAAGGTCGGTATCCGCGTCGTCGACGCGCCCTTCATCGCCGTCGAAATGAGCGTGACCGAGCGCGAAGGCAAGCGGGTACTAACGTTCCGCACCAATGTCGGCGACGTTGTCGAGGCGGGCAGGGAGCATCCGATCCGTTTCGTCATCCGCGGCGAGAACGACGAGCTGAAGCCCTATCTCCATGTTCGCGGCCGTCTGGAGGCGCTGGTGACGCGCGCGGTGATGTATGATCTTGTCGAGCTCGGCGAGACCGTTGTGATCGCGGGGCGCGAGATGTTTTGCGTGCGTTCGGGCGGCACGATCTTTCCAGTCATGCCGGTCGCCGAATTGGACGCGTTGACGCGATGAGCGAATTCCCGCTTTATTCCGCCGCCGAGTTCCGGCGCCGTGCGCTCAATCAGAGCGGCGGTCCGATCGAGCTTGCGTGGCGCGACCATGGCGACCACGCGCTCAATCGGGACACCATTTTGCAAGTCGAAGGCCTGAAGCTGCGCGATGCCGCAGTGCTGGTGCCCGTGGTGGACGATGGCGACGACGCCAATGTCATCTTCACGCTGCGCACCTCGACATTGCGCAAACATTCCGGCCAGATCGCCTTTCCCGGCGGCACCATCGACCCGGAGGATGCTTCGCCGGAAATGGCAGCGGTTCGCGAGGCGGGCGAAGAGATCGGATTGGCGGATGTTTTCATCGAGCCGGTGGCTCGGTTGCCCTATTATCTGGCTGCGACCGGCTTCCGCATCACGCCGATCCTCGCCGTGGTCAAGCCCGGCTTCGAACTGGCTCTCAATCCCACCGAAGTCGAGGATGCTTTCGAAGTGCCGCTCTCCTTCCTCATGAATCCCGGCCATCATGTGACCGACAGCATGGTCTGGCAGGGGATGGAGCGACATTTTTACCGCATGCCCTATGGCCCGCGTATGATCTGGGGCATTACCGCCGGCATTGTCCGCACGCTTTACGAAAGGCTCTATTCATGACCTCCATTGCTGGTGAGGCCTGGTTCCAGGACGGAGCGCTGCAGCGGGTGCTGGCACTGTTGAACGCCGATGGCGGCGAGGGGCGTGTCGTCGGCGGAGCTGTGCGCAACAGCCTGCTCGGGCTACCGGTAGCCGATATCGATATCGCCACGACATTGCTGCCCGAGACCGTCGTAGAAAGGGCCGTTGCCGCCGGCATCAAGGCGGTGCCGACGGGCATCGCGCATGGGACGGTGACGCTGGTCATCGACGGAAAGCCTTTCGAAATCACTACCTTGCGGCGCGATGTTGAAACGGACGGCCGGCGTGCGCGGGTGGCTTTCAGCGATGATTGGCAGGCCGATGCCGAGCGGCGCGATCTCACGATCAACGCGCTCTATGCCTCTGCCGATGGCGCAGTCGTCGATATGATCGGCGGGCTTGCCGATCTGGAACGCCGCAATATCCGTTTCATTGGCGATGCGGCGACGCGGATTGCCGAGGATCATCTGCGGATCCTGCGTTTCTTTCGCTTTTTCGCCTATTACGGCAGCGGAAGACCGGATGCGGACGGATTGCGCGCCTGCGCGGCCGCGCGCTCGAAGATCGCGGCGCTTTCGGCCGAGCGTGTCTGGTCGGAGATGAAGAAGCTGCTTGCGGCCAAAGATCCAGGCCGGGTGTTGCTCTGGATGCGGCAGGTCGGCATTTTGACCGAGGTGCTGCCGGAAACCGAGAAGTGGGGCATCGACGCCATTCCCGCGCTTATAGCGACAGAACAGGCGCTCGGCTGGGCGCCCGATCCGCTGCTGCGGCTGGCCGCCATTGTGCCGCCGGATGCCGCGAGGCTGGCAAAGCTTGGCGAACGGCTCAAGTTGTCGAAGGCCGAAGCGGGCTATTTGCAGGACTGGGCGAATGCGCCCGGCATCAAGGACGATGTGTCTGAAGCAGCCTTTAATCGTTTGCTCTACCGCCATGATGCACCCGGCATTGCCGCGCGCCTGAAACTGGCGCTTGCCGTTGCTCGGGGCAAGGCGGAAGGCGATTTCGAGGAGATGGCGCGCGCTGCACGGCTCGGTAAATTGCTGGAGCGGACGGCACGCTGGAAGAAGCCGGTCTTTCCGGTCAATGGCGCAGATGCGCTTGCCGCCGGCGTTGGCGCAGGGCCTCGTGTCGGCGATATCTTGGGTAAACTCGAGCAGCAATGGGTCGACAGCAATTTCGCTATGGACCGGGCGGCTCTTCTCGCCCGGCTCAAGGAACTGATCGAGTCCTGATGCTTATGGTCCAATGATCAGGCGGCGCTTGCTTCGTCGCGAATGCGGGCCTTGATGTTGTCGACCATGTTTTCGCGGATGATCGTCTCGCCATGGGCGTTGCGCATGTGCTCGACAGCGCGGCGAACCACTTCGGCATCATCATTGGCCCGAGTGTGCCAGTCGCAGCCGGGCACCAGAGTACCACATTCGAACAGTCGCATATCTGCCTCCTGATATTTTGACGCCATAAAAGACTTCACGCCACAAACGGCCTGAAGGTCAAAACGCAAAAGGTGGGGAAAGGTTTCGGACGTCCGGCAGGGCCTCCACCCTGCCGGACGATGTTCCGGTATATCAATCCGGCATGGCCCAGGATTTGAAGCAATCCGAAGATTGATACTTCGGAATGGGCGCTTGTCTTGCCGGGCGATCGGATACGATGCGGGCGACGTCGCTTGGCGACTTGCCTGCCAATTGCATTCTGACCTGCTCGATGAAGCAGGAGAGTGGCAGATCCGACCCGCTTCTGATCCTCATGTCTTCAGCCAGCCGCACGACGAATTCCGGCGTATCGACTGCCCGCGAAAGTTTTCGGTCATTCGCGGTTTCTGCCACTTGATTCTGTACTGCCATTACAACCTCCTCCGATTGAAACGAGCATTACCTAACCTCGGTACTCCTCCGAACTAATTCAAGGGTTTTCTTTTATTAGCATTTGCCATTCTAGGGCCAACGCACGACGGGTGGCAAGGACGATAAGATCGACTCTACGTTGCCCCCTGTCTTCAACCCAAATATTGTACCCCTATCGTAGAGTAAATTGAACTCCACATAGCGTCCGCGACGAATTAATTGTTCGTCACGATCCTCCTCGGACCATACTTCATTGAAGTTCGAGCGCACGATCCGCGGATAGACCATCGAAAAGGCACGCCCGACATCGCGCGTGAAGGCGAAATCGGCGTCCCAACCACCTGCTTCCTCCCCAGAATGCAGCCAGTCGAAGAAAATGCCGCCGATGCCGCGCGGCTCATTGCGATGCTTCAAATAAAAGTAATCGTCGCACCAGGTCTTATAGCGCTGATAATCTGCAACCGTATGACGATCGCAAACAATCTGCATCGCGCGATGGAAGAGGACGCTGTCGGCATCCTCCTGTGTGCGGCGCCGGTTGAGCACCGGCGTCAGGTCGGCGCCGCCGCCGAACCAGTGGCTGGTCGTCACCACCATCCGCGTATTCATATGCACGGTCGGGACATTCGGGTTGACGGGGTGGGCGATCAGTGACAGGCCGGAAGCCCAGAAGCGCGGATCTTCCTCGGCGCCCGGAATCTGACTGCGGAAATCGGGCGAGAATTCGCCGTAAACGGTGGACGTATGCACGCCGACCTTTTCGAAGACACGGCCTTCCATGATCGACATGCGTCCGCCGCCGCCTTCACCATTCTCCCGCAGCCAATCCTTGGCGACGAAACGCCCCGGCTCCTGAGCGGAGAGGGGGCCGGCAAGCTCGTCTTCCAACTGTTCGAACTGGGCGCAGATCGCGTCCCGCAGGCTTTCAAACCAGCCCTTTGCCGCTTCTTTCTTCTCTTCGATGTCCTCGGGTAGTCCCTTGGGAAGTTCCGGTCGTTCCATGCATGCTCTCCGGCGATGCGGGCCGCTATAGGCCCGCGATTCTCGTAAGGTCGATTCCCGGTTTGAATATCAGCATCATCGCATCGTCACCAGCGCGCTGGGCTCGCCGGAGAATCGACTCGCAAATTGCCAAATGCGGTATTATCTTCCCTCTCGAAGGCGAGGTTTCATGATGAAGATACCCGGACCGCCGCCCCTTGACGGGTTGAGACGCAGAATATCACGTTACCGGCAGGAAGCGTCCGCCGGCGGGAAAAGTGATTTTGTCCGCGAGACTTTTTGTCTCAGCCGCCCGGAAGCGCGCGCCAAGGCGCGCGAGTGGTTCGATGAATTTCCGAAAGCCGCCTATTGGACCGAAGTCGAAAGCTGGCGGCAGGTGGAAGGCGATCGCATCGAATTCACCATGCGACGCCTGCCGTCCGCCGATTGAATCGGCGGAATGTCTTCAGGCGGTCGAACGCTGGCAATTGATCATCCACGGCACGCCGAATTTGTCGACCAGCATGCCGAAACGCTCTGCCCAGAAGGTTTCATCGATCGGCATGGTCACCGTGCCGCCCTCCTGCAGCGCCGCAAACAGTTTCTCCGCTTCTTCCGCCCTGTCAATTTGAACGGAGATCGAAAAACCGTATTTCTTGCCGGTTTCACCCGGCCTGCCGTCAGAAGCCATCAAGACCGCATCGCCGACCGTCAGCCGCGCATGCATGACTTTCTCGCGCCAGTGCTCCGGCGTTTGGCTCGCCACATTCGGATGGCTGTAGTCCATGATAGTGAGTTCACCGCCAAGGCATTGGTGGTAGAACTCGAGGGCTTGCCGGCAATCGCCGTCAAAGATCAGATAGGCATCCAGACGCATGACGTTTCCTCCATCTGTCATCTGAGAATGCCCTACAACATAGGCTTCTAAAGTGGCGATAATGTAATGCCGGGGAAATCTCTGTATTGCTGAGCGAAATCAAAACACAAGGATGGGGAGGTCGAAGCGGCTATTGCGTGTTTCGCAACCGGCTCTCGATCAGCAGCCCGCTTTCATCCAGGATCGGATGCGCCACCGAGACGATGTGGGCATTGATGCGCTTCAGGTCGCGCAGCATGTCGAGGTGCAGCGAGCTGGTCTGCAGGCTGTCGACACGGCCGTCGCGCAGGCGTTCGAGGTGGCGCTCGGAGGATTGCTTCTCTAGCCGGCGAACGTCGACCTTCACCTCCATGAGTTGGCGGGCGAGGTTGAAATCGCGGGTGACGAAGATGGTCTGGGCGATGCGCAGATTATCGATCGTCAGCTTGAAAAGGCTCTGCAGCTCCTGATAGCCATCGTCGGAGAAGGTCAGACCTTTGCCGATCTTTTTCGCCACCTGTTCGGCCAGACCCTTTTCGATGATGTCGCCGATATGTTCGAGGTTGATGGCATAGTCGATGATGACGATCGAGCGGCGGCCGTTTTCGTCGTCCAATCCTTCGCGCCCGAGCTTGGAGAGATAGATCTTCACCTCCTGCTGGATCCGGTCGACGCGCTTCTCCAGAACCGCAATTTCCTTCAGAGGCGTCAGATCATTGTTGTTGAAGGCGTTTTCCGTGCGGATCAGCATGCGCTCGATGAGGTCGCCGACGCCCAGAACCTCGCGCGTCGCACTGGCAAGTGCGACGACTGGCGTGTTGAGCGCGTTATGATCGAGAAATTTCGGTCCGTCGTCGGCCTGCGGATCGTTGGCCACGAGCCGCTGCATTGTTTTCGACAGGAAGGACGAGAAGGGCCAAGCGCAGAGCGCGAGGGCGATATTGAAGAGCAGATGGACGTCGACGGGCAGCTTGGCCGGCGAAAAATGCAGGGCTTGCAGCCACGCGCCGATATAGCCCGCAAAGGGCAGAACGATGAGGCACCCGATGGTGCGCACGATCAGATTGCCGAGCGTCACCCGCCGCGCAGTGGCAGGGCCGGAGAGGGTGGCCATGACCGGCGGGATCGCGCCGCCGAGATTGGCGCCGAGCACGAGTGCGACTGTCAGGGCCGGAGAAAGGATGCCAGTCGAGGCGAGCGACAGGATCAGCACGACCATGGCAAGGCTGGACGACGAAACGAAAGCGAGCACGGCTGAAAAGATCAAAGCCACGGGCAGGGCGCCGTCGAGCAGCTCAATAAAGGCGGCAAGCGCCGGCGATTGCCGCATCGGCGCAGTGGCAAGGCTCAGCAATTGCAGCGACAGCAGCATGAGGCCAATGCCGATCAGCGCCGCACCGGCGCCTTGTTTGGCGGTGGACGAGCGGCGATAGAGCACGATGCCGACGAGAACGAGCAGCGGCGACAGCCATTCGATACCGGTCGCGACGATCCAGGCTGTCACGGCGGTACCGACATTGGCGCCGAGCAACACGATCTGCGCCATGCTCGGCAAGACAAGCTCGCGCTCCACGAACGAGGCGATCATCAGCGCCGTTGCGGTCGAGCTCTGCAGTGCCACCGTCGCCACGAAACCGGAGGTGAAGGAGCGGAGCCCGCTACGCGTGCCGCTGGCAAGACCGGTTCTGAGTTTGGCGCCGAAGGCGCGTGATACACCATCCTTTACTTGCGCGAGGCCGAACAGCAGCAAAGCAACGGCGCCGAACAAATTGATCATCACGATGGTGGATTCCATTTCGTCTTTTTATGTCTTTCTCATGCCATCGTGTTTTCAGCAATTATCGGAAATCAAGCATAAGCTTCTGAAAAGGCATGATTTTCAGTGCTTTTTCCTGTCCGATGAACGGGCGGCGATTTGATTGCCGGCTAAATATAATATGCCTCTTATGGCCCGCGCTTCAACACTGCGAGCGACATATCTGAACAATATTTGCGGAGCGCCTGATTTTAATGCGGCTTCGGCGGCTGCATTTCACCGGATCGGTCGGTTTTTCTCGGCGGGATGTCGGGCAACGTTTTTTCAGAGAAGGCTTCTTTCACCTTATCGATCGTTGCGGGCCGCCGCGTCGTGCGCTCCGAAGACCGTGGGACGGTGGTTTCGGCTTTCGACGCCTCCGGCTCGGCCACCACATGCAGGGTCGGCGCCGCTTCAGACTCCTGCGAAATCGTGGCATCGGCCAAGATCTCTTTCAGCACTCTGGTGACAGGCAGGTGGCCAGCCAAATCCGTGTTGGTGTGGTGCCAGGCATGCGGAATGTGCTGATCGGTCGAAATGAATGGTCTGGAGTTCATCTCGCCGAACCAGTCCCATTCGCCGATGATATCGACGACATCAGTAAAGATCGGTGGCATGGCGATGCGGGTGCCGATAGTGACGATCTTCAATCTCTTCGCCAACGTCTCGGCGCGGACTTGATCCTGCTTGTAGAGGTCGTGAAGGGCGGCCGAAATAACCAGATTGCCTTTCGAGTGGCCGGCCAGCAGGCGGAAGGAGAAGCGGGGGTCGGCAAGAAGCGCACGCACAGTCCTGGTATCGAGGCTGGTGCGCGAGGCCGTTTCGCCATCATTCTTGTCGGTGGCTCCGAATTTCGGCCGCCCAGCAAAATCGTCCAGCATTTCGAAGACCGGTCGTAGACCCCTCAGATGGCCGAAGAAGAAGTGGCCGCCAAAAGCCTCGGTGACGATGTCGGCCAGGCCATATCCGGAGACGACGACGGCGACCGGCGCGCCGATCGCGTCAGCGACATTGCGGGCGAAGGCGGCCGCACCAAGGGCGGAGCCACCGATGCCCGCGATGGCCAGTGCCGGGGCATTGCCGCCGCCGCGAAGCGCGAACTCCTCCAGCGTTTCGCAGAGTGTGATCGCAGCCCCGCCGCTCGGCGGCACGATCATGATCGAGCCTTCAGCCGCAAGCGAGCCGCTGAGGTAGAAGGCCTCATCCGGGGTGATGACCTTGACGTCATAAAACAGCGCGTCGAGCGCAGTGTTGCGCTGGCGAAGAGCTTCCAGGGTGAGATTGCGTAGCGGCGAGCGCTGTAGCCGCTCGGGGAGGCTGAGGGTGCGCGCGAATTGAGTGAGGGTGAGCGTGAATGCCGTCTGGAACATGGGTCACCTCGCCAAAGCTGCCGTTAGGTTAGGTAAAGCATTCCAGAAAAAGCTTCTCACACTTTACCCGACGTGCCAACGACAATTGGCCGTCGTGGCACCCAGATTTGCCGCGACATTTACGACCAGTTCGTCTGCCGCAGCGCCTCACCCGAAATCATCGCCGCGGACATGGCGACATTGATCGAGCGCTGTCCGCCAACCATCGGGATCAGGATGCGGCCATCGGCCTTTTCATGCACATGATCGGGCACGCCGGCGCTCTCTCGGCCGAAGAGCAGGATGTCGTCTTTGCGAAAGGCGAAATCCGTATAGCGTTCGGCTGCTTTGGTGGAGGCGAGCACCAAACGCCGCCCGCTTTCCGCCCACCAGGCTTCGAAACGCTCCCAATTGACATGCCGCGTCAGCGCGACGGCGGCGAGGTAATCCATGCCGGCGCGCTTGAGATTGCGATCCGATATGTCGAAACCTGCCGGCTCGATGATGTCGACGCCAAGGCCGAGGCAAGCGGCGAGTCGGAGGATCGTGCCGGTGTTGCCGGGAATGTCGGGCTGATAGAGGGCAATGCGCAGCGAAGTCATATTCTGCAACTAACGAAATTGCCGAGAGTTGTCTTCGCTTTTTGTCGAATCCCCCTGGTTTCCGTGATGTCCTCATCAGGAGAATTGAAGATTCCGGCGTGTTTTTAGGCACATTTCGCTTTTCAACGCGATCAATGCACGGTAAAACACAACCGCTCTACAACTTGCGACAGAGGAGGCTCAGATGAATAATTTGTTTGTGATGATGCGCCTCCCGGCCGTGATCCCATGGCGATGATACAGGCGCTTTAAGGCGCGTTTTGCAAGTTTCCCCCTTTTGATTCATTGCGCGGCCGATAGGGCCTCGTTCTTTCATCACCCGGCCACCATATCAGCCTGCGGTCCCTTTAGACGCGGAAGTGGTAGCCGAAGGGTCGAGTCTTTGGAGCATTTCATGTTTGGCTGGTTCGAACAGCGACTAAACCCTTTTCCGAGCGAAGTGCCGGACGTCCCGCCGCGGGGTCTCTTTGCCTTCTGCTGGCATTATACCAAGCCGGCCGCGCCCTGGCTGATCGCTATGGCCGTTCTCACTATGCTGATCGCCATCGGCGAAGTGGCTTTGTTCCAGTTCCTGGGCGCTATCGTCGATTGGCTGTCGCATGCGGACAAGGCGACATTCCTGCAAACGGAGTGGCATAAGCTCTTCTGGATGGGCGCGATGGTGCTGGTCGGCCTGCCGCTGGCGGCCGTGCTCGATTCCATTATCATGCACCAGGTGCTGCTCGGCAATTATCCGATGATTGCCCGCTGGCAGATGCATCGCTTCCTGCTGCGCCACAGCATGACCTTCTTTGCTAACGAGTTCGCTGGCCGCGTCGCCACCAAGGTGATGCAGACATCGCTTGCCGTGCGCGAAGCGGTGATGAAGATCCTCGATGTCTTCGTCTATGTCGTCACCTATTTCCTGTCGATGATCCTGGTCATCGCTGCAGCGGACTGGCGGCTGATGCTGCCGATCCTGGCGTGGCTCATAATCTATGTCGGCATCGTCAGCTATTTCGTGCCGCGACTGCGCAAGATCGCAGCCGCTCAGGCCGATGCACGCTCTACGATGACGGGGCGGGTGGTCGACAGCTATACGAACATCGCGACGGTGAAGCTGTTTTCGCATGCGGGCCGTGAAGAGGGCTATGCCAAGGCCGGCATGAGCGAATTCCTGCAGACCGTCTACGGGCAGATGCGCAAGGTGACGCTGTTCTACATCGCGGTTTACGTCAACAACTGCGTGGCTTTGTTCGTCATCTCGGCACTGTCGATCTGGTTCTGGCTGAGCGGTTCAATCTCGATCGGCGCCATTGCCATCGCCATCGGGCTTGCCATGCGCGTCAACGGCATGTCGCAATGGATCATGTGGGAAGTCTCGGCGCTGTTCGAGAACATCGGCACGATCTATGACGGTATCGAGATGCTGACGAAGCCGCATGACATCGTCGACGTGCCGGCAGCTCCCGCGATCACGGCCAAGCAGGGGGCGATCCACTTCGATCATGTCCGCTTCCATTACGGCAAGGCCAAAGGTGTCATCGACAATCTGACTTTCGATATCCAGGCGGGTGAGAAGGTTGGTCTCGTCGGCCGCTCCGGCGCTGGCAAGACGACACTGATGAACCTGCTGCTGCGTTTCTACGATCTCGAAAACGGGCGCATCACCATCGATGGCCAGGATATCGCCAAGGTGACACAGGATAGCCTGCGCTCGCTGATCGGTGTGGTGACGCAGGACACATCGCTGCTGCATCGCTCGATCCGCGACAACATCGCCTACGGTCATCCGGAGGCGACCGATGCGGAGGTGATCCAGGCGGCCAAGCGCGCCAATGCCTGGGAGTTCATCGAAGGGCTGTCGGATATGCAGGGCCGCACGGGGCTCGACGCCCAGGTCGGTGAGCGCGGCGTCAAGCTTTCCGGCGGCCAGCGGCAGCGTATCGCGATTGCCCGCGTCTTCCTGAAGGACGCGCCGATCCTGGTGCTGGACGAGGCGACCTCGGCGCTCGATTCCGAAGTGGAAGCGGCGATCCAGGAAAACCTCTTCGCGCTGATGCAGGGCAAGACGGTAATCGCCATCGCCCACCGGCTGTCGACGCTGACCGAGATGGACCGCCTCATCGTGCTGGACAAGGGCCGCATCATCGAGACGGGCACCCATCACGATCTGGTCCAACACGGCGGCATCTATGCCGACCTTTGGAACCGGCAGTCCGGCGGGTTCCTGGCGGATCACGAAGAGGCCGAGGCGGCCGCGGAATGAGAAGAGGGGCGGGCTTCGGGCTCGCCCTTTTTTGTTGAGGCTATTTATTGCTGAGATCTGGCTGAAAGAGGTTACGGGCCATCCCTGCGGCGGTTCCCACTATGTCAAATGTTGTGTCGTTTGACCGTTAGTTCAAATCCAAGCGATTGCATTACTGCAAGGACGGACTTCAGCGTCGGGTTGCCATCCGATGCGAAGGAGCGGTAGAGCGCTTCCCGCGCCTTACCAGTCTCTTTCGCTATTCCAGTCATGCCTTTTGTGCGGGCGACGACGCCGAGCGCATGGGCGATATATCCTGCGTCACCGCTTTCAAAGGCGTCCCTCATGAATTCATCGACGGCGTCGTTGGAAGTCAGCGCCTCTGCGGGATCGTACGGGATTAATTTCTCAGGCATCAAATTCGTCCGCATTTTTGGCGAGCATTTTCGCTTGTTCGATATCCCTGGCTTGGCTGCTCTTATCGCCGCCACACAGGAGGATAATGATCTCTCCGCCGCGTTGAACAAAATAGACTCGGTAGCCCGGTCCGTAATGGATACGCATTTCATTCACGCCGTCGCCGACCGGTTTGATGTCTCCCATAAGACCAAATGCTAAGCGGGAAAGTCGTGCAGCAATCGCCGCTCGAGCGCGCTCATCCCGAAGCCGGCGTTCCCAGCGTTGATAAGTAACTGTCTGGAGTATGCGAAGCATGGAGCGTCCGTAATATATAAATCACAATAGTATGAGTATCAAGCTGAAATAGACATGGTTCTGAATTCCGACTCATTGGTGACTTTGTACTGCAGCCTCCAATTGTGGAACATGACAAAAATATAAGATTCCATAACCACTCACTTTCCTTTGCTCCCCCGGTGAAACCTCCTATATCGCTGGGATGCTGATCCGTTCCGTCTATCGCCTGTTCGAAACCTGGATTGATCCCTACTACCGCACTGGCGATCTGCGTCCGCCGCGGTCGCTTTGGGCTTTCATCTGGTATTATGTCGGCCAGGCGAAGGGGCCGTTTTTGGCGATGGCGGCGCTCGGCGGCGCGGTGGCGGTGCTGGAGGCGGCGCTGTTCTGGTTTGTCGGGCATCTCGTCGACATCCTGGACAAGGTGCAGCCGGGCGCGGGCTGGGCAGGGTTGCTGTCAGGCCACGGTGGCGCGCTGCTCGGCATGGTTTTCGTCGTGCTGGTCGTCCGTTTCGTTGTGGTCAGTCTCGGGGCGCTGGTCGAGGAGCAGGTGGTTGTGCCCGGCTTTCTCAATCTCGTGCGCTGGCAGGCCTATGTACATGTCGCGCGCCAGTCGGTGAGCTTCTTCCAGAACGATTTCTCCGGCCGCATCGTCACCAAGGTCTGGTCGGCGGGGCAGTCGACGGGCGATCTCGTCGTGTCGCTGCTGCAGGTGGTCTGGTTCATCATCATCTATGCTGCCTCGACCATAGCGCTGGTCGGCGGGCTCGATTGGCGCCTTGCGCTGGTGATCGCGGTCTGGATCGGTATCTTTTCACTGCTCGCCCGCTATTTCGTGCCGCGCATCCGGCGCCATGCGCGCAACGCCGCCGAGGCGTCGTCGATGTTGAACGGCCGCATGGTCGACACCTATGCCAATATCCAGACGCTGAAACTTTTCGGCCGCGAGGAGCAGAACGACGATTATATCCGCAACGGCTTCGATCACTTCCAAGGCGCCGTCATGCCGTTCACGCGGCTTCTGACCGGCGTGCGCTCGTCGCTGGCGCTCCTGTCCGGGGTGATGATCACGACGATTGCGGCGCTCGCCATCCACCTCTGGCTCGCCGGCGAGATTTCCACCGGCGGCGTCGCCTTCACGCTCAGCATGGTACTGCGGCTCAATATGCTCTTCGGCCGCATGATGGCGCAGTTCAATGCGATCATGCGCAATCTCGGCACGATCCAGAATTCTGCTGAGATGATCTCCGAGCCGATCGGCCTGGTCGATCGTCCGGGCGCCAGAGACCTGCAGATTGTCCGTCCGGAAATCCGCTTCGAGCGCGTGAGCTTCCACTATGGTCGCGGCAGCGGCGTCATCGACGATTTTTCGTTGACGGTCCGTGCCGGCGAGAAGGTCGGCATTGTCGGTCGCTCCGGTGCCGGCAAGACGACGCTCGTCAATCTGCTGCTGCGTTTCTATGATCTCGAAGGCGGGCGCATCCTGATCGATGGCCAGGATATCGCCACGGTGCGGCAGGAGTCGCTGCGTGGAGAGGTTGGCATGGTGACGCAGGACACTGCGCTGCTCAATCGTTCCATTCGCGACAATATCCTCTTTGGCCGTCCGGAGGCGAGCGAGGAGCAGATGGCACAGGCGACCCGGCGGGCGGAGGCGGACCAGTTTATTGTGACGCTGGAGGATCAGAAGGGCCGCAAGGGCTATGCCGCCCATGTTGGCGAACGGGGGGTCAAATTATCCGGTGGCCAACGCCAGCGCATCGCGATTGCCCGCGTCATGTTGAAGGACGCGCCGATCCTGGTGCTGGATGAGGCGACGTCGGCGTTGGATTCCGAGGTCGAGGCGGCGCTACAGTCCAATCTGGAAGCATTGATGGAGGGCAAGACGGTGCTCGCGATCGCACATCGCCTATCGACCATCGCCAAGCTCGACCGGCTGATCGTCATCGACAAGGGCAGGATCATTGAAGAGGGCGCCCACGACGAACTGATTGCCCGGGGCGGTCTCTATTCAGAACTATGGGCGCGTCAGTCCGGCGGCTTCATAGCAGCCGAAGCCGAGTAGTTCCCGCACAAGCTTGCGCAAAATCAAAGCGTTATTTCGAAACGCTGAATTCCGTCATCAGCCCGAAATGGTTCGATCCCATGGCATCGGGTATCTGCTGTACGGATTTCAGCCGCAGCGGGGCGCGCGCGAAAACATGATCGATGGAGATGCCATAGCCGCCGGCTATGATCGGCCAGGTGGCGGGTTCAGGGAAGGCGTGGCGTAGACTGGTGTCATTGAGGAAGGCCCGCATATCGGGTGCAATGACCGAGGCGTTGAAATCGCCGGCAAGGATCAGCGGCCCCTGAACATCCTTTAGGATCGGACCGAGGATATCCAACTCTATTTCATGAAACTCGTCGAAATAGGGTTTACTGAGATGAGCGGAGGCAAAGTTGACCGGCTGACCGTCCATATCGATGGTCGCCAGCACAAAACGATTGTCCCAGAGGCTGCCGAGACTGCGCATTACCTGCGTCTGGAACGGCCGTTTCGACAGCAGTAGGGAATCGCAATCGGTGGTCATGATGCCGCAGCCGATATAGTTGGGATAGACTTTGGTTATCCGCTTCAGTTCCGATTGGATCGGGCCGGCCTCGAAGATTTCCACGACATCGGCTTTCGAGTTGACGATGAGATCAGCGATCCGTGCGCCGTTTTCGAAGTTACTGTCTTCAATATTGAAAGAGAGTAGGGTGAAGCTCTTGCTCTCATCGGCGACTGCCGGCGGGTTCATCGGAGGCGAGGCGGCGTATTCGCGCAGCATCACGACGGAATGGACGGTAAGCCCGGCACCGACAGCCAGCAGGAAAACCGCATACCAATGCCGCTTGAAGAGAAGGGCGAGCAGGGCAAGCGCGATGCCGAAAAGGCTGATGTGGGTCTGCAGGCTTTCAAAGAAGGCGAGCAGCCAGAGATCGGTTACATAACGCGCCGCAAGGATGGCCAGCGCCAATGTGGCAAGGACGCATAGAACGCAGTAGATCGTGTGTCTCATAGTCATGTCCTCAGCCGTATTCGTCGGTGGCTTTGAGAGCGGCGGCGGCATCATAAAGGCACACAAGTCACTGCTTAAATCCACTCGGATTTAAGGAGTAGGAAGTAAGACTTAGCATCAATCAATCGTCAGGATGCGGTCGACTATGTTGCAATGCAGCATTGAAATCGCCGTTTCTTTCGCGGTGCATTGCGAAAAACTATTATGCATATCTGATGATATTTCATGTGCTTACGCCTGCTTAAGCGATGGCGTGGATTCTAAGTCCGGCGCTTGCGGCTAAATAGTGCAGTTTTCCCGCGACATTGTGCCCCCACCCCTTGCCAAGACTGGACATAATTTGCGATCAAGCTTAGAACGCGGCGGGTTACGGAGGAATCTATGGCGGAATTATGGTCGCGTTGATTCGTCGTTAGTGAGGGGGTACCGCAGCGCCTAGCTGCGGGTTTTGCGGAAGAGGATGGTCCGGCATTGAGCGAGCATACTACGACAGGTGAAACCACGGGCGAGCCGACTCGCCGAGATTTCCTTTATCTGACGACGGGCATGGCTGGCGCAGTAGGCGCCGTCGCGGTCGCCTGGCCGTTTATCGACCAGATGCGGCCGGATGCCTCGGCGCTCGCTCTTGCTTCCATCGAAGTCGACGTCTCGAGCCTGGAACCCGGCATGTCGATGACGGTGAAATGGCGCGGCAAGCCGGTCTTCATCCGCAATCGCACGCAGAAGGAAATCGACGATGCGAAGGGTGCGCAGATCTCTGATCTGAAGGACCCGGTTGCCCGCAATGCCAATCTCCCGGCCGATGCGCAAGCCACCGATGTGGCCCGTTCGGCCGGTGATGGGAAGGAGAACTGGCTTGTCATGGTCGGCGTCTGCACGCATCTCGGCTGTATACCGCTCGGTCAGGCGGGAGAATATGGTGGCTGGTTCTGTCCCTGCCACGGTTCGGTCTATGATACCGCCGGTCGCATCCGCCATGGGCCTGCGCCCCAGAACCTCGCCATTCCAGTATATGCGTTCACCGCAGAAAAAAAGATCAAGGTCGGTTGAGGGGGAACTGAATCATGAGTGGTCATTCGTCTTACGAGCCATCTACGGGGCTCGAAAAATGGGTCGACGCGCGGCTGCCGCTGCCGCGTATGGTCTATGACAGTTTCATCGCCTATCCGGTCCCGCGCAATCTGAACTATGCCTATACGTTCGGCGCCATGCTGGCCGTGATGCTGGTCCTGCAGATCCTGACCGGCGTCGTTCTCGCCATGCATTATGCGGCCGATACGACGATCGCCTTCAACTCGGTCGAAAAGATCGTCCGCGACGTCAATCATGGTTGGCTGCTGCGCTACATGCACGCCAACGGCGCTTCGTTCTTCTTCGTGGCGGTCTATCTGCACATCGCCCGCGGTCTTTATTACGGCTCCTACAAGGCGCCGCGCGAAATCCTCTGGATCCTCGGCGTGATCATCTATCTCCTGATGATGGCGACGGCCTTCATGGGCTATGTTCTGCCCTGGGGTCAGATGTCGTTTTGGGGGGCGACCGTCATCACCGGCTTCTTCTCGGCCTTCCCCTGGGT